>CALIJC010000001.1 GCA_938017575.1 uncultured Patescibacteria group bacterium
TGGAATTATAATACACCCATAGATTTTACCATCCATAATTATACACCAAATAAAATCAGTGTTACTGTTCAAAATAAAGAGGTTAAGATCAAATCAGGCAGAAAATCAATTATTAAAAAAGTTAAAGGATATGGTCGATGCAAAGGCTGTCGTGCAAACCCTAGGTTAAAAATTAGAGCAATTGCTGTTTCATCATTTAAAATTAAAGTAACCGACTCAAGCGAAAGAGAGTTAGAATCAATAAGGTCATATAGAAGACATAGATATTCTTACGTTCCAGTTAGAGGGGTAATCAAAGTTTATTTGAAGAATGATAAGCTAGTAATAGAGTAGCTTATCTCCTAAACCTTATTACACAATTAGCATCAAGCAATAACCATCCACTGCCAAACCAAAATATTGGCAGTGATTTTTTAAAAAAAATTAACAAAAAACAGCCCAAATGAGCGTCTGTGGTGGACCCTAAGAGACTCGAACTCTTTACCTCCTGCTTGCAAAGCAGGCGCTCTAGCCAGCTGAGCTAAGGGCCCGACAAAATATTACCTAAATATATTTATATAGTTATAAAAAATTGTCAACACTAGTTTTTAGTTTATTTAAATTAAAATTGACTATCTAATCGCATTAAATTAATATTATTACATGACATTGCTTCCTGAAATTTATACTACAAAACAATTAGAATTGTTAAAAGAAAATTTTATAAAAGAACTCCAAACAGCAAAAAAATCAAAACCATCTAGCATCAGCTATAACATAAATAAATTATCACCACTAAAAAATCCTGATAAACAACCTATCCAGTTAATGGTAATTGGAGGAACAAATTTCAAATCAGCTATTGGTGAATACAAAGAAGGCACCCTGGAAATCAAGGAAAACAAATTTTGCGCCCTACCCAAATTCAACAAAAAAGACGATCTTGGTAAATTTTTTATAAAACACCTCAGTAAAACAGTTGACATTGTTGCTATAAATTTTGCATACCCTATTCAATCAACAATTAGAGAAAAAAGAATGGATGGTAATCTGGTCAAAGGTACCAAAGGCAATCTATTTGAAGGAATTATCGGGAAAAACGTTGGTAAGTACCTAGAAGAATATACTTTTAAAATCAAAAAAAGACGCATCAAAGTAAATCTAGCTAACGACATTGTCTGTGAATTGCTAAGCTCTAATTTAAATGACCAAGGAACACGAGTTGGGTTTATTGTTGGAACTGGTTTTAACTGTGGTTTTATTGATAGCAAAAACTGCATTATCAATTTGGAGTCTGGAAATTTCGATAAATTTAGTATGACACCTAGTGGAGTATATGTTGATGAAAAATCAAACAATCTAGGTTCTCAGCGCTGGGAAAAAGAAGTTAGCGGAGGTTATTTATGGCAGCATTTTAATTTTTATGCTAAATTAAACGGACTTGAAAAAGTCAAAAAAACTCGAACAGTCAGCGAATTAGCCGCAACCGGTAAAGGGATAGAATCTGAAATTGCCAGAATCCTAATCAAAAAAGCAGCCGCAATCGTAGCAGTAACTTACGCCGCAATTTTAGACTTTTTAGAAGGCCTGGATAGTAATTTAATTATCGAGGGAAGTCTTTTTTGGAATGGCTATAATTTTGTAGGATACTTTGTTGACTCTCTAAAATCTCTGGGGGTTGATTTATCTAGCAATAAAATTCTCAAATATGACGACCCATATTACGCCCTAGCAAAACTCATTGGTGATTAATTGACAATTTTTTTAATAAACTAATATACTAAATCAGTATTCAATACTAGAGGATGAGTCAATGGTTTTCGCTACTTCTACGCAGCTAAATCTTGATATAACCAAACTACATAGCAACGACAAGCTTGATGCATTAATATTGTTTCTAGGAAACATTGGGTGCGGAAAAACCAAACACAGTACACTCATCAGTAATGAGCTTGGATCCAGAAGAATATCAACTGGAGATTTGCTCAGACAAAGAGGTGACCAACCACAACTAGATAACGGAAAGTTCGCTCCAAGTGATTTAGTTTTGAGTCTGATTATAGAGGAATTATCTCAGGAGCAAAATCCGCAAGAAACTCCAACTACAAACAGCGTTGTCGTTATGGAAGGTTACCCAAGAAATTGTGACCAAGTCCAGAAATTACTCGAAATACTAAACTTTAATTTCAATAGACTGATAATTTTTGAACTGGTGTGTCCAGAAACTGAAATCAAAAATAGGTTAGCTAGAAGATATGCCAAAGATGGTAGACCAGATGATAGATCAGAGGTGGTTCTAGAAAGGATTAATACATTCAATTCAGTAACCTTACCTGGTACTCGAGAGTTGAAAGATTCACTATTCTCTATTAGTAAATCTGATTTAAAGTTTGCTTGGCATATAATTAACACTACTCAACCAGTAAACGCCGTTGCTGCAGATATAGAGACTAAAACAATTACTTTCTTAGCTGAGAAATAAACTTTGATTAATCTACTGCAAAACACAAACCTGCCGAACAAAGGCAGGTAATTTTATTGTACTCCTACACTTCCCTCAGCAGCGCTAGGTACATATTAAAGTTTTTATTCCAGTCACTATTTTCCACCAAAGAAGCTTCTATGATTATACTTTGAATTCCCTGACCTGCTGCCCAAACAGTCTGATCACCTGGAACAGTGTCAAATCCCGGAAATTCTCCAATTGGATAACCAGTTCTATCAGCAACCCAAATTGCAAAATTTCTAATATTTTGATCATTATCATCACCTCTAAAAATTATTCCATTTGGCGGCCACTGTGCATGGTAACTAATCAAATAATTCGGCCTCCAGTTCCAAGTCAAATCATGTAGTGCCTGAGCCTCTGGTTCTGAATTTGGACCACTTCCACATTGAGGACAACTCTCCCAGTTTGCAGGAAAATTCCTATTCAAATTAACAGCTCTAGCATTATATCTATCATTTAAGAAAGTCCCATCAGGATTAGTAAAAGGAATTATATAGAACTCTTTATCCTGACCTGAAATTTCTGCTGGATTATTTTTGATATATTCAATTAATTGAGTTAGATCGCCGCTACGCCATTCACTACCATGTAATCCACCTGTAAGCATGATTTTTATACAATTATTACTCCTACATTTGCCTAAAATTGTACCCGCCAAATCCCTATTTTGCACACTCTTACCATAAACTGTATTTTGCCAAACCGCAGTTGAAAATCCTAACCCAAAACTCCAGTTTTCTTTAGGCACAACATTACAAGACTGTATATTGGTAAAACATATTGGGTTGTTTTGGAGACCAAAAATATATTGAGTATCTCTTTGCTGATTAATCGGAGTAATAGTTAACTGATTCCCAACCAAAGATCTTTGAAATTCTGCTTTTGGATAAAACTGTAAATTTTCAATCAGTTTTTGATTATAATTATCTGGTAATGTAACTGTAAAAGGTTGATTCACTGGAACGTTTTGAGAATTGTGATTTATTGTGGAGTCTGTAAATCCAACCACCTGACCAGGATTAGAATCCGCAACCGTTATTTCTTCAGGAGTAAAGAATTTCAGTGCTTCTGGGTTTCTTTCGCTAACTTGAGTAATACCACCTGGATCATATGCAATCTCAACCTGTTCTTCCAAAAGATCATGGATATCCTCAATCTCTTCATTTTCTGTAGTTTCCTCTTCGGTTTCTACTGGAGTATCTTGTTGGTTATTATTCCTAGAGCCTATAGTTGTTGAGCTGTTATCAGAAGCTGCAAATGCACTTAGTGAGTTATCTGTTTCAAAATCACCGGGGGTAGGAAAAACCAATTCAGGTGGATCGATATCATCTGGAATAAACGAATTAATTGAGGAATCATCAGTTTTTGGATTATCAATTTGTGTAACCCCAAGAACCTCAGATTGATCTTTGGCCTGCGACTGTTCTAAATTTTGAGAATTAAAGTAACCTATTGAACCTATTGCAGCTGACAAAACAATAATGAGTGTAGCTAAAAACTTTTTGGAAAAAGACATTGTAAAGATAAATGAGTTAACCCAAGGATAAAAATCTAAACTGGTTTAGTCAAATACTTTTTTCAATCTGCTCAATAAAAAATATCTCCATTCTTTTTTTATTATGTATAAATTAATCTGTTCAAGTATCAATAACAAACCAACAATATTTACAATATTTATTTCAATAATTATCATAATGGTCAATAAATCAACGAAAAACCTTTACAAAAAATTAAATTCCAGGTTCAATTTTTTTAATAAACTAATCACTGTAATATGAAAAATTTCGAGATTATTAATGGACTAACAACCAAATTAAAACACGATCTCACCCATATATACAAATTCCATCCTCTTGATATTGAGGACGTTTTTACAGACACTCAACTGGCAAAAATCGAAACTCACGATAATTATCTATATGTAGCTTTCCATTTTCCTGAGTTTATAAAATCCAAAAATCATTTTATCTCCAAAGAAGTTCACTGTTTTATTGATAACCAAAAGCTACTAGTCATCGACAAGGCTGAATATAAACATTTGTATCAATTTAATGAAGTTAAAGATTATATTATCAAAGATAAAGATGACACCTATGACATATTTTATGAGATGGTTGATTTTATTGTAACTAAGATTTTTAATGTGTTAGGTAAATTCAAAATAGAAATAGAAGATATGGAAAGAAATGTTTTCGAACCGAATATTGCCAGTGAAGATCAGCTTGTTCAAACACTTGTTGTAAACAGAAATTTAATTAATTTTATCAGTATAATAACTCCACTAGAGAGGGTCATTAAAGAACTAGAGGCAGAAAAATATAATAAATTCATAACCAAAAAAGGTCGAGAAAAACTAGATGACTCTTTGGATAAAATTGAAAAAATGATAAACAGGTTGAATAACTACAAAGAACAAATCTACACCTTAAAAGAGACCAACCAAATTCAAATTGCTAGAAACACTAACCAAACAATTAAAACCCTAACTGGAGTTAACCTATTAATCCTGGTACCAACTATAATTACAAGCTTCTTTGGAATGAACGTATTCTTTGGCTGGGATCAAAATACCAACAGCTTGGCCCCAGTAATTCTGATTGTTCTAATAATTGTTGTTTTAACAGTTGCTTCTTTTGTTTTCTTTAAAAATAGAAAGTGGATATAAAAAAGGCCTCCAAGTAATACTTGTGGCCAAATAATCAAGCAAACATCAAATTGATATTTAATTACTATCACCCCCTACCCAAATAATTGAATAAGTGAATACAACAAAAAGCATATAGCAAACAATTAGGTAAACATACCAGGGCATAGCTAAACACCAAAAGCTCAGTAATTTATTCTAGAACAATTCACAAAAAATTGCAAGTTTATTTTAATTCCTCAGTAAATCCACTCCGACCCACACATATTCCCATGGCTCTGGTTCGGGACCGACATTACCCCCGCCTTCTGGATAACTAGGTACAAATCCAAACCTCTTTGCATTGTAATAATTATTAGCTGAAATCCATTTAAACGCCTCCGTCTCTCCAAAAGCAGTCAAACCACCCGATCCGTCAACTTGGTTAATATCAATTGTATAACCAGAATGATGTTTAGAATATCCAGGTACTGAGCTTTGTTTTAAAACTTCATTAATCGAATCATCACCAACTCCAGAAATCAAATCAATAGCGGTATATTCAGATCCTGTGTCAGCTATTGATTGAGATGCAAACCTCTGAGAAAAAATCTCTTTTTGGTCACTAATTGACCGATAACCTGAAACTAACTGAATATCAATGCCCTCAGCCAAAGCAGCTTCACGTAGCTGAGCAAAACTATCTGAGACTTCTTTTTGGACTCTTTCTGTGCCAACTGCTACTAACTTATCTTCAACCGCAGAGACTCGAATTTTATACCCCCTTGATTCAGCTATTCCATAAATCTTATTATCAGCTCCTACGTCGCCAGTAATTGATAACCTGTCTAATGTATCTACAGTATTGATTAGATTTTTGTTATCAAAAACACTTATAAATTCTGAAGGTTCAAATATTTTATAATTAAAAAACTCCGGATCGCTGAAAGCTTGGCCAGCGTATGGATTCTCGCTAGAAATTTGGAATTGTAGTTTTTCCTGAAGAGATGCAAAACTCTGTTTAAATAGTTCAAAATTCTCAAACTTATTATCATCATCTAGTCCAGTAAATTGATTATAAAAATCTAATTCTTCTTGTATAGGTGCGTCCCCAGCTAAACTGACCAGGTAATCATAGTTTTTTTCAAACTCTGCGATTGTGGATTTTTTATCTGCTAATTTAGAATCAAGCTGAGCTATTTCTTCTTGTTTTTTTGAAATAAGAGTCAAATAATTTTTATCCATCAAATCTTGAGATTCATAATTTTCACCAAAGATTGAAAGAAGTTCAGATTTTTTTTCTATTTCACTGTCTAATGTCTCTATCTCAGCCTGACTCTCAAGCTCACGAATTGAAATTTTTTTATCTATTTCTTCATATCTAGCAATTCCAGATTTTCCAAAATCAAAAACATTAAATCCCCCACAATTCAAATCATCTGTTCTAATACCTTTATTTAGTGCTTTGGAAACTGTATTTTTACACTCGTTTAAGCTTTCATTGGAAGCATTTACGGTAGCAGTATAAAAAACGTAAATCGAAATCACAACTAATAAGAATACAGAGATAATTAAAAACCACAACCCAAATCTTTTTGGTTTCTTGGATAGCTCTCTTCGTAAATATCCTTCGTCTAATTTTTCGTTGTTTTTATTATTTCCAAAACCATCTAATTTAGATTTAGTAAAAAAATTAAAATTATCAGCGAATCTAAATCCTTTCTTTTGCTCTGTTTTTGGATTTTCTTGAGGTTTTTGTTTGGTAACAACTATTTCATTAGAATTAATATCCTTGATATCTACTGTATTTTCTGCATCA
>CALIJC010000002.1 GCA_938017575.1 uncultured Patescibacteria group bacterium
ATAGAATTTGAATTAGGAAACATCAACCCAGGTGAAACCAAAAACATTACCTTTGATGCAACTATTACTGAAGATATTCTAAACACTGATATAATATTAAACGAAGCTCTTATCACTTCTGATAATCTTCCTGACCAAACCGTTAGTACTCAATTCCCTGTTGTTGTACCAAACCAACCTAACCTAAACACTTCTTCAAAAATTTGTAAGAAAAAAGGAACAGACACAAACTGTGACGTTGCTGGGTTAACTGCTGGAAATGACGTTACCTACACTATTAATGTAACAAACACTGGTGAAAGCGACGCGTTTAATGTAAAAGTTTCTGATACTTTTGATGCAAGCAGATTACGAAACATTACCAATATTAATCCAAATGGATCGCTAGATGAAAACACAGCAAACATTAACTGGGATCTAGGAACAGTAAAGGTTGGAGATACAGTAACCTTAACTTTTGATGCAACTATCAAAGATACAATCAAAAACGGTGATATTATTGTTAACAAAGCTCTAATTACAGCTGACGATTTACCTGACCAAGAAGTCATGGTTGATTTCCCAGTAGGAATCGTCCTAACAGAAACACCACGTTCTGGAGGAGCTACAATTGCATTACTATTAGTTCTAATAGCTGGTGGAATCGGAGGATACTACTACTACAAAAAACACAACAAGATTGGAAAATCATTTGTTCCAGACAGAACAAGCGAATCTAAATAATAGATTATTCCAATTTTACCCGGTTATTCCGGGTTTTTTTTTGACAAAAAACAAAAAATATTGACTACTGAACTAGCCAAGTTTATGAGGAAATAATTATGGAAAACAAGAGTAAATTTAAATTAGCTATTCATTGTTTGGAAACTGATGCATCGGATATATTTAGAGTAAAGCTAAATAATCGTCTAAATTTACATCTTAACCCTAACCCACTTCGTGTATTAGCCACAACATACGTACAAGAAATGGCTAATAGTTATTCATTGTTTAGTAAATTAACCAGACTAATACAACTAGCAAAAAGCCATGACGGAAATTATGGAGTAGTTCATGTAAATTACCATGATGTTATATGGGTGTATGGAAGAGCTTTGTTATCAGAAAATGAGTTCGAAATTCTAGCCGACCTAACACAGTGGATAACTAAAGAAGCTTATTCACCAGACTATCATATATATCTAAATTCAATGCCAGGGGATTTATTAGGATTAATCCAAGAAAATCCCCATCCTATTTATCCTGCTTCTATATCAATTAAGCAAACAAAATTGCTATGTCAGTATATGAATGAACAGTATGAATTAGCTGCATCTTACAAAAAAATGCAAATAATTTACGATCCTGCAACGCAAGAATTCCCAATAAATGAGGCTTTACAAAATGTAAGAAATTTAGTTTAGAGCTAATATTGAGCAGAAAAAAGCCCAGCGAAAAACTGGGCAATATTTTTGGTAGATTTTTTTTATTCAGCCTGTTCAGGATTAGGTTTTTCTTGTGCATCTTGTTTTGGTTCAGCTGATTCAGTAGATTCTACTGTTTCTGAGTTTTCGGCTTCAGGTGTTTCAACATCATCTAAGCTTTGGATTTCAGGTTGTGATTCATCGTTATCATCATCCACGCTCATTACCCCTTCTTGATCATCTCCCTCACCATCCAAATCAACTTCGGTAACATCCTCTTCTTCTAATGTTTCAATGTTCAATTCAACGTTTAATAGATCTGTAGCCAATCTAATATTTACACCTCTTTTACCAACAGCCAAACTAGCTTCTTCAGGATAGCAGAAAACATCAGCGTGATCTCTAGCTTCGTTTAATTCAACCCTATCAATCTCAGCGGGCTCCAAAGCATCCATAATCATACCTTCTAGATCTCCGTCACGGTATTCAATTACATCAATTTTCTCTTGCAAAGATGTAGAGATTTCACGCATTATATTAATTAAACGCACATTCTTACGACCCAAAATTGTACCAACTGGGTCAACATTTTCCCCTTCTTTGGCAGATACTAATAATTTAGTTCGACTACCAGCTTCTCTAACAATCTTATCAATAAATACTATTCCGCTAGCGACTTCAGGTACTTCTTTGGCAATAATAGCTTTTACAAAATCAGTGTGCGTTCTAGATAAAACAACTCTAGAGTTACCTCTATCATCTTCATTGATGTCCAAAATCAAGGCCCTAACCATCTGACCAGGTTTGAATTTATCAATTGGCAATAAATTATCTCGGTTAATGAACCCAACAGTTTGACCAATCTTTACCAAATATCCACCTTTTCTGAAAAAGTCGATTTCAACAGTAACAATATCTCCAACCTTGTCTTTGAACTGTTGTAAAATTTTACTGTGTCTCGCATTGTTAATAGTTTGGAACAAAACCTGTTTAGCCACCTGTGAAGCAATACGACCAAAATTCACCTCATCATCAATAACCAACTCTTTTCTGATTACATCACCTTCTTGGGCTTCTGGGTTGGATAGTCTAGCCTCAACAATACTAAGCTCCTTTTCTGGATTTTTTAGATCTCCAGGCTCACCTTCATAATCTTCATCTCTTTCAATTTTAGTTGGATCGACAACTGTCCATGTTTGGTAAACAGAATATTTTCCAGTATCCTCGTTAAATTTAGCATCGTAGGCTTTGTCTCTCTCTCCAAATTCTTTACGATAAGCAGCGGCAATAGCTATTTCAATTGCTTTCATGACTTCATCAGCTTCTAAATTACGTTCTATACAAAGCAGTTCAATGTGTTGTTTAATATCTTCTAGGTGTGTTGACATAGGTTGTTGTTTATTAAAAAATTTTAAAAAAATCGCCAAGTTGGCGAAACAAAAACGATTTCTGAAATAAACATTACATGAAAATTAATATTTGTCAAGATATTCTCGCCTACTGGGCTGCTTTTGACAATTATCCAATATTAAATAATACATCAATTAGAGTTGGTAAGAAACCATTCCAAAGAAACAATCGAGAAATGTACCATGAAAATCTATTTTAGATTATTAACTGTAATATCTATATTGATTACCCTAGGAGTTTCGACAATAATCCCAGCTAAAGCAAAATCCAAAATTAAATGCTCTGGTGAACACCCTTTCGTCAGATGTGTTCTAGTTCCAGAAAAAGAAATAAACGTGCCAAAATTAAATACACCACCAGAAAATAGTTTTTGCATCGTTGAACATCAATCTGGATACCAAGTCGCGTTTGCAACCACAACCAAAATTGCCTGTAAAAAATTAAGATTAAAAATGTTTGATAGTAATTTTACAGTACTTGGCAATTATCAAAAAGGGATATTGAACAATGATCAATCTACTCTATTCATAGCTAAATGCGAGAACAATAATTATATCACCTCTATAACAAACACTACTCAGATAATATTTGCGCTGAATAATAAAGGGAAACAAAATATAAAAAATTGTGTTTTTTCTGTTCAGTAATACAATAATTTTACTATGTATGTAACAGGTCAGTCAAAAAACTGGCCTATTTTTATCGAATTTTGCAATTTTAAGTGCGTATTGACAAAACAAAAAACATGTGAAATTTTAACAAACGCTGTACACAAGTCATGTAATCAAACAGATTAGGAGTATATAATAATGGGTAAAAAATCTATTTTCTTGGTAGCCTTACTTTCTACTTTAGCAATTCAATCTGCTGCATCTTCGAATGAATCAAGTATATTTTTTCGACACAAAGAAATTAAATCTCGATGTCGCCTACCTCCACACAATTGTCATGACCCGAATGTAGTAAAAGAGTATGAGAGAATTAAATCTATTAGGAGGAATAATCAAGCATACTGCTTCATTCAAGGATTTAATCAGTATATTGTGGAGCATGGTATGTTTACCAACATAGCTTGTGAGAAACTCACGACTAGAGTTTCAGAATTGGGATTGGAATCTATTTCTGAAAGTGACTACACAAAAGGATATATAAAGCCGAATGGTACAACTAAATTTCACTTATTGTGTAAAAATGCAAAAGGGGTTTTCCACCTAAAGAAATATCAACAGTTAAAACAACTTCTCGATTTGAAAAGTACCAATCTATTTGTGGGTTGTACTTATTCAATAAAATAATAATACAACGCGTTAATTAGTAACTTACAGCCTGTTTAATCACAGGCTGATTTTATTTTGAGGCAATCTCCAAAATTGACAAAAGCCAAAAAATGAGCAAACTTAACCAACATTATACTAAATCAGTATAATAAACAATTATTGGAGCTTTTTAAACTGTGAGAATTCCTTTTCTTCAAATTGGTATACCTGCAATAACTTTATCTCTGTTTCTTGCCTCTAATACACAGGCAAATGCTGAGGTTAGAGTTCCAGAATCAACATGCACTGGTTTAACCAGCTTACCTTTCACACCTGACAGAAATATAACACTAGCGGAGTGTCAGGAGATAAAAAACAATCTCGAAAAAAGCACTACTGGAGAAAAAGTAGTTTCTAATAATACAATTTCTTTCTGCATAGTTGAAGGCAAATCTGGTTATAAATTAACTTTTGCACCAGATGCAGAAACCGCGTGCAATAAAATCACTGCATTTGTAATAACAAGCGAATTCATTCCCATTGGAGAGTATCAAAGTGGTACTATTGATCCAACAGGAGAAAATATTCTAGACGCAACTTGTAATGAGCTGAGCTACAATGTGCCTATTACAGGAAAAAAAGGATTGATAGTTAAAGTCTTTAGTGCCAGTGACAGCGGGGATAAAAATTGTAAGTTCAAGGTTTCCAGTCCAGAAACAGGAGTACTCGATGATAGTTTTTAGATAAATCCAACAAATTGGCCAGCCCTCGCTGGTCATAAATTTTAGACTATTTCACTACTTTTTTTGACAAAATATAAAAAGTAAGGAATCTTACCCATCATTATACTAATATAATCAGTATAATTAATTCTATTAGAGTTGTTGATTGCATGAAAAAAACTTTTGTTCAGTTTGGTATATTCTCCCTGCTTAGCTTGACCTTCCTTACTTCAATTGGGCTATCATCTAAACCTGCAGAGGCTAGAGTTCCCTGGTGGTGTGCGCAACCACCTAAAAGAAACATACATTGCCCACCATTTCCACCAAAATCTAGTGTCCGAAGATACTATTGTATTCTCGAAGGCAAAACAAGTTACAAAATTACTTTTAGTAATAAGGAGTCAGAAGCTTGCGATGGTATTACCAAATTAGTAAGCTCCAATCAATTTACAAAAGTTGGAGAATATCAACAAGGTGTTTTTAATCCGTATACAAAATACAACCTTTCTGTGACCTGCACCAATATTAATCTCACCAGAACCTTTGAAGGTACACCAGAATTAGTAACAGCAATAAATACCCTCGAGAGTTACAATTTAAAAAATTGTATGTTCACAATTGGAGAAAAAGAGAAAAAGCTCGATAATAGTTTTTAACTAACCCAACCCAAAATGGCCAGCCCTCGCTGGTCATAAATTTATCCTTTTTTTCTGATATCCGAATTGAATTTGTTGACAAAAGGTGAAATATAAGAAATAGATTGGTTGGAAATAGTATTGTTTACAAAATAAAATCGTGAATAAGGTAATTCTACTTGGTTGGTTTACAATAATTAGTTCATCTATATTATTTTCTCCACCTGCAAATGCTAAGCCACAATTTGAAATACCCAAAGGAGAGGTTTGTACAAAAAGCAATCCACCAAGATGCTGGGACCCAGATAAGGTTAAGCGGATAAAAAAGCCAACATGTGATTCAATTAATCTCAAAATTTGTATTGGCCCAAATGCCAAAACTGATGCTAAATTATTCGAGAAACTGCATAACGCTCTAAATGTTAATTCAAAAAACAACCCAAAGCCAAGAACAATAGCCTATTGTATTTTTACCCATTCTGGTGGATATATTGTCGATTTTGCTAATTACCCAAAATCCGCTTGTGAAAAAATCAAGCAAGCTAATAGATCCAATCAATTGATACGAAAACCTGTTGAATTTTCACCACCACCGTTCAATCCAGACGGATTCAAACCCAGGGTGAACAATTGGCTACCTCGATTACCAAGACAGTATAAAATTAAAAAAGGTAAAATCAATATCAGAGGAAATTCTATATTGATTGGCTCGTGTCCAACAAACTTCTACGTGAGTTTAAACAATGCCAGAGATTTAAAACTGGCATTGAGAAAAGCTTCAGATAACAAATTATTGAACTGTAAACTCAAAATAAAAAACCTGACATATTAATGTCACAATGCAACCAGAATTTCACTGGTTGCATATATTTTATAGCTATTGACATTACCAAAATTGTATGGTAAGTTCTGTGTCATTCGTAATGAATAGTTATTTTTGAGGAACACACAGTGAAAAGATTTATTCAGACTAGTTTATTATTTTCTTCTGTATTATTATTGACAACCAGCACTGCTAGCAGTGCTCGTCAAGTAATTCTAGATGAGTCTCAAGTTTCACCAAAGATCTCTCAAACTTTAATCGCATCAAACGATGGTGTCGGTATCAGAGTAGAAGGGGGTGAACTCAACGTAATCGAGTATGCCAAACTCATTTTTACAGGGCCATGCCCTGGTGAAACCAAGAAAAAACCATTCAAAGGTCGCTTTTATTACCCGGCATTATTTAATAAGACCCCAAAACCAGGGGTTGAGTTTAAAAAAGTTATCCTTAAAAACTTCACCAGTGGCGAAATTAAAGAAAAGAAATTCCCTGACAAAAAAGGTCTCCCAGGTATATCTGACGATTTCAAGGTCAGATGGGATAAGGATCTAAAACTTGTTAATGGAGAAAATCAAATCTTCTATAGTTTCAAGGTCAAACAAGACGGAAAAGAACGCATCATTGATGGCGGCTCTTTTATTGTCAACGTTACGACCAAAAATATTACAACTAATCGGGGGGCCGTTACCCGATCAGAAATTGTTTGCGAGGATGAAAGTCTTACTGTCGCAAAATGCGAAACAAGGACGGTAACCAAAGTTCAGAAAGTTTGTAATTATGGAGGTTTTTTTAGCCGAGTAAAAGTCCTCGAGACAACCTACAAAGACTCAAATAGTGTGTTCGGTGACGGCGATTCAAATCAAAATGACACAGGAATTGATTTCGGTGTTGATGGTCTGGACGAGGGCTCATACGACCCTCGTGAATGGGAAAGCTAACAACTATCTCATTTAACCCAAAGTAACTAAGCTCAATTAATTTACGAATGTAGCTGCATTAAACGCAGCTACATTTTTTATATAAATGGAAAAAAATTATCTACTTGACCATACTAGTTTAATGTGATAAAGAGTGTGAATTAACTATTATTGTAATAGTTATATATATTGAGGAACACACAGGTGTCAAAAATGAGAAAAAAGTACTCCGTATTACCAATCATATTATTGACTTCAGTTAGCACTGCTAGTATTTCTAGTCTTTTTGGAGTTAATTCAGCTGCAGCTTTTCCAGATATCCCCACCCCATCCATCAGCGTTCCAAATCCGCTAAAAAAAGGAATGGATCTAAGAGATAAAGGTAGGAGAAAATTAGAAGACGCAGGAGGTGCGGCAAAAGAACAGTGGGATAAAACAACAAAACCAATTAGAGATGCCGAAAAGCAGTTCCACAAAGAAACAAGAGATGCCCAACGCAAATTGCAAGAAGCACAAAAAGCTCAGCGTGAGTTACAGCAGTTTCAAAACAATCCTACTGGTTACGTCCGAGGAAAGATGCGCCGATATGGTGTAAGTGCTGGGTACCATAGAACAAATAAAGGCGAGATTAGAAACAATCTAACGCGGGGTGGATGGAAAGTAATCTATTCAAAAGAATTTGGTGGCCAAGAATGGACCAAACTAACCGCGTGCCTAGCTGGTGATGCTTTTGGTGGAGCAGGTGGATGCACATCTGCTTTTATCAAAAACTTTGTGCGTGAATCATATTACAAAACACTTCGTGGTATACAAAATGAAGGTGTTGCAGCCAGAAAATCCTTCCGAGCTGTACTTACTAAAAAGTACTTTGTGAAACAAATGATCGCTGCAGTTCAGGGTCATAACATAGGATATCCACGAATGAATAGTTTGGAGGTACAGTTTGGGAGCGCGACGTATAACCGCGCAGAGTGTCTCAAGCCAGAATTTGGCGGCCAATGTGCAAAAATGCCTAACAGTCATCAACCCTATATCAGATATAGAGTGAAATAGATTGCCTAAGGAAATCAGCAATTAGCAATATGCTAGGAATTCTATTCCTAGCATATATTTTTAGATTTTTTTATCCAACAACCACATTTAAGAAGTTTTTAAAAAAAATTACAAAGTAATGAACTCTTTCGTTCAATTAGAACAAGCAAGTATAGACATTTAATTATACAACTCAGAATAATATTGGTAAATTATTTACACATTGCCATAATAGAGCAACCACCAAAACCCAGGCTGGTAATGCAAAATCTACAAAAACTCTTACTCTGACTTTATCTAATTTAAAACCCATCTTTGTTAAATAATAATAGTGATTCCCACAAGTGGGTCCCTGTTGGTATCAGATCCAAGGTTAAAACCTGGACCCAAATTTCATTTGTGACCCCGCTCTAAAGAGCGAGGTATTGATACGAATAAAAACTATCATTATGATCTTTGGTAGCAAATTGTTTTTGTGTTAAAACGCAGCCTTTAAATATTTGGATTTGGATTATATATAAACCAATTATAAAAGCGATTGCTTTCCACGAAAATACAAATGGGGATGCGAATATCAATAATATAATCTGCAGGTGCAACCAAAAGATTAGCCCGAATTCATTCTTTGGTTTTTTCATAAATTTATCTACCTAGCTTTTGCAACCAAGTCTTTTTTTAATTTATCAACTTCTGCTGGAGTTTTTAGGTATTTCATATCAGATAGGCTTTTTCTCATACCACTATCAAAAATCTTGGCTACCAAATCATCATCGTCATCACCTTTTTGCTGAATCAATCTATCAATATTATTGTATAGACTCAAAATCAAATTCAACATGGCTTCGCATTTATCAAAACTACAATATGTATCAACTTCGTCAAAACCATTTTGCTGCAAGAAATCTTCACGAATTGATTTAGCGATTTCTAGGACCAACCTTTTTCTATTATCTAGCCCATCCATTCCAACTAATTTGACCAATTCTAGTAACTCATCTTCTTCCGATAATAATCGTTTTGCCAAACCACGGTTTTCAATAAAGTCTTTGTGTACGGTTTCTTTGTCAGATTTACCATTCATATCAACTGAAGCACCAGAGTTAAATTCACCTGAAACAACTAAATCTTCGTACAAATCCTCATACAAAGAATAACTTGTAGTCCAGTTAATTGATGGATAGTGCCTCTTGGCTGCTAATTTTTCATCCAAGGCCAAAAATACCTGGGTGTTTTTCAAACTTGCCTGGGTAACAGGTTCAGAGAAATCTCCACCAGCTGGTGAAACTGTACCAATTAATGTAACAGATCCTTCATCGCCTCCATTAGTTGCAACCACCCCTGCACGCTCATAAAATGCCGCAATCCTAGATGACAAATACGCTGGATATCCTTCCTCAGATGGCATTTCTTCCATACGCGCTGAAATTTCACGCATACTCTCAGCCCATCGACTAGTAGAATCAGCCATCATAACCACATCATAACCCATATCTCGGTAATATTCAGCAATTGTTACACCAGTGTAAATACTAGCCTCACGAGCTGCAATTGGCATGTTTGAGGTGTTTGCAATCAAAACAGTTCTATCCATCAAAGGCTCACCAGTTCGTGGGTCTTTTAGGGTTGGGAATAATTTAACCATCTCGGTCATCTCATTTCCACGCTCACCACAACCAACATAAACTACAATTTGAGCATTCCCCCATTTAGCAATCTGCTGCTGAGTAAATGTCTTTCCAGCTCCAAAAGGACCAGGGGTTGCAACAGGCCCACCAAGCATAATTGGGAACATTGTATCAATTACACGCTGTCCTGTTAAAAAGATTTTCTTCGGTGTTAGTTTTTTCTGATAGCTCCTGGCAACTTTTACTGGCCATTTTTGAAGCATTCTAATTTCTACTGATTCACCCTCACTATTTTTCACTTTGGCAATAACATCAACGATATTAAATTCACCTTTTTTTATTTCAACGATTTCGCCACTAACCCCTTTTGGAATCATTATCCAGTGCTTGTAATTTTTAGTTTCTTGAACGAAACCAATCTTGGACCCAGAAACTACCTTATCACCTTTTTTGGCGTGTGGCTGAAAATTCCATTTCTTTTCTCTATCCAAGCTAGGTAAATGGATTCCCGCTCCCATGAAAACAGGACTAACCTTATCAATTGCTTCTAGTGGTCTTTGGATACCATCAAACATGTTACTAAGCAATCCCGGCGCCAACTCTACACTCAACAACTCTCCTTTTAGCTCAACCTCCTGCCCTACTGTCAGACCACTTGTTTCTTCGTATACCTGAATTTTACACTCTCCGTCTTCGATGCTGATGATTTCTCCCATCAGTCTATCATCTCCAACATAAACAGTTTCCAAAAATTTTGGCTTATCGTTTTTGTCTGTAATTTTCGCTGAAACCAGCGGACCAGAAACTTTTGTTACCTTTAACATATAGCGAATTTATATTTTTACACTCATCTAAACGCAAATTTTTGTCAAACAAAATGCACCAACTAGGAAAAGCCGGCGCAAATAAATTATTATAAAATGAAATTCTAAGTTGGTGCAAGTGACATCTCTTTGGGGTTATCACAGTAAAATTTCTTTGAATTAAGAAATTGATATATAAAAAGTTTTATTATTTGGAAAAAATTCTTCTCGCCTATACAGTGGTTTTCCTGTATAAAAATTAAAAAACTTATATAATCAGATCTTTTAAAATCTCCGTTTAAGATGATTACATCCCCAGCAGTACTATTTTTAGCCTTTAAATAAAGACTGTTTGCTAGTAGAAATATATTAAAATTATGAGGATCTCTATACAATCCTACATTGTTAGAAAATATTTTCTTAACTATGTTTGCAACTGCTAAACATGTCGTTGCCTCAATGGCAGTTGACTCAAAGTTCCCTATCTGCTCTTTTAATTGAGCTCTAGTATAAACTTCTTCCACTTGATTCATTTCTCCAACCTCTAAACCAGATCCAACTATAGCAGAATAATCAGTAAACGTCAAATTATATCTCTTCTCGTAGTGCCAAACCTGTAGCAGTAGCTAATTGACTTGCTATTGGTAAAACATATGGTTTGAGTGAGTCGCTAACATGGACATTTCGGAAATTGTTAGCTTCGTACACAGGAACTTCAAAGTTCTTGAAAAATTCCATAAACCCAACTGTCAATATTCCACCGCCAGTAACGATGACTTTTTGAGGAGGCTGTGAAACCTTTTTATTCAATTCTACAAATGTTTTTAACTCTGATTTCAGCACAGAAAGTGAATCAACAACCTGCGGAGGCAAAAAATATAAATTAACCAAATTCAAATCTCTTTTGAAAACTTCTGCCGTGTCAGCATTTACCCCCATAGCCGTTACCAAATCTTCTTGAATCTTGTCAGTCCCAAAATTAACGTGCGAGCTAGATCTCAAAATGCCATCAACTATAATACTAAAGGTTGTGTATTTACCCCCAACATCCATCAAAACAGTATTACCAGTGTCACCGCTCAAGCTAGCCCGAATCTGAGAAACTGTTTGGTTTTCCAAAGCTGCCCCATCCAAATTTACATGCTCTAAAAGATTTTTACTATTCTCAATCACAAAATCAGGTAATGCATTAATTATAACACGTTTTTTTCCTGTGTATTTTACAATTTCTTCACTATTATCAATATATGTCCATGATAGTCTCATCTCATCCGGTGGATAAGGCAAAAAATATGGTGCTTGATTGGTAATTTCTTCTTGGATAGACTGTTTACTCATTCCATCATCAAAATCCATAGTCGTTACATAAACATCTTTACTAGGAACACTCATAACAGTTTTAACACCCTTGAACCCACCTGAATCCAAAATATCTTCTACAATTATTGAAATCTGGCGCAGTTTTCCACTGTCCCAATATTCACTCAGATTAATATTATGTTTAGCAATTCCATAGGTCAAAAGCTCAGCCGGTTGACCATCTTGTTTCAAAATCTCCACCATTTTGATTGACTCGGTACCAATATCTAGACCGATTACAGTTTTATCTTTGAAAAACGATGAAATTTTTTTGAGGACCATTTTAATAGTTTATGTTTGCAATAATTTAACTCTATATAGATTATTTTTTTTAATCAAGCTGAGATTCCATAATATCAAATAAATAATTTCCTAGACAATTTCTAAATATATTCCTATGTCTAAAATATGCAGTTCTTACCTTCTCTATTAGAATATTCTACAGAATCACTCGACAAAAAAATCGAGGCTATTAAATCTGATTCTCAAAAATTTTTGGAAATTACAAGCCAAACTAAACCAATCAAACTCCATTTAGATTTTGTAGATAAATACTTTGCCCAAGATAGAATGGTCATGCAAAGTCTGGAGGTAAAAACAGTTCTAAATTCTGTAAATGATAATTTTGGTGAAACCAGTCTAGAATTATATATTCATTTGATGGGAGACACAGAGGATTTATTAAATGATTATAAATTTTTCGAGGATTTCACAACTAACAGTAACCATAAATATTATATTTTTGTACCACCAAAGTTCTTCAAAACATGGTCAACTAATTTCAAAGAAAACAAATCAATTAAAATTGGGATTTGGCTAGATAAAGGAAATTGGAACACATTTAGATACATGCCGGGTGTAAATTATTTATTAATGACAGTTCTTGCTGGAAAATCAGGTCAAAAATTAACCAATGAAACCATGACCTTGGCTATGAATACAGTTAAAACCCATCCCGACTCACTATTTTTAGTAGATGGCGGCTGGGAGGTTGAATTCAAATCTAATTACAAAAACCTAATGATAGTTTCACACACCAGTTTCTGGAATAAATTCAATTCAAAAAACTAGTTAGCAGCCTACATACTTGGTTGACAAAAAAAGTTGATTAATCTATGTTATAAAGCATAAATATATGGCAGATTATTACCAAATTTTAGGTGTTGATAAAAGCGCAACACAAGATGATATCAAGAAAGCCTATCGCAAACTTGCACATAAATACCACCCCGATAAAAACCCTGGGGATAAAGAATCTGAGAATAAATTCAAAGAAATCAATAACGCTTACGAAGTCGTAGGAGATCCAAAAAAACGTAATGATTACGATAGGTTTGGCGGAAACACTGGTAAATACCAACAGTATGCTAATGGTCAAGGAGGTTTCGGTGGTTTTGGTGGCCCAGGTGGCGGATTTGAAAATGTAGATTTTAACTTTGGCGGTGGAAGCGGAGGTTTTGGTGATATTAACGATGTTTTTGAAACTTTTTTCGGTGCTGGATTTAATAATTCTGGAAAACAAACCACCAGTCGTAGCCGCGGTGTAAACATAGAAATGAAAATTGATTTAACTCTCGAAGAAGCTGCCGAGGGTGCCAAAAAATCTTTTACATATAAACATAAAACCAAATGTAAGAACTGTAATGGAAATGGTCACGAACCTGACAGTGGTGTAAAAACCTGCACAACTTGTAAAGGCAAAGGAAAAATCTATCAACGTGTCGAGACAATATTTGGAACAATCCAACAAGAAACACAGTGCCCTGAGTGTGAAGGAATAGGAAAAATTTACGACAAAAAATGTAATGTTTGTACTGGTCATGGTTATACTAATGAGCAAGAAGAATTAGAAATAGAAGTTCCAGTTGGTGTTAGTTCTGGAGATAGAATTAGAGTTTCTGGTAAAGGCGAAGCGGGTTATAGAAATTCACAGCCAGGAGATTTGTATTTGATTGTAAACATTTTACCGCATAAACATTTAGAGAGAGACAGCCAAGACATCAAATCTACAATAGAAGTCGACTACTTTGACTTTTTACTCGGTACCAAAGTTGATGTGCAAACAGTCTGGGGAGAGGTAGAAATAGAAATTCCAAAAATCACTAACCCTGATAAAAAATTACGATTGAAAAACCAAGGAATGCCTTCATTAAATAATCCCAAAAACAAGGGTGATCATTATTTGACTTTAAAACCTGTGATGCCGAAAAAGCTTTCCAAAAAACAAATCAAAACCATCACCAGTTTACGAGATGAGCTTTAATCAACCACACCTTGACTATTGTCTATATATATGATAGGTCTACCTGCAGGTTTGCAGGTAATTATATGAGTATCAGCTCTTACCAGAAAAAAAATGAGCAAAATAAAATCTGGATAACAGGAGGGTTAATTGCCCTAGTTATAACATTATGCTTTGCTCTGGGTATTCATGCTCCTATGGATATCAAAAACAACCAAACAAAAACAATACAGCTAACCCACCAGGAGCGTTTTAATAAAGATCTAATGGGTTATGTTGTTAACATACTAATTATATTTGAAACAGGTGCTGTTCTTATGGCAACAGCAAGGTTCATTTACTTCCAGTACAAAATTAAAGAACTAAACTCTAAAAGGTCATAAAAATTTTTATGTGTTATGATTTTTCAGAATTTCTTAAGCTTATGGTCGACATTTGTTGACCATATTACTTTTTAGTGCTATTAAATTATTTATGAAAAACTACGAGTTATTAGATTGTGGCAGTGGCCGTAAATTAGAAAGATATGGTGATTATATTTTAATCAGACCATGCCCACAAGCAATTTGGATGCCTTTTAATCCAGAGCTATGGAATCAGGCAGACAGTGAATTCACCAAAGAAGGTGAAAAAGGAACCTGGAAAGGATTAAAAAACCCTACTGGAATGAAGAGAAATAAACTCGGCTCAGGTTTACCGGATAACTGGACAATCGAATCAAAGTCAGGAATTAGTTGGCAAATAGAACCAAATGAATATGGTAACATTGGGATTTTCACAGAACATTGGACTTATGTTAGTGATATGTTAAAAGATTTTGATAAAAAGGGGAAAACCCTAAACCTTTTCAGCTATACCGGTTCAAATAGTGTAGATCTAGTCAAAAATAAACACAGGGTTACTGTTGTTGATTCATCAAAAAATGCAATGGATGGCTACACATATAACCTAGGACTAAACAATCTAAGCAGAGAGGGGCAGCGATTAATTCACGAAGACGTTTTGAAATTCACGGCTCGAGAAATCCGGAGAGGAAATGAATACGATAATATCGTCTGTGATTCCCCTAGTTTTGGTAGAGGAACGAAAGGTGAAGTTTTCGATATTGATAAGCATTTAATTGAACTGTTAACTACTTGTAAAACATTGTTAGCTAAAAAAGGTAAATTATATTTCACTTTACACTCACCGCGTTTTACAGCAACAGCTTTAGAAAATATTGCAAAGCAATTATTCGATGATAAAACAGTCACTGTAACTGAAATCCTAAATCCATGTAAATCAGGAGTCAACCTACCTTCTGGTCATTTAATCAAAGCAATCTAATTATAGTTTGGATAATACTAGGGCGACTTCGTACAAAATCAAAACCGGAACAGTTATTAATATCAAACTAAAAGCATCTGGAGTTGGTGTTAACACTGCCATTATCGCGACCAAAGTTAGATAAACTACACGTCTTTGTTTTTGGAAAAATTCCAGTGATACAATTTTTGATTTAATCAAACTATATGTGATCAACGGCAACTGGAAAACAATTAAAACAACTATTGCCATTCCAATAGCAAAATCTAAATAATCAGAAGCTGTTAATAAAATATTCGTGCCATCAGGGCGGATTCCAAGCAAAACCTCTAGTGATGTTGGTAACAACCAATAGTATCCATATAAAATTGCAATAGCAGCCAAAATAAAACCTGAAAATAAATAATTAAATGAGAATTTTTTCTCCTGAGTTTTTAAAATTGGAGTCACATAGGACCAGATAAAATATAAAATCAAAGGCAAACCAAGAAGTAAACCAAAAAAGAAATATATTTTTAACAAATAAAAAAGCGAGTCAGTTGGAGATAAAAAATGTAGCTGCTGATTTCCAAGTGGTTTTGTAATTAGTTCTTGGAAATAAGAACCCCTCAAAAAAACAAGACCTGTACCGACTAACCAAACAGAACCTATTTTAACAAGCAGGTTTCGCAGGTCAACCAAGTGATGACTGATTGGTTTTTTTTGATCTTCCATAACTATATAATTCTATCCTTTTTTAGAAGTATCTTTTTTAGATTTCTTTTTTTTGTCATCACCGTTCAAAGCGGATTTAAATTCGTTGATAGACTCACCCATTCCTTTTGCAAGTCCTGGTAATTTGTCTTTTCCAAAGAATAATATAGCCAAAAAAGCAATTAAAATTATTTCTGTAGTTCCTAAGCCAAACATATATATATTTTTATATATCAATTATCCTGAGTTTTAAATATTTTGGCAAGTCATTGACATTTTTAATGATTAGTCCAAAAATTAACTATCTTTTATTATTTGGAGTATAGCTAAATGCATAGCACAAATACTAATAGGAAAGATTGGTTAAACAAGTTGTATATAGAGATTGATGGTTTCCTGGAATTATTAGTTCAAACAGAAAATCTAAACAATCAATATCGAAATTCACAGTTAAAATATTTATCTCTTAGTAACAAACATACAAAGTTGGTAAATAAGTACAGCAATAAAAAAACCTTTTTACGAATAACATTAGAGATTTTTAGACTTTTCCATGCTATTGGTGTAGTATTAACAATTAATTATCTAAGAATTAATGGGTGGGATTTTAATGCCTTATGTATTCTAATTTCATCTCTTTCATTTACAGCACTAAACTCAAAATTTATAAGTATGTACATTGAGTACAGAAAACAAAATAAGACTAACTTAATTATACACAATTATTCACTAGTCTAGTTTGTATTATCACCCACAATAAAAAAGGACTCCCGCAGAGTCCTTGATTTTCTTTTATTCCAATAAAATTATCATAAAACATTAATATAGAATTAAAAATATATTGTTTATAAATAGAAGCAAAGTAATTTAAATAAGCTAAATTCAATCATTGACAATTTGAACTAATTATCAAAATAACTCAAATAGTGATTTGGATAGTTTAGGTGCAGCAAATGAAAACAAAAGAATTTCACACAAAATCCACAAAATTATTTTCTAGAATCGCCTCTTGTTTATATGACGAATTTAAAAGTCTATCATTTTTAATATATAAATCAATTAAAGAGGGTATAGAAAAAACAGAAAGAACTAATTCAAGACTACAAACTTTGTCTCTTCAGCAGCAATTAAATGTTAAAAAATACTACAATGAAAAAACAACTTCTAGAATTTCCTTGGAGTTACTAAGAATCATTTTTTTGCTAGGCGTGATTTTAACATTAACTTCACTTTTTAATGATTTAGATTTTGGAACAATATGTGTCTTTGTAGCCTGTTCAAGTCAAGTGTTTGCACACACTGGGTATATTGAGAGATACAAAGCAAGCAGAAAAGAGACGCTAGTTAATCAACTAACCTCAAACTAAGAAATCTAAATTTATGTTCAGCAAAAAAGGACTCCTGCAGAGTCCTTGATTTTTTGTATTTTTAAACTATATTATTTTTTCTTTGATTCTTTCTTCTCTCCGGCTTCTTTCTTTTTTTCTCGGATCTGGTCAAATAACCATTGAGCGGACATTTGTTTCATTAGTGTAGAGAAAGCAAACTCTTTGGCTCTTTGCTCATCAATTCCAGGTTGCAAACCAAACTTTTGTGGATCTTGCATAACTTCTTTAGCTGCCAATTCAGATTGCTCTGGAGAAACTTTGTTCTCGATTTTAGACTCGTACACAACATTCCAGATTGAGCTTAATTTAAACTCATTACGCACATAGTCTGCAATAATTTTTTTCATTTCAATCTCATCAGTAGTTTTTTTGTCGCTACCAGGAATACCAGAAATTGCAAAAATCTCAGCAACATCTCTATTTTGTTTCTCACTATCTGCTTTTATTAAACCGAAAATTCTATCTGATTCTTGGATAATTCTATCTTCAGAAACAGGAAAATCTCCACTTTTTTCAATTACAGTTTTTAAAACATTCTTTTGCCATCTATCTTCAATCAACTTTTCAGTTTCTTTGTCATAGTAGTTTGTAACATATTCATCAAAACCTTTTTCATCTGTAAAATTAGAATGATTATGTCCGTCATGATTAACTTTAGTTAGAACCTCTTCGATTGTTGAATATTCAGGAGTACTCAAAGTTTTTACAGTCACAGTAAATTCAGCTTTTTTTCCAGCTAAAGATGCCTCGAAGTAATTTTTTGGAAATTCTACCTCAAAAGTTTTTGTCTCTCCGACTTTGGTGCCTTTTAGACCTTTTTCAAAATCAGGTAAAAATTGTCCAACCCCCAGCCCTGCTTTCATATCAACTGCGTTCAATCTAGGATCGTCTTTACCATCAACTTTTCCACTCATGTCGATAGTTACTTGACTTCCATCTTCTACAGATCCTTCTTTGACTTCTGTATATTCATTGTGACTAGCAATAAATCCAGATTTTTCTTTGGCAATAAATTCCTTAACAGTTAATCTATCTCCTAAATCATTTTCTTTCGGTCTGGCAACTTTTAAAGTTTTCAAAAACCCAAAATCAATTTCTGGAAGTAATTCTGCAGCCAAAGTAAATGAAAATCCATCTTCAGATTTTACAGAGTCAGGAACCACAGTATACGTCGGCATTAGAGCAATTCTAGATTTTTCTTTCAAATCTTTTTGAGCTTCGACAAGTGCTTCTTGGGTATATTTCTCAAGAGATTCTTTCATTATCGTTTGCTCCAGGGCAGCTTTATTAATGTTTTTCTCGACCAAGTCTTTTGGTGCTTTTCCTTTCCTAAAACCTGGAACCTCAACAGTACTTAGGTATTGCTCCTCTAATCTATCTCTCCATTTTGTGTATTCTTCTTTTGGAACTTTGAATTCCAATTTGTAGTTTATTTTATTTTCAATTTTCGCGCTCAATACCTTTGACATAAATAATATATTAATTAACACACAATCCTTGTTGACATATATAAAAATGTCAAGAACTCTATAGTTAGAAATTAATTGACAAAATTGCATAGACAAATTATTAATTCAAGTTACATAACCAACTAACAGCAATAATTATGGAAGAGAAAAAACATAATTCACACACCACTCACCACTCCACCGAAGATATCGCTGGTATTGAGCCTAAATCTATTAAGGTAATCAAAAAAGGGAGTAAAATTAGTACAGAATTTAACCATTTTGATCATAGTGCTGGTGAAGCAAAATCTGATGATTTGATTGGTAAAAAAAATTCTAACAATCGTAGTCAAAGCTTGTCTAAACTCAGAAAAAGATTTGGATTTTCATGGAATAATTTTGGAAGGAAATTTGTCCTTGGTGGCCTTGTTGTTGGTTTAATCGGAATTATTGGTATTAGTATATTAGCTGCTTGGCTAATCGGTGTTTGGAATAACACTCCAGAAATCGACACATTTAATGAACCAGTACAAAGCAGTATTGTCTACGATAGAAATGGAGATGAATTATTCAAATTCTTTAGTGAGGAAAGGCGTGAAGTTGTTGATTTGGATCAAATCCCTCGACATATGCAATTAGCTATCTTAGCTCTAGAGGATGAAAACTTTTATTATAACGAGTCAGGAATTCCATGGAGTAACATTTTTGGAGCAACTTTCCAGTGCGTAACCAAAGCTGGTGATAACTGCCGTGGTGCTAGTGGACTTTCTCAGCAATTAGTCAAAAACATTACCGGAGATAATCAAGCAACTCTATCTAGAAAATTTAGAGAATTGTTTACTGCAATTAAACTAAATCAGGATAAAAACAAGCAAGAAATTATTGCCATGTATCTAAACCAAGTACCTTTTGGTAGAAACGCATATGGAATCCAAGAAGCTTCTAAAAGCTATTTTGGCAAAGACGTTAGTGAGGTCACAGTTCCTCAAGCTTGTTACCTAGCATCTATGGTTCAAAGACCATCTACTTTCTCTCAAAGTATTAATAACCCTGAAAGTGACGCATTCAAAGATTTAGAGTTTAGAAAAAATACTTGTTTAGAGAAACTTCAAACAAATAGATTAGAAGGTGATAACATTGAGCCATTTATTGAAACTGTTGAGGAATTAGAGGAATTTCAAAATCAACCTGTTGCAGATGCCGGGTTTATAGAATATGTTGTCGAAAATAAATACCCTCACTTTAGAGATTATATTACTGCAGAATTACGTAAATTAAATATTAGTGAGCAAGCCCTTTTGACTCAAGGCTACAAAATTACAACAACTATCGACCCAACAATCCAAGCCCAAGTCGACGAAACTTTCGCTAATTTAGGTGAGTCTACATTAGATGCCCAAGGTGTAAACAACGGAGCAGCTTTAGTTTTGGATGGCCCAACTGGACAAATCATCGCCATGAAAGGTTCTCGTGATTATAATAATACTGATATTGATGGTCAGGTTAATATCACTACCTCGCCGCAGCAACCTGGAAGTAGCATCAAACCTTATGTTTATTTGTCAGCATTTAACCAAGGATTTAACCCAGCGACTACTTTAATCGATAACAAAATGGACTTTGGTGGAGGTTTCATTCCAAAAAACTTTACTGATCGAAATAATGGAATCATGAGCATCAGAAGAGCTCTCCAAAACTCATATAATATTCCAGCCGTAAAAGCAATGTATCTATCTGCTGGTGGTACAGATTCAATTCAAACACCTGGAGCTGCAGAAGGAACTGGGCTAGATAATTTCTTTGGAACTGTAGAGCAAATGGGACTAGATTTCCCTTGTATCCCAGTTGGAGCAGAAGCTGAAAAATGTAGCGACCCTGCCAAGGAAAACAATGCTTATAGAGACAGGTGTTTCTTGAGTACTTCTATTGGTGGTTGTGAAGTAACAATGGTTTCACACGCAACTGGTATCAATACTATTCTACAAAATGGTAATCTCAGAACCGCTACCCCATTTATCAGTATAATTGACCCAAAAACCAACACTGATATCTACAAAGCTAACCAAGAAAGCGATAATCCAATTTATCAAGTAGAAGATGGAATCATTGATCCTGCTGTTGCTAGGCAAACTGCAAATGTGCTTACAGACTGGAGAGAAAGAGGTGTAGCTTTTTGTGGAGCTTATGGTAGACGATGCGATTTATCAAAGAATTTAGATTTAGTTGACCAAGGATGGGATGATGACAACGCTGTTGCTGCTAAAACAGGAACTACAGACGAGATTAGAGATATGTGGACAGTTGGAGGATCTCCATATTATACTGTTACTACATGGGCTGGAAACACTGACAACACACCTGCATTTTCTACCGCTAGCTCATCTGTATCTGCTGGAGGACTTTGGAAAGATATAATGGTCAAGCTACATGAATCAAAAGAAAAAACAGGGTTTAGCAAAGATGGTTTAACTCCAACAGGTTTGGATAGCTTCTCAGGTTTATTAGGTTCAGGAAAAACTGAATTACTAACCGAAAAACAAATTGGAATCCTTCAAGAAACCCAAGCCAAATTTAACAGTGGCAGTTTTAATGGAATCGACGCAGGAATTTTTGAAAACAGAGGTGTAGTTTCTACTACCAGGTTAAACATTAACAAGGTTGATGGAAAAATCGCTGTAGAAGGTAAAACTCGACCTGAAAATATTGAGACTCAAACATTTGTTCAAATCGTTCCAGAATTCCCGGTTGAACCATGGAAAGGGATTGCAGCTGCTTACAATAAAAACTTTGGGCAAGCGCCAACAGAATTCTCTGAACAAGATCAAATTTCTGACCAAAACAGTTTACCAAAAATTACGGTAAATGCTTCAGAAAATAATCAAGCCCCTGCAACAATTTCTGCATCCGCAACACCAACTGGTAACCAAGATAAGACTGTAACAGATATTGAAATTTATATAGACGGAGATTTAGTAGCTTCTTCTCAATCTGACAAAGTTAGTTTCAATGCAAACTCTATCCAAGGTAAAAAATCTATCCGAGTAAAGGCTCGAGATAGCTATGGATTGGAAAATGAACTAACTGTAAACAATGTTGAGTTTGGCTCTACAGCAACTATCAATAATCCTGACACAGTTTCACTAGCTAATAATAAAATCACCTTAGGTGTCACTGTTACAACTAACCTGGCCCCTGCCCCAACTATGACCCTGGAGCAAGATGGTTTATCTAGATCTTGTGCAGCAAATACAGTTTCGGGAAATACATATTCATGTACTGTACCGACCGCATTGTTTGATCCAGGTTCAGCTACAATTAGTTTCAGTGATAATTCAACCAAGAATCTAACAGCCTCACCACTCACAATTAACTTTAATCTATAGATGGAATAAACAAAAAATGTGACCCTGTTTAATGGGTCACATTTGTCGTTATTTTCTGTGTTCGATTTTTCTTTCGTTATTCCATGTAGCTTTGAATAAAAAAAAGAATCAGACCAAAGCATAAACCACAAAACATATCAAAAATGTTTCTCTCTGCTTTAGGATCAAAAATATCATCTTTGACAAAATAATTCATGTTTGAATTCCTAAAATTACAAATATCCAGATTTTTTAACAACTAAATTACATTACCCATCCAATAACCTATTGTCAAAAAGAATGCTGGAATCAGTAAGTGCAAAGAGCTTCTAATAAATTGAAAAAATTTAATGCCCACAGAATTAATTCCATGACATGCAAAAACTCCTGTTGTTTTTAATAATAATGAGAAAAAGTGATTATCTTTCACTATTCCTAATCCACTAAACGATTTATTATTTATATCACCAAATACGATAAATGTCAAACTAGACTATTTCTTTAATTGATTGTAGAGAGTAATATACAACCTTGGAAACCAAACCAATACTAGATCCTAATTTCATATTCTCTTTCAAAAAATCAGAAATCCTATTAAGGTCTTCATCCATTGAAAACATATAATTCAAAATACTTGTAATAAAAATAAAGCTGGAGTAAAAAGTTGCAAATCGGTTTTTGAATTCATCATTCAACAAAAATTCCAAACTCTTGATATTACCTTCGATTGTTCCAATTTTAATTTTTATTCTGCCAAAAGATTCAGTATCAATTTCAAATTGGCTAAATTCAAAACTATCTGCAGAAATTTGTGGTTTTATTTCTCTATTTTCCAATTGAGTAGTTTTTTGCTGATTCTTTTTCTTATTTTTAAGGTTTTTAATAACACTAGGGTTATTTGTCATAACATCCCTAAACTCGTCTAATATTTTATTTCTAGACATATATTTTTCCAACATTTTGGAATTATATTTATCCATTGAAATTTCTTGATCATAGTTACTAAAAACAAGATTTTTATATTTGCCTTTTTCAATTTTACCTGAGTAACAAATTAATATCGTTTTTTGATTCTCAATATATTCAATATTCACCAATTCCATGTGATCGACATTTATTTTATATAGGTTCCACAACTGACTTTCTAAAAATTTGCTTGGGTTCTCTTCTCCAGTGAAATTAATATTAATAAATCTATATTCATCATTATTTGGTTCGTATAATATTTTACCATTATTATCAAAACCTATAAAATACAGCCTCGCATTAAAATTGTTGTTGTTCATTTTACTTGAAATTTGGTTTATTTGTTGATTAGCTGGCGCTTGGTCATTTTTTTGAGTAATTTTTTTTGCCTCCTGAGATGTCTCTTTTTTTTCTCTAGCAGGTTTTGCTATATTAGTATTAGAATACAGATGTTTAAATTTTGGGTGAATAATACTCTCCCAATTTTCTAGAAACGGTGTAAAAAGAAGCTCTACATTTCTTCGAGGGATTATCTCGTAGCCAGTTTTGGAAATATTATCTTTGGTAAATTGCTTGAATATTTTTTTCCCGTCTCCTATCTCCTCACCTTCTTGATTAATCCAGCTTTCAAAACTAACATCTCGAATTATTTGATTGTATTTTGACCAGTTATCACAGCTCCCTTTTTCTTCGGCTAGTAATTCACTGGCTCTGTATACAGTTTTTGCAAAATCTTGACCAAAAGATTCAACCTTGGATTTAGATAGGTTTTCTTCAAAGCTTTCTTGGTATGCTTGGATGTCATTTACACCAATAGAAACAAGCCTATCAGAATTTTCAAATTCTGCAACATCAATTAAACTATCCAAGAATCTAACTGCTATATCAACAGTGTTTTGGATTTGATAAATATCTAATTTATCTTCGTTGTCTAAATGTTTTGAAATACTAATACTCCCACGGGGAATCAAATCAGCTGTTTGTTTATAACCTTGTTTATTAATAATACTATCTACTGTTTGTTTCTCCAAATCAAAAAAACCACCACTAAAAATTTCTTTATACTGTTTCTCCCAAAACCCCTGAAGCTCCGGAGTGTTTTCTACTTTGGAAGCAAGTGATATTATATTTGATATTTGAAAAGATAGCATTTTATAAAATTAAAAAAAATTAAAAAAAATTACAACCCCCATGGGGCGATCAAGTGTAAAACCTCAAAACTAATTAGTTATTTCTAACAATAAATTGATTTACAATTCCTGTGTGGAGCCAGATATCAGATTCGAACTGATGACCTACGGTTTACAAAACCGGTGCTCTACCAACTGAGCTAATCTGGCAATTAATATGTTTAATCTATGATAAGAATAAAATTATGTCAAGAATAAATCTATTTTAATCAATAAAATTTCTTACAATTATTTCCTTTGTTCAACTTGTTTGGCCAGGATTATTGACTTTTTTTAGTTATTATATTATACATTATAGTTATGAACATATCTACTCTAGCAAAAGTCCTAGGAATCTCTATCGCTGACCTACGTGATACGGCATCCAAAAACAATATCCGCGGGTTCCATGGGAGAAACACAAGAATACCATATAATTCAGCTGTTGAAATAACCAAGATCTTACGTCCAGAAAAAGCACAGAATTTGGAAAACGATGACAAAGTTTATCTTCCCCCTACTCTAACAGTCCAAGAGCTTTCTGACGCCATTGGCAGACCACCAGGGCTAGTTGTAAAATCACTAGTTATGTCTGGTATCATGGCAACTCTAAATGAGAAAATTGACTTTGATACAGCTTCATTAATCAGTTCAGAATTAAACGTCGAGGTTTTCCCAGATAACAAAGAATATGACGTCCAAAAAGCAGAGGCTGAGGTTGACGCAACCACCAAACACTTTGATTCAGGTTCAGATTCTGATGATGTCAAAAAAATTTCACGTCCACCAGTTGTAACAGTCATGGGACATGTAGATCATGGTAAAACAACTCTGTTAGATACCATCAGACACAGTGATGTTGCTGCAGGAGAAGCTGGTGCAATTACCCAGCATATTTCCACATATCAAATCACATACAATGATAAAAAAATTACTTTTGTAGACACTCCTGGACACGAGGCCTTTACTGCAATGAGAGCTAGAGGTTCACAGTTAGCTGATTTCATTATCCTAGTTGTTTCTGCTACAGAAGGTCCAAAACCTCAAACAATTGAAGTCGTCGAGAGAGCTAAAATCACCAAAACCCCTGTTATCGTTGCTGTAAATAAAATCGATTTACCTAACTCAGATGTTGAGAAAACTAAATCAGATGTAGCCGCCTTTGGGTTAGTGCCAGAAGAATGGGGAGGAACAGTTCCTTACATCTCTATCTCTGCAAAAGACAATACAAATATCGATCAATTACTAGATACAATTTTGGTGCACGCAGAAATAGCTGAACTAAAAGGTCAAACTGATTGCGCCGCAGAAGCTGTAGTTATAGAATCTCACTTGGACCAAAAACTAGGAGTTGTTACAACCGCCCTAATTACCAAAGGTGAGCTCAAACTAGGAGATGTTATTCAATCTGGACCATTAACTGGAAAAGTCAAAAAACTATCCACAACTACTGGTGAAAATATCAAATCAGCTGACATTGCTATGCCTGTAATTATCTTAGGTATACCTGATGTGGTTAACAGTGGTGAAATGATAAATGCTCACCCAAATCAAAAATCAGCTAACCAGGCAGCATCTAGTGCATCCAGCGAATTAGCTAATCGGAAAACATTTACCAAAAATGATAATGATACTGGGTCTGAGCAAATCAATGTGATTCTAAAAGCTGATGTCATCGGTTCATTAGAAGCTCTAAAGGAAAGTATTGTTAAAATCCCTCAGGAACAAATCAAAGTTGTTATCAAAAGTGAAGGTGTTGGAACAGTCACCCAAAACGATATTGATTATTCCAAAACAACCAACTCCACTATTTTAGCTTTTCATTCTGATCTAGAAAAAAACGTGGTCGACCAAGTTCGTAACGAAAATATTCCATTGATTCAAAGTAAAATTATTTACGAGTTACTACAATGGGTAGAAGAAGAAATTCTCAAAAACACCAAACATGAAACTCGAGTAGAGGTCCTTGGTAAGGCAGAGGTTCTGGCTGTATTTAAATCTGATAAACCATCTATCCAAGTTTTCGGAGGTGAGGTGAAATCTGGTAAAATATTTGATAACAAAGAACTAAGATTAATGAAAAATGGGGAGGAATCAGGTAGATTAGAAATTGTTGAAATGCAACGTAACAAAGCCAAAACAAGCGAAGTAAACATCTCGCAGCAATTTGGAATTTCTGTAAAAGGTAAAACAAAAGTCGAGGTCGGAGATATAATAGAGTGTATCGACGAAGTAATTGTTAAATAATTCCATCCACCAAAAACATTGAGCCTGGGACCAACCTAGGTTCTTGTTTTTTACAAGAATTTACAACGAAGTTTTATTTTTTGTTGTGTACATCAATCTGTGGAAACGGCATTTCAATTCCATTTTTGTCCAAAGCAATTTTGATTGGTTCGTAGACATTCAAAACAACATTGAGGTAATCTTGTCTTTTTACATATACAAATATTTTGAAATTAACAGCACTATCACCTAATTCACTAACCCCAATTTTGGGTGCCGGATCTGATAGTACAAAATCTAAACTCTCTATTGTTTTTAATATAACATCTTTGGCCTTTTTGATATCCTCACCATACCCAATCCCGATATTAATAGTACCTCTGCGAATTTCATCTATAGAGTAATTGATTATCTCATTAGTTGTTAAAATATTATTAGGAATAAATGCAAAAGTTTTATTATGTAGTTGAATAGTTGTATTAAAAATCTTAATCTCTTTTACTTTACCTTCAATATCGTTGACTTTAATTGTGTCCCCTACAACAAATGGTTTAAACGTCAAAATAATCAATGCAGAAGCTATATTTTGCAAACTACCTGACATAGCAAAACCAAAAGCCACACCAACAGAACCAATCAAGGCAGCAAACGAGGTTGTTTCAACTCCAATAGTAGATAACACAGAAATGATTAGCAAAATATTCAGTCCTACCGTACTAATGCGGACCATAAAAGGAGCTAGCGTTGCATCCATATTTTTACAAATATACCTCTGTAAAATTCGCCCAATCCAGCGAATTAAAATCCGCCCAAAAAATAATATTACCAATCCCAAAATCAATTTACCCAAAAACGGTAAAATCAATTCCACTAACCTATCACCATTTTCTGAATTAAATATTTGATCAATCATAGTGAAAACCTAACCCAAACCACCCCTATTTGTCAATAAACCAGAAAGCTTGTAGACCTGAATAATTGACAATTTGATTAATTTACATTATTATTATATAAATTATCTGGGGGATAAAGAATAAATTGGAACAAGAACTCATAGCACAACAATTAAAAGTTGCTGTTAAAATAATTGATAAAGTTGCCATGGAAGGTTGGTATCCATTAAAAATAATTATACCACCCTATGATACAGAAAGAATCAACAATAACACTGTTATCAAAATAATTTTTTCTAAATTAAATAAAGGCAACAAGACCTGGATCTTTGTGATATTAAAAAATGGTGATGCAAAAGATTTAGGTGTACATAGTTCAAGAGGTATTCAAAGTGAGTGATCAACTATCTTTACAAGACATCCATCGTTTATCAACACAAAAAGTAGAGGAATTATTTACCAACGGGCAATTAAGTCATTTAAAAAACATCCAATTAACTGCACATCAGATTGAAGAGTTATCTGAAAGAGTGTTAATTTCTATGATTGAATCAGGTTTCTTGTATTCCAAAGATTTAATCCTCAGCCAATGAGAAATAGGGTCAAGAAGTAATTCTTGGCTCTTTTTACAAATAAATTTTAGCCCTATTTGTCAATTTATTCTAGCAAAACCTAAAAGGAGCTAGTAAAAAGGTTCTTTTTCCTAAAATTTAATACTATTTGGAATTATTATAGGCAGTTGTTATCCATTTTTTAACTTCTTCATCAAAATCTTTTTTGTCATTGATTTGAATTCTATGAGAACACATTGAACCAAACGGACCAGATGATTCCAGTTTACCTTGAGGATCGACGTCTTTGATTTTTAGACCAACGTCTATACGAGTTTTGGTGCTAGGTTGAACCAAAGCAAATTGATGAGTGCGAATATAACTAACACTATTCTTTTTAGGTGATACTGTTACATCAGTACCTAGAGATTTGATATATTTATCTATAGTTTGAAAAATTGGTAGTAAATCTTGTTTGGAGATATACTGAGCAGCAACTAAATCTATTGGTGTTTCACTCTTTTTCAAAAACAAGGCTGAAATTGTATTGGCAAAACCATGAGTAACACCGTGCTCAGATTTCAAAAACTTCACAATTTCTCCATGTTTAGCCAGTTTGGTTTGTGATAATAATTTATGCCACTGGTCCAAAGACTTTCCTGTCTTTTCTGGCAAATTATCAATCATTGTTTGTAATGCTTTATCCATAATGAACAAACCATTAATCTAACAATGCTATTTGTCAACAAAAAGTGTAACAGCTATGCTAGTATTGACAATTACCCATATCTATGGTATATTATAGACTATAGTATAGGATGTATTCATGATAGAGATCATAGCGTACAACTCGGATTCACATATCTATCATCGCGATTACCCTTCAATAGAAAGTCAATACAACGGTATTCTTTTTACCCTAATTGGGGCAGTAGTCGTTTTTGGATTTCTCGGCCTCAAAAACTTAATAAAAAAGTGATGAAACTAGTGTCCATTATTCAAACCAAAGTCAGGATTATATCTTGGCTTTACTTTTTGGACTTTTTTTCTATATAGGCTTTGTACACATTCATTTCTTCTAAAAACAATTTTTTCATAGAAGGTTTCATCAAATATGAAATAAACGACAGCGAGCGAGCAATAATATTTTGTGCTTTTTGATCATAGGATAGTGTCAACTCAGTTCCACCATCTTTAGGGGCAAAAGTATATTTGAATAAATAATCATAACCCTGACCCGCAGAACCAATTTCATAAACTTTATCCTTCTCAAATTGAGTAACCCAGAGCTCCCCATCACAAACAGCACCCATTGTGAGTCGAGATTCAAACCACCGAGTCCCAACACCAACCTTAGGCTTCTCAGTAATTTTAACTTTTTTAATATCTTCAATAACATCAACAGATTTTTCAATATCAGTAAAAGTCCCAAAGACTTTCGAAACAGGAGCATTAATCAAAACAGAACAAATTATAGTCATAACTAGTCTATGCAACAAATTCCCCTTTTTGTAAATCAAAATAATTATACTATACACCTAAATAGTTGACTTTTATCGCAAATTATTGATATTATAGAAATAGCTGAAAAGAATAAAGAAGGAGAACTCTAATGGCAATTCTAACAGTTGAACAATTGAGAACTCTTCCACTAGAAGAACGGGAACACCTAATTGCACAAGCCCATCTCAATAGTAATCGCAAAGTCCCAAAAACCAAAGAGGAACTAAGACAAGAGCTAGACAAAGAGTTAAGGAAGTAAAAATTCAAAGTCTAAATCACAAAGCACAAATTAGTTTACAAAAATGAGTCGAGGCACCCCCGACTCTAATTTTTTATATTATCCAACAAAAAATACATTTATGAAATAAATAATTTTATTCATTATTTTTATCTTTTGTATAGTTATTGAAATAATTCCTCAAATTTTCATCGCAGCAGTATATATAAACACCTTTTATCCCTCTTAGCATCAAGGTTTTGTAGATATTTATAATAAACTGTTTTAATTTTTCCTCATCCTCCACTCCGGCTTTTCCATTTCTATCTTTGTAATTATCTTTATCGATTGTGATTTCCTTTTTGGTTGGGTCATAACCTATCTCATTTCCGAAAATTACCCCAACATAGTTCAGATCATAGCCTTGTGTTGTGTGAATACAACCTACTTCGTGTTCGGCTGTTTCCGAGTTAATCCAATCCTCACTGGTTTTATTCCAAACCATTTTGTAACCATCTATTTCAATTGTAGGGTTATGTAGGTTCTTTTTGTCCCAGCTCCATGAATAACCTGCAACTATTCTAGACAAACCAACCTCGTTGTTTTTTGATTTAATCGCTTGTTGCATTTCTTGGATATTATCGAATAACTTCAATTCAAATTCTGAACTCTCAAATCCGTCCTCTTCTAATAACTGACAATCTAGTAACCTATGAACAAAACTCTGGTAGCTATCACCACCCTTGGACCTAATTTGTGATTTTAGTTGTAATTCTAGAGTTTCTTCTTTTTGTTTGATAATATCAAACTCATCATTGTGAATATCAGATGGTTTTATTGATTGGTTTGGATCATAAAAAAATATTTGATGCTTGCTTTTTAGCTTTAGCCAATCTAATTCTGTTGCTTCTTTGCTCAAACCTAGTCGTCTGTTTGTGTCATCGTATGATTTATAATTGGTAATGTTTTTCCTCTGTTTAAGCCTATGTGCCTCATCAACTATCAAAATATCAAATTCTTCTTTGGCAGCATCAGTTGGTGAAATAACCATTTTACTATTTAACCCATAAATTTTTCCAAAGACTTTTTTCAAAGTAGACCGTAGTGAAGCCATTGGAACTACTAAAGCTATTTTGGGATATTTTTTCTGAATATTTCCAACCACCTTTCTATAATCATGAATATTTAGCGCATTCATATCATCAGTTTCAATACTACTTGGTTTAGTTGTTAATAACTTGATCAAAAAAATTGCTAATATAGTTTTACCTGTGCCAGCACACCCACTAACAAAAACAGAACCTTTTTCATTCGTTCCTAAGTATTCAATTATCTGAGAAATTGTAACACCCTGGTCGTTATTTAATGATTTGTATGGTGAGAATTTAAATACATCAGAATTAAAAATATCTTCGTGTGAGTGCTTTACCAAATCCAACTCTTTTAGTTTCTCCCATACATGTTCAAAAACTTTTTCATACTTTTCTTTTTCAAAATAATTATGGTTAGCAATTCCTGCATTAGCGTTTAATAATGTAAATTTTCCATCAGCCGATATATAGCTAATTAACTTTGATTCTAAATGGAGTGCTGCAGATTTATTAAATTTATCTGAATATATCAAAACAGCATCTTTTAAAAACTTTTTATGTACATTTTTCAAGTGACTATCTATCCTGTTAATTAAATTTGTAGACTCACCAATATACATGATCTTTTTATTATCAAAAAGTATGTAAACAGTTGGCCATTGATTAGATGCAAAATAATTAGAATTTAGTTTCTTTGTTAAAGCCTCATCAAAAGGAAATCTTTGAATATCTATGTCGTTGGCTATATTTTCTAATTTGTAATTCATAATTGGTTGTATTTAGTAGAGCGTCCTTTAGATTTTTCTATTGGGTATTTTTTATTAACTTCATTTAATTTCGCTTTAATCGATTCCATTACATCAATCTCCAAATCATCAGATAACATCAATAAATATATTAGTACATCTGCAATCTCCAAACCAATCTTGGATTTTTTTTCTAGCGAAATATTTTTTAATTCTTTATCATCTAGCCATTGAAATTCCTCAAGTAGCTCACCTGCTTCAATAGCAACTGACATTGCAAGATTTTTTGGTGTGTGAAATTGCCTCCATTCCCTATCGTCTCTTATTTGATTAATTTTTTCAGTTAGCTGATTTATTTGGGACATACCTTAGTATAATTAAATTGTTAATTATATATACCGTCAAGGATATCATTGGTGTTTTTGGCTGATTGATTGACACCTAGTTGGTTTGTTGGTAGGTTTTTGGATATGACTTTTTCTAATCTTAGTCCAGAGCTCAGTGTGCTTGTTTGGGTTGTTTTGTTACTTCTTGTTACTATTTTTGTTCAAGTTGTTTGGGTGGATATCAAAGAAGGGGTTGAGTTTACTTTGTCTGATCGCTTGAGCGGCCTCAAAAATCCTACCACTCAAAGACTTGAAAAAACTGTTCGAAATACTGTTGAGAATTTGGCTATGTTTGCTCCAATTGTTCTGATTCTGGCAATTAGTGATATTTCAACAGGTTCAACTGTTGCTGGGGCTTGGACCTTTTTGATTGGCCGGTTGATTTATGTTCCAAGCTTTGTACTTCACATCAAATACCTTCGTTCTCTAAGTTGGTTCGTTGGGATTATTGGCATTGTTATGTGTGCTTGGCCTTTAGTTTTTGGGATTTAATAAATCTATAATATTTTGATTAATAAAAAGATCAACCTTTATTGGCTGATTTATATATTATTATTTATCTCATAAGAAGATTTTTTGGTGTATGAAATTGCCTCTAATTCCTATCGTCTCTGATTTTATTTATCTTGGTAATCAGATCATCGATTTCTGTCATAATCTAATTTATTATTATATAGACAAAAAAGTCAATTATTTGTTTGACAATGGCGGGGTTTTGCTTTAGGTTTTTAACCAAATATCTATGGAGAAACGAATTATTACTTGTTTACCATTATCCAAAACTAATGATGAGGTTTTTAAAATCACCTACCTGAC
>CALIJC010000003.1 GCA_938017575.1 uncultured Patescibacteria group bacterium
AGACTCTTTTAATTCACCTATATCGACATTGCCTTTAGCATAATAATCAGTTATTTTATTTTTGATTTTAAATACTTTACCAGATAATTGCTTTTTTATATTTGCATCATCTAATGATTCTAATTGGGCATCTATCTTGTTTAGTGTATCGTTTGTTGACTGCATGACTGTTTTGGTGTCACTATTTGATTCAATCAACTTTAGCACTTCACTCAACTCATTATGAATTGTATCAGTTTCAAAGGAGCTAGCATTTGGTGTGGAGTTAGTTTGTTCTGTACCAGAATTTTCTTGATTATTATCAATTTGTTGTGGTTTGGTTCCTTTGATTTCTGCTTTTAGTTCTTCAAAAGCCTCTGAAACCATTGCCATTGCTTCTGGTTGCCATGTACTGTTTCCATTAAGGTCAACATCACCAATTGTTGATAAATCGAATTTATTGTTCTTTCTATTTTCTTTGTTATCAGCGATTTTCATCTGCTCTAGTTTTTTGGTAGTCAAGATATATTCTAGTTTTGCTTTTATTCCATTAGCAGGGAAATTTGCATGTTCTGCTAAATAGTCAACATCTAATTCCAACAATTTACCGTTTTGGGCAAGAACATGAAAAGCTGCATTTTCTTGGTTACCTAATTTCTCAATATCTTTTTGCAAATCATCAATTTGATTTTCAGTGAACCTCACTGATTTTTGCTCAGCAGTTTCATTGTTGTTGAGGACTTCTTGATTAGTTATGATATCTCCACCTAATAGATCTTCAACACGAGTTGGGCTGCCAGGAATATTATCATTATTTGTACCCCTCACTGGATTAGGAATTACTTTCTTTGGTTTTTCAACAGTAGGCTCAGGAGCGCCTGAACTAACTAAATCAGAACTGTTTACAATCTTAGTTGCAATGTGTCCTTGGGCTGTTACAAAAGCTGTTAGGGCAGCTCCATTGTTATCAATAGCTAAGATAATCCCATTTGTGGTTTCCCCGTTAGACCTCGGTACATTGACTGTGTTAGAAGCTTCAGATTTATTAATCAAGCCAACTACATCTTTACCAAGAAAGCCATTATTTGATTTGATGTCTGATTGTAATTGTGACAAATCACTACTAAATAGAGGTGACTCATTGTTAGCACTTCTGTTTAGAATTTGTTTCATTTCATCTGTTACATTTCCTGCCTGTTCACTTTCTTTACTAGGAGCTAGATTAGCTGGTACAAAAGGTTCGTTAGCTTCTGGTTTTGCTTTTATTGCTTTTTTTATGTCTTTTAAATCTTTTAATCTTAATTCAAAGAAGCTTTTGATTTGCTTAGCAGAAGAAGATTCATAAGCTTTTGTATCAATATATGCATTGATTTTATCCATGACTTGTTTGATGTCTTGGTTTTCATGTTGGCTGTTGAATTGTTCAAACCTATCTTTTAGAACCGATTGCAGGTTATTTAAAATTCCTGATTTATTATTTTCAATTTTTGCGTCTCCTAAATCAATTAGATTTTCTTTAATGTCAGCTGAGATTTTTTTAATAGCTTTTTTATCAACTTTTTGTTCTCGAGATAGGTTGGAATCATCTTCTTTGGATTCTGGAGTTTCAGGCTCAGCCGGTTTAGTTGTTTTTTCAATAATTTGATCTGCTGTAAACACACCTTTATCAATACCAATTTGAATAGCCTTTTTTATATCTTCACTAAAATTGCTAGCACTAACATTTCCATCAGTAGACAATTCATCATCAAGTTTTTGTTGGTTATATCTATCATAAGCAATTTGAGATAAAATTTGACCAAACTCCTCGCTATCACCAGGGAAGTTTTCATATTTTGCATCTAGTTCATCATTAAGCTTATCAAAATAATTTTCTATTGCTTTTTCAGATGTTTCTGGTCGAGGAATCACTTCATCTTTGGTGATTAATCCTTGTTGTTCAGCACCTTCTACGATTCCGTTTACCCAATCATCTAGGTCAGCTTTTTCTTGCAATCCATAATCAAATTTTCCTTCATACGTCGGTTCTCCTTGCTGTATTCCATTAGGGTCATCTTTAGGATTTAGAATTTGTGTGGTATAGATTTCTTTGGCTGTGTTAGCGACAAAGTTGGCAACACCAGGGCCGTTTAATGGGAAGTTTTCAAATTTATCATCAATTCTACTCATTAATTCTGCTGTGAGAATATTAATTTGTTCTAATGATTCAGGAGTTAATTCGATATTTTCAAATTTGTTTTTAGTTTTTTCAAATTTAGGTTTATCATCCAGTTTTTTCATTAACCATTTTGTTCCAATACCAGCTGTTCCAGCCATTGTAACAGATGCAGCAGTTGCACCAGCGCCCATGTATGCACCCCAACCAGCTATGGTAGCAGTTGAAAGACCAATTGATCCAAATGTACCGAGAGATCCTACACCTAATCCACCTAATGCAGCTGTTCCAGCTACTGACGTTCCGGTTGCGAATGAAACACCATAACCCATGATAGACAGAATTGCAGGAAGTCCAAGAGCGGTAGTTGCAGCAATACCAGCACCAGCGACGGCAAATTTTAACATTTTTTTCCAATTGATATTTCTTTTAGCTAGAATTTTAGCTGCTTGGTCAGGGTTGTCGTTAAGCTCTTGAATTCCTTCGGCATGGTTTTTTATTTCTTCTTTTGATAACGCTAGTTGTTCAGATTCAATTTTCATTAACTCGCCTCTTTCACCTTCTGATAAAGATTCTGTGTGGTCTTTTAGTAAATTAATATCAGTGTCTTTAAATCCTGGATTAATTCCATGATCAGAATTAGATTCTCCTCTATCAAAGAAATTTCTAAATCTATCGCCAAGACCTCCAAAAAAGTTACCAACACGCTCTTTTAAAGATTTTCTTCGTGGAGTTACTGTTTCATATTCGTTAGAAAGATATTGTAAATCATTGCTGATTTGTTCTTGGTATTCTTGTTCCAGAGTTGGTGTTTCTCTTTCAGCAACAGCTAGACCTCCATTTTTTTCAGCTTCTTGTCCATCTACGGCAGGGGCTGCAATATTGTTTGGATTAAATTGTTGGTTACTATTGTTGATAATAACTTTATTTTCTGAGTTTCCTTGGTTAGGGTTTTCAAATGACATAATATAATTGTGTGTGAAATTTTTTATACAAAAAAGTATTTAATTATTTAGATAGAAATTCTATAAATGAAGTATAAGCTTCTTGGAATTTTGGTTTGAGATCTGGGAATTTATCGAAAGTATCAGTTTCAAAGTTTTTTATTCTGATAAGATCTTTTTGATCAAAATTAGATGCGAAATAACCTTCTATGTAATTTTTATAGATTGAGAAACACTTTTCAGCGATGGGCTCTTGTTTATCTTCAGAAATATTTGCCAGGGGGATACCCATAATGGCTTTGACTAAACTGTTTACAAACTGAGCGTCTTCTTGGCTGTAGTTTAATGTGTTATCTTCAATTGACATAAAAATTGTGAAATTTAATTTATTTGTATAATTTCTATACTTATGATACTAGCAGATTTTTCAATAATTATCAAGAGCCTTTTTGAGATTATCTGTAATAGCTAATACATTTTATATTCTTGACAAATTAGGCTAAATATGTTCTACTTGGCAAGTCTATTGAATCATTTCTGAAACAAATATTATAATAAAAATTATACCCAGTACAAATAAAGTCGTATATACGCTTGAATTTGGTCGCGACCTGGTTTTATTATTTTATATTGTATTCTAAATATTCTTTACAAATTTGATCAAATTATAACATTTATGGCAGTTAAACAAATTCAAAGAAGTAGTTTTGGAGTAAAAAAACAAGATTTTGAGGTACCCAACCTTAATGCAATGCAGGTAGAATCATATAAAAATTTTTGGTTGAATGATTTAAAATCGATTTTAGCTGAGTTTAGTCCTATTGAGGATACTGTCGGTGGCCGGTGGAGAGTTGATCTAGGTCCTGAATATTATTTGGAGGCTGACCCAGAAATGAATGAATTCAAAGCCTTGGTAAATAGTACTAGCTACTCTGCTCCTTTATATATTAATGTAAATGTAGAGAATTTGGTAACCAAAGAGAAAAAATCTCAACGTGTTTTCGTAGGTAAAGTCCCTATCATGAGTAAAAAGGGTAACTTTATTATTAATGGTGTGCAAAAAATTGTAGTAAGCCAAATTGTTAAATCACCTGGTGTTATCTTTTCACGAGATGTTTCCAAGGGTGTATTTGTATATTCTGCAAAATTAATTCCTACTCGTGGTATTTGGATTGATTTTTCAATGACTGCTGATGGTGTTATTAATGCACGTATCGACAGAAAAAAGAAATTCCCAGCAACACAATTATTGAAATTATTTGGAATTGTTGATGAGGATCAAATCAAAAGCCTATTCAAAGATGTTGATGTAGCAGAAAACATTAGCTATATTGACGCAACTTTGGCCAAAGATGGAGTTATTGACAGTAATGAAGCTGTTAACTCTATCTACAAAAAAATCCGACCTGGTGATATCGTTTCAATCGAGCAAGGTAAAAAATACCTTATTTCAATGTTTGAAGATCCAGCTAAATATGACTTTGGTAGAGTAGGTCGACACATGTTTGATTCTCGATTGGATCAAAAATCTAAAGCTACAGAAGGCTGGGATTACAAAAAAACTATTGGTATCGAAGAAGTCATCGAAGTTCTACGTGAATTAATCAGAATGGCAGTAAATCAAAGTGAACCAGATAGTATCGATTCGCTTAGTAACAGACGTGTTCGTGGAGTTGGTGAATGGTTAACAAATACTTTCAAAGCTGGATTGTCTAGGGTTGTGAAAAACACTCGAGATAAAATGAGTATTAACGAAGACACTAACTTTACTCCTGCTCAATTAGTAAACATGAGGCCACTGGCTGCAATGATTGAAGATTTCTTTAATACTTCACAGTTATCCCGTTTCATGGAACAAACTAACTTTTTGTCCGAGCTTGAGCAAAGACAGTTCATGACCTGCTCTGGACCTGGTGGATTGACTAGAGAAAGAGCTGGATTCGAAGTTCGTGATGTACACTTGAGTCACTATGGTAGATTATGTCCAGTAAATACTCCTGAAGGGCCAGCTTTTGGATTGAACGTGCATGCTGCAATTTATTCTAGAGTAAATGGATTAGGATTTTTAGAGACACCATATTTGGTTGTAAAAAACTCTCTTAAAGCCAACGACAAAGATTTAATTTCTAGGATCGTTCACCAAGATGTGCTTGATTCAAAAGGAAAAAAGATAGTAAAAAACGGTTCTTTAGTTACCAAAGAGGTATTTGAAAAAATCAAAGAAGCTGATCCAAAAGCAAACATTGAAGTCAAACGATTCGTTTCTGATGAAACTGTTTGGTTATCTGCTCAAGATGAGTTAAAATATGTTATTGCTGAATATATCTCAGAGTTAGATGATCAAGGTCATATTTTGATTGAGAATGTTGGAGCTAGAAAAGAAGGTAATCCAGTTCAGACATCAGTTGAAGATATTGATTTGATGGATGTTGCTAGTAACCAAATTTTCTCACTATCGACTTGTTTAGTGCCTTTTGTTGCGCACACTGATGGTTATCGTGTATTGATGGGAACAAACCACATGGGGCAAGCTTTACCTTTAGTGCGGCCTGAGCAGCCAATTGTTGCTACTGGATTCGAAGGGATTGCAGCTAGAGATAGTGGTTATGTTGTATATGCAGAAGAAGAAGGTGAAGTCACATCTAGTGATGGAAATAGAGTAGTAGTTAAATACAAAAAAGACTCTAGAGAAGAAGTATATAATGTATTAAAATTCTTACCTTCTAATGATCACTCTACAATTAACCAAAGAGTTAAAGTAAAAGTTGGTGACAAAGTTAGTAAAGGTGATGTTTTGATTGAAGGTTTTGGAGTTCACAATGGTGAGTTCTCAATTGGTCAAAATATTAGAGTAGCTTTCTTGCCTTTTAAAGGTTATAACTATGAGGATGCTGTTGTTTTATCTGAGAAATTAGTACAAAAAGATAAATTTACTTCAACTCATATTTACGAATTGGTTTGTGATATTCATGAAACAAGACTTGGAAATGAGGAAAATACTCGCGATATTCCTAACGTTGCTACAGATAAACTAAGAAATTTGGATGAAAATGGAATAATTAGATTAGGTGCATACGTTGAATCTGGCGATATTTTGGTAGGAAAAATTACACCAAAAGGTGAAGTCGATCTTTCTCCTGAAGATAAATTAATTAGAGTGCTATTTGGAGAATACTCTAGAGATGTAAAAGACAGCTCACTATACCTAGAACATGGTTTGAGTGGAAAAGTTATTTCAATTAGAGAATTTAGTCGTGAAAATGGAGACTCTCTTTCTAGTGACGTTCTAAAAAGGATTCATATCTGGCTTGCAACTACTAGAAAAATCAAACCTGGAGATAAAATGTCCGGTAGACATGGAAATAAGGTGGTTGTATCTAGAGTAATGCCTGTTGAAGATATGCCTTACACTGCTGATGGAAAGCCTATTGATATTGTACTAAACCCTCTAGGTGTTATTGGACGTATGAACTTGGGTCAATTACTAGAAACTCACTTGGGATTAGCTTGCGAGAAGCAAGGAATATTGGCCATGACTCAGCCTTTAAACGAGATTCCTGTAAATGTTATTGAAGAAGAGCTGATCCAAGCTGGATTCCCTAAAGATGGAAAATTAGATTTGTGGGATGGTCAAACTGGAGAGAAATATGACAAACCAGTAACAGTTGGATATTTGTATTTCAACAAACTTCATCACTTGGTAGATGATAAAATTCATACTCGTTCTACTGGTCCATACTCATTGGTTACTCAACAACCATTAGGAGGTAGAAGTAATAGCGGAGGTCAGAGATTTGGAGAAATGGAGGTATGGGCTTTAGAGGCTTATGGAGCTGCTTATGCTTTGCAAGAGATGCTTACCATCAAATCAGACGATGTAAAGGGTCGAGACGCTGCTTATGAGTCAATTATCAAGGAAAAGCCTATTACTAGTCCAAATCTGCCAGGTTCGTTTATCGTATTGGCAAACGAGTTAACTTCATTAGGAATCAGAGTTAATTCTGAGGTTACAGAAACAGAAGGTTACGAAAGAGGTGTTGATGAAAGATTAGCATTATCGGTTGACCAAGGAGATTTAGAGAAATAATCAATTTCATTATTCCTTAGCCCTTCCATTTATCTATTGATATCCGGAAGGGTTTCCTTTTGGACAATTTTGATTCAATTACTGACCAATAAAAATATAATGACATTGAGCACTCACTTAACTGGCTAATCTTGACATTTATATTAAATCAGACTATATTAGGACTAATATATTTCCTATGAATGAGCCGTATTTCTTACAGACCGACAAATGGTCAGAATTTTGGCTAGA
>CALIJC010000004.1 GCA_938017575.1 uncultured Patescibacteria group bacterium
ATGGTTTTTTGATCAGCCAAAGTTAATTCTAGCATTAAAATCTCTTCGTCATCTCCTGGGTTTACACGGTTTTCTACGTGAACAATATCGTCATTTTGGAATTTTCTCAAAACTAGTAAAATCAAATCTACTTCACGAATATGAGATAAAAACTGATTACCAAGTCCTTCTCCTGCGTGGGCGTTTTTGACCAGTCCAGCGATGTCTTTGAATTCGATAGCGGCGTGGACTAATTTTGCTGCGTTAACTAGCTTGCCTAATTCATCAACGCGAGAATCAGGAACAGAAACGATACCGTCGCTTGGGTCGATAGTACAAAATGGAAAATTCTCAGCAGGAACAGACCGTTTTGTTAATAGGTTAAAAAGAGTAGATTTTCCAGCATTCGGGAGCCCGACAAGTCCAACAGATAGCATAAAATGTAATTAGTTTTGCTTTATTATGCCATCATATTAATAGTTTTGTCAATGAGTAAGGGGGTGTTGACTAGTCAAATTATATGAATCACAACTAAATTATGATTTCGTTTGATGATTTTTTTATTATTAATACCACAACTGAGTTCCACATTTTGAGACATTTCGATAAAGTAACCGATGAGTACGTGTCTTCATTGATAGGACAGGATTATTTCTACTATGATTATTTAAAAGATGAGATGATTGAAAAAAAATTAACTAATCAAGAAATAGGCTTCGCATTGGATACAAAAGGTAGTAAATTTGATTCAGAATTAACCATATTAGAAAATCCTCAAAATGTTCTAAAATTTATACAAAATGAGATAAAAAATTATAATATTAAATGGACTAAATCAGGTGAGAATCAAACGACTGAATTTCAGATTAAATTCCCTGGAAACATTGGATATTGTAATTTACTCAGCATTAGTGACTTAACCAGTGATGAGTTGTTAAAGGTTAAAAAAATTAATAGAAGTAATTTAGTTGGAGAGGACTCAGTTATGGTTAATTACTTGGAACATAAGAAAAATAAACAGCCAACAAATATTTTAAATATAGAACTTGTTAAAACTCCAAAATTGCCTTTTTTATGGATTACAGCGTATCCAATCGATCAAAAATTTATTGATTCTGAATCAACAAGCTTTTGGGATGATATAGTAATTTTAAAGTAGGTTATCCCCGAAATAGGAGTAATTTTTTTAAAATATCAAATAAAAATAACGTAGTGTTTTGGATATCACACTACGTTGATCATGCTACCTATTGGTCAAGAAACTATTGTGGGCAATTCAATTGATAATATTTCTGCAGGTCATCAATATTTGAATACCCGCCATAGTTAGTCATAAAACAAATAAAACTATCTTGACTTTCGTTTCCTTGGCTCACCCAATTAGCATGGGTTAAAAATGCTCTTGCTTCTGTAGAATTATAAAAAATTCTATCAAAATAAACATCAGCTTCTAATTTTTCAGGAAAATAAACATCCCATAGTTGACTCATTTTTATTAAAGTTTCTAATTTGTTGGTGCTCCAGAAGCAAAGCATGTATATAGATTTCTTTGCTTGTTCTGTGGAATCTCTGAAAAAAGCATTTGTTATTTTTTCAAATTCTCTTTCCTGACCTATTTTTTTCATATGCGTCGATGCATCTGAATATACTTGCTCCTTAAGTGTTAATGACTTCTCCTTAAGTGTTAATGACTTGGTGGCTTTAGACTTGGTAAGAAGTTTTAGCATATGATTTAATACCTTGACACTATCATCATTTATAGCATATATTCCAGGTCTAGTCAAATCTTTTCTCTACTTAATTCTAAATTAGACCTAAAATTAAAAAATGCAATTTGTCTTGGCAGGATTTATCCAATATAACACAAGGAGGTGGATATGACATTTGATGAACTGATTCAGAAAGCTGAAGCACAAGGAATCATCATTAACGATACTGATATATTTGCGTGGCTACATTCAACAGATGATGAAAAAATTATAAATCAGTATTTGGAAAATGACACATTGCCTAATAATGTTTCAGTGATTGAGGTTCAAAAAGCTGGTAAACAATTAATTGCTTGCTAGCACTACTATCAGTTGTAAACTTTACAAAGCGGCGGAGAAATCTAGCTGCTTTTTTGTTGTTGCTTTTAATGACTACTTTTTAATATTTTGGCATTGTTTACAAAAACTGATTTGTGTTGTATATGTTTGATTAGGTAACTGTGAGTAACGTTTATGTTTATTTCAGAATATGTTCAATACTGGGCGCGTATGGGTGTCTATTTCACTCCTAATGATGTCCTAGATTGGTTTCATTTGTTTGCATCACCTCAGCATCAGCTGGCTTTTGAGATGACTAACAAAGTTTCTATGGCGATTAGGCCACAGGAAATTATTATGGCTTCGGGTTGGTCACATAGTGTACTTTAATGATCTATGTGGTGTTACCAGGTACAGAGCAGCGGGGAAATCTAGCTGCTCTTTTTGTTTCTGTTTGTTTGACATTTAACCAGTTTTGGTGTATATAAGCTTGTTGTAGTTGATGTTTTTGGAAAGGTGCTGTAGATGACCATTGTTTCGCCCGTGCGACTAGAAGAAATTCGTTGCTGTCATGATTGCGTGGCTGCTTCAATGGCTGGGCATAGAATTCAAAGCAACAATAACTATGTATTTGCATGGGTCCAAGACCCGCTTATTAACAGGTTGATGAGGAGATACTGGGATCTTTCAAATCAAAAAAAGATCAAACATCTATATAGCCCCTCTAGTAAATGTATTGCATACTGGAGAGATTTAGATTTCCACAAAATTGATTTAGAAGAGTATAAAGAAAACATCGCAAAGGATTCTGATTTACTGGCATTTTTGTGCAAGATTTCTATCATAAATCAGGGGTCGGTTAGCTATCCACTGGACATAGCATCAAATATAATTTTGTTCCATGATAGTTTCGCCAACCTAGTATCTGGGCAGAGCCATAGTTCAGGCTTGCAAGTAATGGTAACTATGTATGATGGTATTTTGGTTGATAATCCTCTAGCTGTTCAGGCTAAATTGCTGTTTGCAGCTTACATTGCGGTTAACCAGTATAAAAAAATACAAATGCCGCGAAAAATTGATCTAATGAATGCTTTTGATGAAATTAGAAACCTTGCCAAGCTTTTTGAAGGTCGTTTCATATCAATCTATGCTAGAAAATTAATAGAATTAGATAAAATTTATTCAGATTTAGTAGATGATTACAATAAATCTGGTATAAATGATGGGGCTTTTCAAATTTGTTAGTTGCAACATTAATAACTACGAACTAAAGCAGCGGAGAAATCTAGCTGCTTGTTTTTTTCACAATATAATCGACAATCTCAGATTTATTAGTGACTAATATTATATGCAATTAGAGCAGATTTTATTTATCGATTTTAATGGGGTTATCTCTTATGATAATTATTGGAAACCAATTGAAACTATAAAACACCCTCTCCATAAATATCACAATTCTATTGAAAAGTTTTTATTCAAAGAATCTCCTGAAATTGTTAATGACTGGATGCTTGGTAAATATACAAGTGAACAAGTTCATTTGCTCATTCATGAAAATACAGGAGCTCCTGCTGATGAGCTATTTAATATATTTGAAAAAGGTTGCCGCGAGATAGATATATCTACAAAAATATTGAGAAAAATCAATCAAATAAAAAATCAATACTACTGCATATTAGCAACTGGGAATATGGACTGTTTTGATAGATTTACATTGGATAGTAACCAGATATTAACAAGCTCTTTTGATGAGATAGATAACTCATATAACATTGGTTTACTCAAAACCTCCAATAGCGGTGAGTATTTCCTGTCCAGAGCCCAACAAAAAAATATCGACATTAGAAATTGTGTTGTTATCGATGACTCCCCAAAAGTCTGCGAGATTTTCACAAAACTTGGCGGGAAATCATTTTGTGTTAGCGGCGAAAAAGAAGTAATAGATATTTTAAATAAACTTGATATAAACGCCTAGGGTTTGACAAATAGACATATTTAGTATACGAATTGATTATGAATAAAAAACCATTTGTATTTGGGATATTGCTGATTACTGTTTTGATTGTTGCTGTAGCTGGCTGGTCATTAAAAGGAATTATTAATGAGATTGATTTTGGTGCAACACCAGAAATAGAAAATACTACTGACGTAAAAACCTCCGCCGTTTTACCATCAACAGAAAAAGTTGTTATTGATAATAGTTTTCAATTATTACAAAACTTTGATGAAACCGAACTGGCTGATATTAGCTCTTTGACTGTTGGCTCTGGCGGTAAAATAGATTTGGAATTTGGAAATAACCCTTTGGTTGAGGTTTTTAGTGATAGCGAGAATATTAGATTACAATACAATTCAGGAAATTTGACGATTTTAGCAGGAGAATTAACTAATGGTAGTGATTTGCAGCCTGAGATGTATAATATTAGACTAGTTGTGCCTCAGATTGATAATATTGTGATGAACCAATCTAGTATTTCAGGAGAAATAAATATTCCGGCGATTAACCAAGAAAGTCTGAGAATAACTACAACCTCTGCTGGAACTGTGAATGCCCCAAATGTTGTTTTGAATAATTTAGAGATTTATAATTACGGCGAGGGAGATGTGAATTTGGGTGGTCAGACTGAAACTCTTTTTGCAATCACACAAAGCAGTGGGAACATATTTGCCAATAACCTAGACGTTACCAGTGGAGATGTAACTATAGATGGTTCAGGCTCGATTGAATTAGGCGAGGTTACTACAATTTCTCAGGAATTAAATGGCTTAGGTAATCTTGATTTCCAAAAAAAATAATCCAATAATCTAAATGAAAATAATAACTGCCTGTGCTGGAGTAAAATACGACTTTTCTAGAGCTGGCCTAGTTAGTAGTAAATCTGCACTGGCAAAGGAGCTTGGAATTTCTATAGAAAATCTAAAAACTCTGACACAGGTGCACGGTGATTCGGTTTGTATTGTCAGAGACAAAAATGAAATTACTGATATTATTGAAGCTGACTGTTTGATTACAAATATACCTAATGTTTGCTTGGGGATAAAAACTGCAGATTGCCTACCACTGGCGATTTATGATTTGGCAAATAATGTTATTTCAATGATTCATTTAGGTCGAAAAAGTCTCAACAAAGGATTACTACAGAAAACTGTTAATGTGTTGAAATCAGAATTTAATAGTTCTCCTAAAAACCTGCAGGTTTGGATATATCCTAATTTACAGAGGAAAAACCACATTACTCATTTATCAGAAGCTGCTAATTTCCCACCTAATTGCATTACAGAGTTGCCAAAAGGGGTTCATATTTCTAATAATAGTACATTATTTTGGGAGTTTCTAGAAAAAAACAATCTGGAGTTAGAGGATTTACAGAAAATACCTATGGCTATGGTTGATATGGAGAAGTTTGTGGTTGAGGTGTTAGCTGAGATGGGTGTGGATACAGAAAATATTAATTCGGAGAAAATTGATACTTTTACCGATAAAAATTATGCTAGCTATCGCCGAGATTACCCCAAACATACCCTGATGCTATCATATATAATGATGAAGAAGCTATAAATATTGACATTTTTCCTAGTTTGGTGCATATATCCTCCAGTGGATATTGAGTGTTAAATAACATGCTTTATATAGACTTTCACGAAACCCTAGTTAGATCGTTTATTGCTACAGGCCAAAACTATCCAACCCTCAAAGGGTATCGGGATCGTAAACTCGCTTCAGTTTTAGATTTTAAAAAACTCCTGTATGATTATAGTCAGTTTTGCCATCTAAATAATATCTCTCATATTAATAACTACTTACAAACTATTCGGTCTGCACTCAAGCATATACAATCATTTAGAGAAAATAAGACATATTTTCTGTACTTTAATGATACAGAAAGAAAGATAGGTGCTAACGAGAAATTAACGGAGCTAAGAAAACGTGAGAATGAGTTCCTCACAGAATTTCATATTCATTTAACATATGCAGAGTGTTATCATGGCTTCCAAGATGTGGAGCTGCAACAAAAGTTTATTGAGACCTTTAAATTAGATCTAAAACTGTACTTACCGACAATGGTTACTAAATTTAATGATGCTGCCATTAGAAATAATTTGATTGCATGCTAAATGTAATAAATAGAACAATATTACAAAGGGTTAGGGGTCCACTCTAACTCAATTTTTTATAAAATAATTAATTTCACACATACAACACCCTGCTTATTGATTTTTAAAACAAAAAAAAAGAGGGCTGAGCTCTTTGAATTGTTGGTATTTTAGAAACTACCTCCTTTTAGTCTTTGTAGTTGTTTGATTTTGTATTTTTATTTAGTTTCATTAATGTGTATATTGTAGTGAAAACAGCTATTAATAATAGAAACCATGTAGCGTTTTTCAAATTTCTATTAACTATATTGTTATTGTATTTTTGGCGGAAATTTTCTTTTAACTCATTGTAATTTTCTGGTGTTAACACACCACTACCGAATTCCTTTTTTATGCTTTTGCTACTTGTAATGATGGTATTTGTAGATGATTCGTATTCATTTGCCAGAACTAAATATGTTTCTCCAACATCAAATTTTTGAGCAAAGACGGCTGTGCAATAGTATTCTGGATTTCCTGGGTATGAGCCTAGTGAAAATCTATAACCCTGACTTCTTAGATTGCTACTTGTAGGTATATTTGAGTTAGATATGTCATCAATAATTTCAATTCTATACTCTTCTCCCGAAGTATAAAGGTTGCTTGAAATGTCATATGGTAGAGAGACTTTTTTAGATGAAACAATCTTAGCTTCTACTACTATTGGATTATCTTCTAAATACTCTGCATTTGATATATTTTTGACAGAGCAAGCCTGGGTTTGAATACCAGAGGTAAAAATTAGCACTAGAGGTGTTAGAATTATTTTTTTATAGGCTACGTGCTTAGCAATTACTTTCATATCTGTGTCGTTAATAACGGTTAATTTTGTATCAAGTTCAACAAAGTGGTGACTTTTTTATTGTATACTATTTTTTATTTTTCTTGTTTAAAATAGATTTTACTAACAAAACAGCGGCCGATCCAAACACCAAAATTAGTATAATGGATCTACTAATATTAGTATCTCTTATTTGATTTTGCCTCTCTTTAATTAAATTTGATTCATAATCAATTCTATTATCAATATAGTTTTCATCGGGTTTAAGGGTGTTTGTGAATTTATTTATTGATATGCTAGTGTCGAGCACCTTTTCGTTTCCAGGCTTTGATGTTTGCGTACCTCTTCCAATTTCTTCTATCCTATTGAAAAAAGGATCGTATTTATTTGAATAAATCAAATATCTTTCATTTTCGATGAAATTTGTACTTGGGGCTGGGCATACACTATATTGGCTTTCAAATTTATTACTGACTATTTGTACAGTTGAATTCAGGTTTGATTTAGAAATATCCGTTAATAGCTCAACATCATAAATAATTTTAGAGTCTTTATAAGACTCAGTCTCATCTATAACTAAAGTTCTTTTTGATAATATTTTTACTTCAATAACAATAGGGTTGTCTTTAATTAAATCATCTGTTTCTATGAATATCTGATTACAAGCATGAGTTTGAATACTTGTAATAGAAATCAAACAGGTTAGGGTAAAGGCTGTTATTAACGTTAATTTTTTCAATACATTCATATTATTATTCATTAATAATGGTAAATTCTGGCTCGAACTCTCCATATTCAAAATCTGAGCTTGCTTCATATTTTTGTGACCCATCACTGCCTTTGAGTTTTTCTTCAACCTCCTCATAAGATGTTTCTAGAAAACTAACTTGTCTAAATTTTTCTATTTCCCAGCTACTCAAACCAGTTCTATTTAAATGAACTATAAAAACTGCAATCCTTGTACTGTTGCCATAATCAAGCAGGTCTGGAATTATCATAGAATGAATCGGGTTATTTAGGCTTTTTTTATTTTTAACAAATATAATATTGTCTAGAATGTCTTGACTAGAAAATATTTCCAGTTCTTGATAGTATTCTTGATCAAAGTCTACCTCTTCACCAAAAATAAACAGCCCAGTGGAATATTTTTCGATTAAAAATTCATTGATTTCAGATTCTTGATTATATCCATATCCTACTACTATCAGTGATGAAATTAATATAATAACAATTAGAACTAGGGATAGTTTAGTTTTTAAAATAGGTAATATTTTTTGCCTTGTTTTTTTGATGTTTATTAACCCCCAAATAGTAAATAAAATTATGGTGATTATGGGGTATAATATATTTAGATTTTTGAAATAAAAAGACAACACTATTTGTGAAATTGTAGCTAGCAATATCAATATTATAGCAATTTTTATAAATAGCTTACTGTTTATATCAAATTTGCTTAAAAATTTTTTTGGTTCATTTGATTTATTTTTGATCTTCATAGGCTTGGATAGCTAGAGTTTTTGATTCTTCTATTAATTGTTTAACTTCTTCGTTTGTGAATTTAAATAATTTTAAATTGTGAGATTGATTAAATATAGCCTTTTCGCAATAGTAGTCGGGGTTTTTATCAATTGCAGCTAAATCTTTTGGAATTTGAAGGTAATAGCAGTAGTGATTTTTCCCATCGGTTGATATACTATCTGTGACATTAGGCATATATTTATCCAAGTCTACATCAGTTAGTATACTGAAACCATAGTAAGTGTTGTTTTTATCAATTGCATAGGGCTCGTATATTTCGTAAACATTACTATAATTCTCCGGATCTTTTTCTACTTTGTCTGGCCATTGTCTGAATATCTCAAAAGTATCTGGGTCAGCACCATCTAATTGAAACCCTTGATACCAGACACTATCATTATCTTTAACATGGTTTTTGCTAATTGTTTCCAGGCTGTTTAAATCAACTCCAAATATCTCTCTCCCAAAATGAAAAACGCTTGAACCATCTGTCATTAGATGTCTGTTTTCTGTGTCAATAGCTTGGATATTTTGTGCAGTGCAATCATCTCTCATGAGCAATCCAGAGTAGTAGCAATTATTATTATCACCATCATATGAAACATTGGGTCCAATAACAAAAGAATTTGGGTCTGCGTTTTCAAAAATATATTTATCCAACCCTTCAAAACCAATTTCACCTTTTCGGTTCGCCCAGCTAGAGTACACAAAATTAATATCTTTTGCATAATATTTGTCTAATCTTTCTATAGTATTTGGATCGCACCCTTCAATTGTCTCTACTGATTTAAATGATCTGAAATAACATTGATTCTCATCTGCAGCAAAATCGTCATTTATATTTCTAAATCCCGTGCCAAATTGTGAAATACTACCGTCTGTATTAAAAACATTATCTTTATCTTTAACGAGGCTAGGTCTACCACCTATTAAACCGCCTTTTACGACCTCAAAAGTTTTTCCATCACAATTTTCAATTAGCCTAGTTCCCAGGTAGCATTTACCACCTACATTGAATAAATCATATAATTTCCATTCAAATTCTCCATCGCATTCAACTTTTTCTAGGTTGGAGGAGGTTGTTAGGAAACAATTTGAATCATCGTAAACCCAAGACCTCTCAACTCTAACTGAATTTAAATCCAATTCTGGAATTTTTGCGTCATTATAAAACACGTTTTTATCATCGCGGTATAGTACATTGTCTGTTCCCGAAGTGTTAATTATCTCTACTTCTTTTCGGTTAATTCCTTGAATTTGCTTGACTGTTTCAGGTCCAAGACGATAAAAGACATTGTAATTATCGGCGTATAACGTAGCTGTAGGTTGGTTGAGCACCTTAAAAGATTTATAATCTAAATCAAAAGAGGGTGAAAACTGTCCATTTTGGAGCTTACATAAAACCCCATCGCCTTTTTGGTAAAACTGAAAATTGTATTTTCCTGGTGAGAGATTTATACCCTCACAGGAACTACTTACCTCTCCAATATTATAAATGAATGATCCAATTGCAAGTATCAAAATTCCGATTAATACTGAAATATTCAGGAAAAGAAGGTGTTGATTATTTTTTTTAGTCATAAAATTTATTAAATTTCTACATTCTCTTTATAATTTTTAGGGAATTTTTTTAATATTTGTGAGAACTGTTTGTTGGTGCTTTCTAATTCGATTTCAAATTTTATTTCATTTTTCCAGTACCTAGACCATCTAGAATCTCCCATCTTTAGGATTGAAGTGATCCTCCCATTGATATTATTATCTATTGTTGGTTTGAGTCTCATTTCCATGCTTTCGATTTTTTCGACAGGACCATCGTTAAATAGCATTGTGTCAAAAGCTAATTCTCTGTTTTTTCTAGAATTCTCTATAGTATAGACTATTTCATTGCTAGTTATATCATAAAATTTAAACTCTCCTTCTTGAAACACTTCATCAAAAAAATTAATTTTATCAAATCTGTCTTCGTAAGATGTTGGACTAAGATTATATCCTGATAGCCTAAACCAGCAATCTTTTTCTTGTCCACATTTTTCTTGGTGTGAGTCTGATTTTATTGTGTCTTGTTCGTGGTTAATATTGGCCACAGTTACATAATTATTTCTAATTATCTCTGATTCATTCCTCCATTTGTAATCAGTAGGTCCAGTATTGCCAAAATTATATAAATCTGTTTTCAGGTAGTAGTTGTTTTTATTTTTTATCAATTTATTCGACAAGGTCCTAGCATATCTTTCTTGGTCGGAGTCTTTGTAATTGTTTGTTTTGATATTTATATTTGACTTAAAATCCTCGTTTTCTGAAGTATAATCGTTAAAAATTTGGTTAATTTTGCGATGCTGGTAATAAGTAAAAAGACTGCTAATCATTATTAGTATCACAAAAATACTTGATATAATTTTCAGCTTCTTGATGGTCATAGTTGCTTATTTGGGTGTTATTTGGAATGATAGTAAAAAACCTAGATATTGTCTACAAGCTATTAAATTTATTGATTTAAACACTCTTTTGCAGTTTTAAACTTACAACTTTCTAAACTAGGGATTATATATTCTCTAATTATACTGATTTCACCATATAAATCTCTATAGCTTTTTGAAAGCTCTCCAGGAGAGGCTGAATATAGCTGACCGTGCACACTTTTAAAAAAAACCTGCCTTCTTTCATAGGATTGTTCTAACTCTTGATATGCATTTTCAATTGGAGTAATATAATTGATATATAATTGTATAACTTCTTCTGGAGAGGCGTCATTTTCAACTTTTTCTGCTATATTTCGTTTTATTGTTTTTGAATCAATTTGTGATGTAGTATTTGTTATATTCATGACGCATTCTTGATTTTCCAAATCCGATAAGGATGCTAAAATGCAGTAATCTTCTTTTCCTGGAAAGTCAGAGGCCAGGTTGTGTTTTTTTGCTAACAGAGCTACCTCATTATATTCTAAATTTTTAATTATTGTGAAGTTTGGTATTGTTTCAGTTGAGATTGTAAAACCATCTCTATTTGAACCGTAGGTTGCAACAACTATACCACCATCAATATCACCAAAATAGTCTGATATATCTAATATCAACTGGAAAACTATTTTATTATGATTTATGCTATTTACCCTAACTATTTCATATTTTACATCTTTAATTATTTGAGGTCTTTCTTCTAGAAGCTCGAACTCTGCATAAGAATTTATAAATGAAACTTTTGACATAATATTATTCTGGTAATCATATAAATAATATGGCAACAGCAGATACCCAAATGCAAATAGGGTAATTATACAAAAACTGCTTATGAGTTTTATTTTGTGTCTAAGTAGCTTATTAAATCTATCCTTAATTAGTTTGTTCACTGGAGTATTCATATTATTGAAATATTGGGGGTGTTACATTTTTTGATTGGTAGAACTGATTATTTTATTGTATATATCTTTAAATTCTTCAATATCAGCTTCTAAATCACTGGCTCCATTATCAAAACTAAAATAATATTTATCAAAGGCAATTACTCTAAGAGGACTATTTGGGGTATTTAGTGTTTCTAGGGCTGTTTCTGCTTGGGCTAAATACTCGGGGAATTGTTCTATATAGTCTTCTTTAGTTGGACCTTCATTATTCAAAAATGACCCTGGAGATAGGTCGGTAGAAATCTTACTAAAAGTATCAATTTCAGATTTTAATTGAACAAAGTTATATGACCTTAATTCTCCAATATCATTAAGATAAAACATTTCTAATTCATCATAGTTGGTAATTTTGCTGATTTTTTCAATTTTTTGTTGACTATTTACTATTGCATCTTTGTAAAACTGAATATTATTTTGGCTAGTTGTTTTTAATTGATTTTGAATATAGTTTAATTCGTCACACTCTGCTACCAAAGCAAATTCCTTTGTATTCATGCTTTGAGTGGTTTCTAAATCTGTGACAACCATGGTGTTATATAATGATAAGTAGGGCTGTACACTGTCTGTTTCCGTTGCTTGTCCTACACCTGCAAAAGCCGATGAAACTGCAAATGCGGCAGATTCTAAATTAACCCTCCTGTCTTCTCCAAATAAGCTTTTTTTATTTCCATTTTCAAAAACATTAAAGTAAATACCAAATATACCCGTTTCTATACCATTGGTGAGTAATTCATTTTCACTGCTAATTTCATAAATTCCTGGTTTTGGAGGTGGACAGGTGAAATTGTTTATTGATTCATAGGTTTCGGTTTGGAGGGTTTTTGAGTCTGATTGACTTGCTTTATTGATTGTTAATGAACTGCTTGTTGTTGATTCTTCTTTGTTGTTTTTTAGAAATATGATAGAGCCAGCAATTATTATTGCCAAGACGGGAATAGCTATAATTAGATAAATATATTTATTGTAAACTGCTGAATTTTTTTTATGTGATTTTGTCATAATACTTAATTGTCTAATATTAATTTTTCTGTATTCTCATACTTTAATTGATAGTATTCATCCTGAATATTTTGGAATTGTTCTGTCAAAAGTTCTTTGTCATAAATTGAATCACCACCATAATAATTATCATAAACAAACACTTTAATAGTGGAATCTATATTTAGCTGGTTAAGCGTTTCTTTTCCATCAGCAGTGGCTTGTTTTAATAATTCTAAATATTCTTCTTTGCTTCCATTTTCTTTCAAGTTTTCATACTCACTTTCAAAAGCTGTTTTTACATTAGGACTATTTACGCTTCTCAGTAATTTATATCTTTCTTGTCTAATTTCGTATGGGTTTATTTTGGGCAGGTTGGTTTCATATTCTCTAAAATCTTCATATAGTTTATATAGATCCTGTGAATCTTCAAAATGAATTTGTAAATCCTGGGGGTATTCATAAAACGTACCTCTAAATTCTATATTCTCTTCTAACTCTCTAAAACGTATAGCTAAATTATTGAATTCTCCTATCTCTCGGTCAAAGAAACCCAGTTGGTTTGCATAATTTTTTTGTCGAATCTCTTTTTCTTCAATGATGAACTCTTGACTATCAGATCTTATTTTTTGTTCTTTCCACATCTTTCTGGTTTCTTTTGGACTGATAAAACTTGAATTCTTTAGGGTTTCACAGTCAAGTACTTGGGCGTATCGATCATCATTATATATTTCAGAGCTCATTAAATCTGTGGATGAGGCAATCCCATATTGTAAAAACCATGAACTTTGCCCATCATAGCTAACAGTAGGGTTTTGAGCATCTAGATTATCTATTGAATACCATTGTAGACTGAATCCAAAAAATGGAACACCAAGAATTTGAAAGACTTTCATGCTTTGTTTGTTTTGGTTGCAAACGAAAATAGGTAATTCTAGAATATTTTTCCTATAATCAATTGTGAAACTACCAACTTTAGTTTCTTCTGTTGGTAAATAATCTATACTTTCTCTATAATCTAGAATTAGATTATTAATATCATCATTATCAATTGGCTTTTTAATTTGATTAATTTTTTGGAAAGGTGATAAGGGTATTATTTTCCCTGCCAAAGTTCGATTTGATAAACTATAATAGTCTGTGCTTTCGATAAGGAAACCTTTTTTGATTTCATTGCAGTCTATATTTTCATATAAATTTCTTAGGAGATTGCTATCATAACCACCAGTTTGAAAACCAGTTGTTGTGATTTTTCTATTAAATTGGACATTGTGGTAATACACAATACCGCCGCTATTGCCTATATTGTATGTTACAACTTCGTAATTAAATGGGTTTATATTATTTTCTTTACATAAAATTGGCTGATAATCAGTGTAGCTTTTGGAAATTGAGTCAATATATGGGTATTTATTTTGTAGAAGGGTGAGAGCTTCTTTTTCTAGTTTGTCCTGACTTTTATTGAAATTTTGATATACAAAATAGAAAGTTGCAGAAATAGAAAAAATGATTACTAAAATAATTGATAGTTTTGTATAGCCAGCTTTAGTAAACTTTTTTCTATTTTGTTTTATAACCATATAAGAGGTTTGGGAATTGGATAATTTAACGGTACGATTTAATTAATATTTGGTCAAAAAAAAGAGAGCTGAGCTCTCTGAATTGTTGGTATTTTTAGAAATTACCTCTTCTTCTGGGCTTTTCTGAAAATCATAAAACCACTGATTCCTACTAAACCGAGAAGATAAGGTATGAAAGATTTATTACTGCCTTCTTTGCCTCCAGTTCGAACTAAAGATCCTTGGATGGCTTGGCCGTTCTCACTGACATTGTAACCTGAATATGCCCCTTGGAAACTATTTGGTGTTAATTCTAAACTATACCTAAACCCGCTTGCAAAATCAATTACAGCTCCATTTTCACCAGCATCATTATTGAAAATATAGTTTGGATTTGTTGAGCAAAGTCCAGAACCTGATTCCACAAGTGCTAATGAAGTAACTGGGAGAGTAGGGATTGTGTACAAATTAGAACCAGAACTATCTTCACTAACTACTGTACCGTTAATACAAATTGATCCGTTAGTTATATTGGATAAACCAACCAACTGAAAAAGCCTGATAACTGGGCCACCGGCCTCGGTTGTTGCAGAAGTTATTTTTAAATTATCTGGCACTGTATTGAAACCTGATAATACAGGGCTACCAGAGAAAACATAGCTGTAACCTGCATCAGCAACTAGGCGATCTATTTCTGCATTTTGGTTTACTAAATAGTTACACGGTAAATTAATATCTCCATCAAAAATAAAACTGAGTTCATTTACACTAGAAGTAAGAGGAGCGGTTTGGGTTTCTCCTCCATTTACTACAAAAAGTGGGGAATTATTTGTACAAACCAAAATTCTTGGAGCTCCTCCATTAATAGCATTTGCCTCCATATCGTTGGTAACTGATATACTGTTTGCAGTTTGCGCGTTAGTATTTATAAAAGAAGTGAACAGGCTAGAAACCATAACCAAAGAGGCTATGATTGGAAATACTTTTTTAGAATTCATAATAGTCTAATTAAAAATAATATTCACCTCAGTTTCAAATTGTTTATTAAATAAAACAGCCCAAGTATAGAACTTGGGCTGAGGACAAATTTTGATTATTACCACTATTTAGAAGTAGCTGATTAAATTTTCTAGTCCAAAACTCACTTGAGAGTATGATATCCTCTCAATACTTAGATTGGATAACTGATCTCTGAGTGCTTTTATATAAACCTCCTGTGAATTGTTTTTGGAATACAAAATTCTGGTATTGTACACAAGTTGAAGCAAGTTATCTAATGGTTGAATATTTTTTACTAGTAAATACCTTTCTCTCCCAAGGGAGGTTTGGTTGTAAAAACCTTCGTTTTTAAGATAAATAATAGTGTTAGTTATTGCAATTAATAGAAAAAAACCAGCCCTGTTAACATAATCACACTTATTTTCATAAGATAAGTATACCGACCATTGTTTTTCAAATTTCCAGTTGTTTGCTATTGAAGCTCCCAAAATGATATTTCTATCTTCATTTGTGAACTGCCTGGAATTATTGGTCTCAAATGAACCTTTACTTACAGCCATTTCGAAATAACTATTTACTTCTTCCAGGATGTAGTTAATCTCTAGGTTTTTTTCTTGGATCAGCAATAGAAATTTGTTAAGAATATCAAGATTCTTGCTTAATAAAATCTTTTCTTCTGCTGACATTAACTCCAAGACTTCAAGAGAAACCTCAAAACCTAATTGACTTATCGGATCAGAATTATTTTGTATGTTTTCTGGATACTCATCTGATAGAACAATGTTGTAGACTAATTGACTTGCTACATAATTATTCAAGTATACCTCAAAACTACTATATTCATAAGATAATCCAATATAGAATTTTAAATAGATTCCTTTCAGATGACAATTGAATGTTATTTTCCCAGATCGCTTTTTTGTTGGTTTTACCATCTTTTTATTAGAGTGCGTTGAACTATCTAAATTGCTGATTTTTTGCTTCTCCGTGATACAACAATTTACTTGGCCAACCTCAACCCCAGCCAAAGAGAATTGATACAGGATATCATCTGGCCAAGAATTCTCAAGATAGTATTGTACTTTTACCGGTTTAATACTATTTACAATTTTTGCAATTTTTTTAGTATTGTCTGAACCAATTTTGGTTGATTGCATGAGGTGTTCCTCTAGATTGTACGCTAATATAATAGCATAGTAAATGACTAATGTCAACTTATAGAAAAGGTTGCTGATTTGTGAAAAACTCTGTGTTTTGACAATAAACTGTTATAAGTGTAATCTGTTACAAATTTGATAAGGAAATTTGCATAGTGAGAAATTTTAAGAGAACTAGAATTAATCTAGAGACCATTTCAATTATTATCGACAGGACATTCTGTGTAATTCTTGGGCTAATTTTTCTGGGAGGTTTATCATCTCTGGGATACCTGATATTATATTTGTAGTTAGGGTGTTTGATTTGACATTCATGATTTTGTGAGCTATATGTTATTTATTCAGTTGGGGAGAAACTATGGATTCATTAACTGCTACAATTAAGAAACCAGTTTCATTAGATGTATGGTATAGTCGTAATTTTAGCTACCAAGGAGTAAATAAAAGCACATATTTTAATACGATAACTATTATTAGAAATATTATTCCAGCTCAGCTATATATGGAGAGACTAATACCACATATTGAATTGGGCGACATTATAAATGTTGTCGGTTCGAATTTGGTTGGAACCACCTTTTTTCCAATTGTTGATTTAGTAATCAATGATAAAATAAATTTATATCTAAAGTTTGATGGCAAACTCTGGCATGTGATTGTCTTTAGCGGAGTTGAATTATTAGTGGCAGATAGGCTTACTTTTAGTATCAACCAAGACCTGGACGATCTTTTTTTCAAAGGGTTTGATTCGATGATATATTGTGGTAACTACTGCGATTCAAAGAAATTTTTTGGCTTTAGAGCAGAGCTAGAACATCTTATGGAGTTTTTGTCATTGATAAGGCCCTCTAGGAGATAAAAATAGGTTTTCCCTAAACATAACCAAAGCGCTTGGTGTTAACTAGGTGCTTTTTTGTTGGGTTTTTATTGTAAATGTTGACATTTTTTTTCTTGCGGTAGTAGTATTGTTATATATGGAGAATAATATTAATCACGTAGGAGTTATTGGATTAGGCGTTATGGGAGCTTCGCTGGCGCAGAATTTTGCTAGTAAAAATCACAATGTTGCTGTATATAACCGAAGCTGGGATAAAACCCAAAGCCTAATTGACAAAGGAGTCTCTGGGATTAGTGGTTATCAAGATTTAGTAGATTTTGTAGGTAGCTTGGAGTCTCCAAGAAAAATAATCCTATTGGTTAAAAGTGGTGATCCGGTTGATAAAACAATTGAAACTCTACTGCCAATGTTATCTGAAAAGGATATTGTTGTGGATATGGGGAATAGTAACTGGAAAGATACTGAAAGGAGGTATAATGAGTATGCTGGTAAAATTAGATTTGTAGGTTGCGGCGTCAGTGGAGGAGAAGAGGGAGCTCTCCATGGTCCTAGCATTATGCCAGGTGGGGAGAAGGATGCTGTGGATGAGTTACTGCCACTTCTACAAAAAATATCAGCCAAAGATTTTAATGGGAATCCTTGTGTTACTAATGTTGGTATTGGGTCAGCTGGACATTTTGTAAAGATGGTTCATAATGGAATTGAATATGCAATCATGCAAGGTATTGTTGAGGTGTACGATATTTTGAGGTCTTTTGATTTAGGAACTGGGCAAATTGCTGAAATTTTTCGGAAAGTAGATTATGGTAATATTCAAAGTTATTTGCTGGATATAACAATTAATATTTTGGAAACTCAAGATAAAGTTGATGGCGGTTATTTGCTAGAAAAAGTTGTGGAAGAAGCCAAAGCCAAAGGAACTGGTGGTTGGACAGCTCAAAGCGCTATCGAATTTGGAGTTGCAACCCCAAGTATTTCTGCTGCGGTAATTGCCAGGATTATGTCAGCTAGAAATCAGTCATATGTTACTGATAAACTAATTGATGACCTCAAGGAAATGCGGACGACTAAATTAACTGAACCTGAGATTGAGGCTATGATAACCCCAATTTTTAGGACTTTGGAAATGGTTTATCTCTCTAGTTATTTGCAAGGTTTAGATTTGATAAAACAGGTTGGAGATGAAAAAAACTACCAAATTGATATGAGTGAAGTAACTAGAATATGGCAGGGCGGCTGCATAATCCGTTCACAAATGCTGACAATGTTAGATTTATTCTGGGAAGAAGATAAAATTAAATCCCATAAAGTTTTATACGAAATCAAAAAAGATATAGCCTATATTAGGATGCTGCACGGGAAAAGTCATACTCCAAAACCGGTTTTGAATGCAACTTATGATTATTTCCAATCTATTTTTGCAGGTAGGTTACCAAGTAATTTAATTCAAGCACAGCGAGATTATTTCGGAGCTCACACATATCGCAAAGTAGGTGAGAAAGGTGATCATACTGGCGGCTGGAACCAATAACAGCAATAGTTGACAACACCATAAATTTGGGCTATCTTGGTAGGAATTATGAATATCTTGGATAGCTTCAAAGAATGGGCTAATAATTTAGCATCAGCTAATGATTTTGGACAGTTTTTTATTTTTGCTCTGGTTGGGGCTAGTATGACTGTGGTTGATTTAATTCAGTTTCAGGTTTTTTCTAGGGTGCTTAACCGGTTTTTCCCAGGTGAGCAAAATCGCCCAAGAAATAATGCAATTTCGAACATCATTTCATTTATTTTGGCCACGATTTATAGTTATTATTTAAATCTATGGTTGGCTTTTAGCGATAGCGGCGAAAGTGGAAATTCTGCACTCATTCCATATTTGCTAGTGAGCATGGTGGCTCTGGCTGTTTCAACAGGGGTTGTTTATGAGCTTTCCAAAAAGAATTACTACGAGCTGTATTGTAAACTACCAAAATGGTTAGTTATTTCACACAACAGACACTGGTACGAGATTATAGTAAAATGTTTTTCCCTGTTTTTCTCTATGATGATTAACTTTTGGGGGTACAAATGGTTTGTTTTTTAAAATCTAAATATATAAATGTTTTATGAGTAAAATACTTAATGGGTTATTAATCTTTGTATTATTGGTTGGTATTGCCTGGGTTGGTAAGGACTTGTTGATTCCACTAGTTTTTGGGTTCTTATTGTGGGTTGTTATTACATCATGGCAGCAGTTTTTCAATAAATTGCATATTAATAGAAAAAAATTACCTAAATGGCTCCAACAGGTTTTGTCTGTATCCTCTATTTTTGTGATTATAATCGTTTTAGCCGATCTTTTGTCTAGAGATTTGTCTAGCTTTAGTCAGGTGTATCCGCAAATTACAGCTCAAGCAGCTTCTTATGCTGATTCTATAGAGTCAGTTACAGGATTTAATTTAAATAGCTTGTGGCAAGAATACATACCTACTTTGAATATTTCTGGATTTGCTGCTTCAACAGCATCTGGTTTGTCGAATATTTTTGGTACTGCATTTACTGCCGTTTTGTATCTGATATACATATTTGGAGAGCAGAAATGGTTTGCTAAAAAATTGAAAGCAACTAGTAGTAAAACATACGACCATCAGTTGAAGCTTTCTCGTGATATATTGCAGAGTATCAAACAATATGTTGGAATCAAAACAGGTACTAGTTTTTTAACCGCAGCTCTATCATACTTGGTTATGGTAATTATAGGTTTGGAATTTGCTTTTGTATGGGCTTTTATTATCTTTGTGATGAATTTTATTCCTAGTATCGGTTCAGCTATCGCGACTGGTTTTCCGGTGATTTTTGCAATCATTAGCACTGGTACAATCTGGCAGCCAGTTACAGCTTTACTATTAATTGGTTTTGTGCAGCTCTATATTGGTAATTCATTAGAACCAAAATATATGAGCAATAAGCTAAACATTAGTTCACTGCTGGTTATATTTGCTTTGTATTTTTGGGGTGCTTTATGGGGTATTGCTGGGATGTTTTTAGCAGTTCCATTAACAGTAATAATTATGATTATCCTGTCGAGGATTCCGCAAACGCGTAATATTGGAATCTGGATGTCAGGAGATGGTGATGTTTGATTTTTAGCTTGAAAAAAAGCCCCAGTAAAATTACTAGAGCCATTCGTAGATATTGGTAATTTGATTTACCAGTTTTTATTGTAAACTATTGAATTGGTAATAGTTGGGAATAAGTGTGATTCAGTTGTTGGAGCTTGGAACTCCACGTAAGTATATCTCCCATTTTGAATTGGACCAGTGATGGTCATTAGGAACCATCTATCTCCGCCTTTTTCTTTTGTGATATTGTTTTTACAGTGGTTAAAAGTCCGGATAGTTAAAGGACCTTTTGTTTTTGATCCAATCTGGGTGCAGCTAGATAAAATCTGGCTGGGAATTTTTACTGGAGTTTTACTTAGTACCACAGACGTGTACCTTACTTGGGGAGATAGGGCTTCAAACCCCGCCTTTGATTCGGTTATATGATAGTACTCCTTACCATTTCTTTGAAAGTATATTTCCTCCCAATTTTTAGGTTTATTATCTATTCTAATATGCCTTTGCTGAGCTAGAGCCGGGGTGCTTATACTTGTAACAGTAATTAAAGCTATTAAACCAAAAAATCCACGATTCATAAGATAGATAACCCAAACGAGTATGATTTTTTATATACCATATTTTACTTTTGGTCAAATGCAGAATTTTTAAGTCCAGTAACTTTGACTTACTTTCTTTGGGATTGACTAGGGTGTTTTTTTATGCTATCTATTATGAACAGATGTAATCAAAGGTGTATTGTGAGAATTAAAACTGTTGCTAAGATTAGCTTTATTTTTTTGATTTTTCTCTCAGGCTGCAATTCTAATCAGTCAGACAATAAACAGTTGACTTCTTCTTTAGCCCCTCCTATAGATGAAAATATTATCACATCGATTGGAGACTGCAAGTATAGTAGTATTAACTATTATCCAAATTCATTTCCAGCTGGGGTCTCAATCTGGTATAAATGCCAATTAAAAGAAGGAAGGACTAGTATGGTTAATTCTGGGGGTGTTAAACCTCTGACAAACTTTCCTAAATTGAGGAAATGGTTGAGTCAAGCAAACCTTATTCATTATGATGGGCCTGTTACGATAACTAAACATGGTTTTAGGTATGTAAAAGTTGATGAGGGTTAGTAGGTAGATGTATAGGTTGGTCGGTCAAATATTTTTTTGACCGCTTTTGTTATTCGCTTCTAAGTACTTCGGTTGGGTTTTGCTTGGCTGCTGATAGGGAAGGGTACAACCCTGATAGTAATGTAAATAATATTGCCAAGCCTAATGTTGCTGCCAAGATATATACAGGAATTGGTAAATCAAAACTGGTAATATCAAATTGGGCAAGGTTTTCTTGGATGTCGCTACTACTTAGTAATAATTGATCAAAAGCAAAGGACAAAACCGTCGTAGAGGCCAGAGCAAGTAGCCAGCCCAGTATCCACCCAAGGATTCCTAGGAATATACTTTCAAATGTAAACAGATAGAATATATCATTGTTTGTCGCTCCTAGAGCTTTTAGGATTCCTATTTCTTTGCGTCTCTCTAGAACTGAGATTATCATAACATTTACAATACCAAAAATTGCCGCAAACAAAGCAATTGCAGCGAATATTCCCAGAATTATTGTAATTACAGTAAAGGCTGTATTGATTGAGCTGACCAAAATCTGACCTGTTGAAATAACCAAGTAATTTTTATTATTAAAGAAATCGATAACATCATCTAGGTTTTCAAAATTATCAATAAATACATTGTGTTCAACATATCCTACGTTGTTAGGGTCTATAGTTTCATCTACTCCTAAAATAGCCTTTTCAAATAATGCTCTATCAGCAAAGAAAAATGAATTCAAAGCCCCACCAAGCAGCCCTCCACCAGAAGACCTATCATCAATCACACCAACGATTTCTAGAGGGGTAATTTGAGTTTGTTTGATTTGCTCTTGGGTAACAAAGGTCGCTGTTTGAAAATCAATTTCTTTACCACCAGGGGCGATAGTTTGGACAGTGTTTAACTCAACGTTAATTTTTTTTCCTAGTAACTCATCTGGAGAGTTAACATCTAGTTTTTCGAACAAAGGATTATTCTGATCACATCTGTAACATACCACGATTTCATTGGCCTCTGGAGCTGTAGTTTTACCAATCCAGTTAGTCTTGTTTGTCTGATAGAAGAAATCAAATGGCTGATTTAGGACTTGGTATTGATGACAAGATTCATTCAGTATTTCCTGACTGGCAATGGCTTTTTCAGGTTCAACTGCAATATTCACTGAAGTATTTACACATTCCACACTTTCGCTATTTGTGTTGACAAATAGACCTAGAATATCAGATGGAGCATAACTAACTACGTTTGGTTGCTCATTAGATTCACTATCTCCCACACCATAGCTAATTGTCTTGAGTTTGGTATCTGGCCTGGCTTCAAATATAGATTGAATTCCATCAATGTTATAGAACTGTACTGTTTTGGCCAGAGGTTGACTGTTTACTGCTGTTTTGAGCTTTGTTGAGAGTCCGGTTGAGAGTGTGACAGTGAGCAGTATTGCCCAGACTCCGATCATGATTCCCATGGAACTGAGTAGGACTCGACCCCATTTTTTTGTTAAATGTTTTGTTAGTAAGATAAAGAAAGCTTTTAAAGACATATTATTCAGATTTTAGGGTTTCTACTGGGTTTGAACGACTAGCTCGAAGGGCTGGGAATAATCCAGAGATGAGAGTTACGATACAAGCGATTATTAATGTAATTATTGCAACTCTGAAATCGAATGGGATATTGAAATCAGTTATTCCTAACTCTAATAGATTTTGCTCCCAGCCGCTATTGTTGGCGATTATTCTTTCTAATGAGGCGGCGAATACAAGGGTAGAAATATACCCCAAGACAGTTCCAATAAACCAACCAACGATTCCCAAAGATAGGCTTTCGAGAGAGAATATTTTGAATATATCAAAGTTGGTTGCTCCAAGAGATTTTAGGATTCCGATTTCTTTTTGACGTTTTAACACGGAAATTGCCATTACATTAGTGATTCCAAAAATAGAAGCAATGAGCGCAATGAAACCAAACAATCCTAGAACAATACTAACTACCAAAAACAATGTTTGAATTGCTTGCACAACTAATAAAATTGGTGATGAAGCAAGAAATCCTTTTTCAGCTAGGGTTTCAATTGTAGGTTCTAAATTAGCATAGTCATTCACATATATATTATAAGCGGTGAATCCCAAAGTTGAAAAATCTCGACCATCAATTTGGTCAACTGCAGTTTTTAAAATAGATTCTGATCCATAGAAATTATTTCGCTGAGCCCCAATTGCGCCACTATTATCACTACTATCATCAATAACCGCCACGATTTTTAATTCATTTAATTGCGGTGAAGTCACATTTTTATTGAGCTCTTGAACGTTTGTCACGTCAAAAATCTCACCAGCTTCTAGAAGCGAAGGGACTTGCACAAATTCACTACTAACTGTCTTACCAACTAATTCTTGTGGGCTTGTAATTCCTAGTTCTTTATAAAGAGGTTTTTGTGGGTTACAGCTATAGCAGGCGATTACTTCATTTCCTACAGGAGCTGTGGTTTTGCCTAGCCAATCATTTTTGTTTTCTTCATATATTTGGGTAAAATTAGTTATGCCGAGGTTAATTGAATAACACTCATCAGGGATTGATTGTGGCTGCTGAGGCGAGGGCTGTGTTGGCTGCTCTGGCTCATTTGTTGTCGCCTCTGAATCTTCAGAAATAAATGAAGGAGGTATATCTGCCGGAACTTCTGCTTGAACTTGTTGTGGGGTAATTAAAGCTGTAGTACACAAATTATTTGCAGGTTCTGGGTTGTTATTAACAAAAATTGAAATATTTTCTTCTAGGCTAACCTCTGAAACACTTTCGATGCTACTGATTTCACTAAAGGTTTTATTTTTATCCAATGAAACAAATTTAGGAGGTCCGGAGATTTCAAAAAATGTTGTCGCTCCAGATTCTTCTTGTTGGATATTGATAGAGCGAGCACTTGGCTGGGAGTTAATAGCTGTAACAATTTTATCGCTTACACCAAAACTAAGCATGGTGGTTAGAGTAATTGACCAAATACCTATAACAATTCCAGCTGAAGCTAGTAAGACACGTAGCCAGTTTTGTTTGAGATATTTTCCAAGGAATAGGAATATTGATTTGATAGTCATATGAGTAGAATATTGACCTGATTAGACTGCGTTGTTATTTAACGGCATTGAATAGTTTATATTAGATGTAGTCGGAACTGTTGGTTGATTTTTGTGTTCGAACTCGTTTTGGTCGACAATTAAACCGTCACGAAGGTAAATAATTTTATCGCTGAGAGGGGTGAATTCTTTGGAGTGGGTTACCATGATAATGGTTTTTCCTGAATCTGAAATTTGTTTGAGAATTTCTATAACTTGGCGTTCATTGTTAGAATCCAAAGCGCCTGTTGGCTCGTCGCAGAATAATATGTCAGGATCAGAAATTAAAGCTCTGCAAATGGCTACACGTTGTTTTTCCCCGCCAGAGAGGATTTTCACATTGCTTTTTTCTCTGTGGTCAATTCCAAATTGTTTCATTAATTCTCTAGCTCTAGTTTTATTGGCTTTGGATCCTCCTGCCCAGGCACCCATTAAAATATTTTCGATTGTGTTTAGGTTAGGGAGTAGATTGTAGAATTGAAATATGATACCTATGGAAGCTCTGTATTTGGAGAGTTTCCTAGCCGAGAATTTAGAAATGTCGTTGTTTTCGATAATTAAATCTCCATTAGTTGCCTTATCTAGTCCTGCTAATAGATTCAATAAAGTAGATTTACCGGAGCCAGATTTTCCTAGGATCAAAGTAAACTCACCTTTATTAATCTCAAAATTAATTGGTCCAAGTGCCTTGATTGGATTTTTTTTGGTACCATAGTGTTTGGAAAGATTTGTAGCTTTTATTATTGGCGTCATAATAAGGGTATTCAATTATTATTTTCTATATATGTCAATATTGACAATGTTGGAAATATGCACTAATGATTATGAAAGTTGTTGGGAGATTAAATCGTGAGTCAAATTATTCATCCAAGTTTATTGCCTCTTTTAGTAATTAGAGCTGAGACTAGGTTAGAGCAATTACAACTGGATTCAAAAGTTAATACTGATGGCACATTTTATATACCTGGGGTTCTCTATCAAGATTATTTCAAGGAAAATACTTCTGTGGATGATCATTTTGATGAATATAGTCTGGGTGTAATTTCAAATTTGTGTTTGAATGAGTATTTTTTACATATTTTCATGCATAATTTATTTAACTATCTTATTTTGAAGAACACACAAATTAGTCAGGTTTTGATTGAACAACTTCAACAAACTAATTTTAAAAAACAGAAGGATATTATTGAAACTTTTAAGAACCGAAAAAGTTGGAGTGTTGTAGATATTCACGAATTTATTTTGCTTGGGCTTTTGGTAATTAGGAAAGATGAAATTTATACAAATCCTCTTTATTACGGAGTTCAAGAACAGTTACTGTTTACAAATGCTTCTCTTCAAATAAAAGATGAATTTGATATGCCGGCAGAAGCTGTTTATTGATGATTGTGTGTATTGATTCAGATTTTTCAATAAGTAGAGGCTGTGTAGATCAACAGCCTCTTTTTTACAGCCCTATTTATTAATTTGGTTTGATGAGTTGTGATTCTAGTGGGAATTTTTTGGTTTTTATAAAGTTGGTTGCGCCTTAGACAATTATATTAATTTTTCAAATCTGTTGAATTCTAAATCAAACCCCAAGTGTAAATCTGTTTACAACGGCAATGAATGAAACATTAAGAATGGGTTTTGTACTGTGTATTCATTGACAATTGGCTAATTCTGTGGTAAATCCTTATAGCAAAGTTCGAGGGGTTCAGGGGATGATTATTATTCCAAAAGAATCAGCAGATCTCTATCATTTAAGATGTAATACTCATCTTAATAGTACAGAAAAGAGAAATTACAATTATATTAGTCCATATGATATAGAAATAGTTTCTCAAATTGTTTTTGAAGGCCGGGATAAGGTACAGAATTTTCTATCTCCATCAGACATTGAGGAGCTTAAGGTGCTATGTTTAAACCAGTATTATTTATTTTTGTATCTAGAAATGTTGTTTGGATACTTATCCCAGCAGCAAGGTCAGGTAAATATTGAGCAGTTTTTGTTTTCGAGGCCTAGTTTCAATATCGACTTAGAGAATGCCAAACAGTCTTTGAATCAACCTAAATTTAGCATATACAAGATTATGAATATGGTTGATAGTGGCTATCTCCTAATTGATAAAGGTGAATATTACACAAACCCATTTTATTTTGGAGAGAAAAAACTCGTGAATTTCACTGATGTATATATTATGTCTCCAGATCTGGCTAATATCCAACCTGGTGTGCCATTTGTGTATTAATGTTGATTTGTGAATATTACTATGTGAGTGAGGTAGTTAAAAAACTGCCTCTTTTTTTTGCATACTTGTATTGGTTTGTTTGACCACAAACGAAAAATGTGTTAAATAATTCTTATTCTTGGAGAAAATCTGGAGAAAACTCATGGCTAAGATTCCCGAACAGCTTTATGAAATTTTAGATAAGAGAGTTAATGATGCTCTGATAAGCTTAGGAAGAGAACCAAATGTTCGTGAATATAATCTCGAGGAGGCAATAAACAGTACATTATTGGAAAACCAAATTAATATTGGAGCGATATTTTCTGAAGATGATCTTGAATATTTACAAGAGCATTGTTTGAATGAGTATTATCTGTTTTTTGCAATCGCTTGTTTGTTTAAGTTTTTAGATGCAGAAGATGAAAGAAGTAAAGAAATTTCATTACAACAAGCCATTGAATCAGATCAAGAGTTTATTTGTTGCCAACAAAAAATACGTACTATATTGAGCCAGGCCAAATTTACTATTTTTGATGTGATTGAAATAATTGGAAAAGGTTATATCTTAATTGATATAGAAAAACCAACACTTTATACCAATCCGCTTTTTTATGGGGATAAAGTTGAACTAGAGTTTGATTCATTTGAATTAACCAATAATAAAGGGAGGTGGCTAGACCTATCTTCAATTATATGTTCGAACTAAATATCAGCTAATTATTTATTGTTACGATTGGAGTATTTTTATACTCCAATGTTTTTATATTAATTATAAATAACAGTATTTAGAGTTGACTAGGCTAAGAAAGTATGCTAATTGAGAGATTGTTATGTATATGGAGAGTATACCATGGCCTATATTCCAAGCAGCGGACATGATATTTTTAAAATTTGGACTAATAATAATTTAAATCAGTTTGATCAAGCCAAGCTAGGTTCAAGATCAGTTGTTCTGGAGAATCTAAATATTAAAAGAATAATAAATGATAGATTACTAACAACAAAGATTATTTCAGTCGAAGAAATGCTGACAGTAGCTGACATTGCTTTTATCAGATCACGATGTTTAAATGCATATTATTTATTTAGATTTTTGAAAGAGGTGTTTGAATCAGAAAGTCTTGCAGTTGATTCAGATTTTCCATTGAAAGAATATTATGAATCACTGGAGATTGCAGGGCAAGAGAAGCTAATAGCCAAACAATCTTTGTCGAGATCGGATATATCTTTGTTAGATGGTTTAGACCTTTTGGAAAGTGGTTATATCTTGATAAAAGGGGAATGGATTAACAGAGAGATTGTATCAAACCCTTTTTATTTTGGAGATTCAATGAGATTGAATTTCAGTAGTATGGCTAACTTCAGTAGTAGAAATTTTGCTTCAGAGCCCGATCAAGGGACACCCTTTATAGACTAAAGAGAGCTGTTTTGGAGTTGCATACTACATAGGGTGCAGTAATAAATACCAGCGTCTTATTTTTTTGACATAATATATTTCTTAAACTAAGTATTTTTTATATGCATAGCATTCTACCAACTTTCAACTATTATAACAAATAGAATTCTCATAAACTATTTATTATTGTCCATGGGGGTAAAGCTGGTATTGATGACCCATTTCTAAAAAAAATTTATTCCAAGATAAAAGATGGTGGGTTTAGTTATATTGCAATCCAGATGCCTTTCAAAGACAGAGGTGAAAACCAAACTAGGTCCCCTGAAACACTAGAAGAGATTCAAGTTGTTGAAAAAGTTATTTCTAGTTTGGATATTTCTAATTACAAGGTAATTAACTTTATTGGGAAATCTTTAGGTGGCTTAATACTCCAGCGATTTATTGAAAAATCTAAATTTAATACTAATAAACATCAACTTACAATACTGGGCTATTTGACTGAGTATGTTGATATTTCCAGCCTAAAAACTCAATTACATATTATTCAGGGAGAAAAAGACCGGTATGGAAAACTTGATGATTTAAACAAGTTAATTAGTGGTAACCCAAAGAAAGATATAGAACTATCTGTTGTTGCAAAAGGCGACCATAGTTATCGAGATGAGAACAAAAACCCTCTTTATCAAGACAAGGCAGTTGAGCTAATTGAGATTTAGGTGAGTTAGAAATATCTATTTTTTACCATCGATGTATTCGTTGGCGATAACCCAATCAGGTCGTTTTTCAATGGATAGCATATTACCAACTTCAGATTTACTAAACCATTTGGCTTTTTGATTTTCCCAATTGGTCCTAGGGTTATCCAGGCCACTATATTTTATAAAGTTAATATAATTTTTAGCAGCTTTATACCTACAACCTTGAACCAGGAATCTAGCAAGAGATATTGACTGCGGCTCTAACTGACCAGTGATAGGTCTATAGAAAGTACTCATGTCTAGCGGGTCGAATTTTATTTCTTCGGCAACTTCACGAATTCCAGCTTTTTGTGGGGACTCGTTATTTTCGATACCACCTTGGACAAAGCTCCAGCCTAAATCTCCAGGGAGGACGTTACGTCTTTTTACTAACAAATATTTGTTTTGTTTGTTGGAGATAATATTCACAACTGTTTTGCGCTCCCCGGTTAATGATGAAAACTGTTCCACAGTTAACCACCACCATAATGTAATAATGGAATCAATAATTCTTTTAGATCTAGAAGGGTTGGTAAATAATCTGTATAACCATTCTAAACCAATACTTTCCATCCATTTTGGAGTTCTGTTTTGTTGATTACCTCCGCCTAAATGATCTATTGCAGCTCCCAGACCTGTGGCTAGTTTGAAATTAATGTACGGATCTTTCTTTAGATATTCTAGGAAAAACTCTTGTTTACCACTAGCACCCCCTAAACAAACTAATATCAAATCCGGTTTGGTTTTTTTGATGTGGTTTCGAGCTTCCCACAAATCAGGGAAAATCTGACAAATATTTTCAGAATTAATTGTACTTCCAACAAACTTTGGTAGAAATTGGTCTTTCATCAGCAGGGATTTGGAATCTCGGGTCCAAGAAATCAATTTTAGATCAGGAAATAGTCTATGAATAATTTTAGTTGTAATCTCATCTCCAGTTTTACTTCCTCCAATTATCAATGTTTTCCACTTCTTTTTTTGAGCAATGGTTAATAGGTCATAAACATAGTCTCTACCGAGGATAACTTTATTTTTGGTGGTTTTAGTAAAATTATATCTAAATATTATTGTAAAGAAACCTAGAATCAAATTGCTAATTAGCTGAAATGGGAAAAGCCCGACAAACAAAGGGATTGTAATAATCCTAGGTAAATTGGCAGCGAAAGAAAAAACCCTAGGCAGAACTGGGTTTCTCATGGTTGACCACATTGCATAGTGCAGTCCTTTACCATCGATAGCTGACAAATCTGCTGAATTCAACGATGACCTATAGAAAGGGTTACGGTTTGCTCTGAGCAGGAACTCACTGTAATGGAAAAATAAGAGATTTTTAGGATTCTTTCGCCTGTCTAATTTCTCAATTTCCTTACTTAGTGAGGCTTTGTTGGTTTGGGGTAATTTAACATTAAACAGTTTAGGCTGCTCCATATACGCTAATATATACACTATTACTATATTTCTAGTCAAGTATATATAAAATTTAAAATCCATTTTAATATAGTTTTATTGACAAAATCGATTGTCTGAGTGATAAAATAAGGTAATTACAACGAAAACATGGTTTATATAAGTTTTGATCAAAAAGAATTGGCTAGTCTTTTAAATGTTTGCAATAGTGTTAGCCCAAAGAGAAGTGAGATAAATTTATTCACGATGACAAAAATCACAGTCACTAAAGATGGCCTCGGTAGGTTTATGTCGATAAACTCTTCTTTATTTTATGTCAAAGAATTAGCTTCTCAAAAAAGCGATATAAAAGAAGAAATCTCATTCCTAGTTGGAACCGATTTACTAACCTCAGCGGTTTCGTTGATTCGAGACGATATGGTTAGCTTGGAGATAGATTTAGAAAAAACTAGTATGTCAATTGTTGGTGCCAAATCTAAACATGTTCTGAGGATAAACACACAAAATATTGATGATTTTAGTGTTCCCTCTAGCTCCGATGAAGAAGTCGAAGTGGAGTTGGAGTTATATGGAGATAGTTTCTTGGAGGCAATTAAAGTCGGTTCAACAAGTGTTGGAAATCCGCGGGTTGTTAGTCAGCCAGAATTCCTTAGTATTTGTTTGCACTACGCCGGTGAGAAAGAAGGTTTATATGTAGCCTCGACTGACAGATTTAGAATGACTCAAACTATTTTAGATTTGGTTAGTTCAAAACAGAAAGAAGATTTGTTGAGTGAGGGAGAGCCAGTAAATTATTTATTAGAGCCAAAGAGTCTGAATCTATTATCGCAAATTGTGAATGAGGGGGAGAAACTAAATCTGAGGTTTGAAAAGAATTTTTTGTGGATTGATTTTGAAAATGGAAAAATGGCCTTTCGTTATCGTGACGGTAAATTCCCTGATTGGAGAAAGATCCTTCCCCAGAGCTTTAGCTGTAGTTTCAATTTGAATAGTAATGATTTACTGGACGCTTTAAAACAGGTTTATTTTTCTGCAAGAACTAATGCAATTAATAAAACAATTACAATTGAGGTTAACCCTGAATCAAGCCTAGTAACGTTTATTGCAAAATCTGAAGAAGATGGAGCTAGTAGTGAAAGTAGTATCGAGTTAAACCAGTATGAAGGTGTTAGTGAGAAATGGTCCCAGTCATTTAATGCAGATTATTTGTTAGATTATATTTCTGTGTTAAAAACTGAGAATGTTACTTGGGAAGCAAATCCTGGCAAACCTTCGGTACTTTCTCCAATGGGTGGAAAAGATAAACAACTTTGTTTGGTAAGTGGACTGCGATAATTAGACTATAAATTTAGTATTATTTGACAAGACAAATTGTTTTGTTTTGAATACTTTTTGTGCAATAAATTTGTGGATGTATAGCTCAATGGTAGAGCTGCGGTTTAATACTCCGTGAGTGGGGGTTCGAATCCTTCTACATCCGCTTCCGTCTGGTTTAACTAGGCGGATTTTATTTTATTGAGCTATATTTGGTCCGCCGCCGCTGTTACTTCTAGGGATAACATTTTGGTTTTGGGTAGCTTGATTAGTTTGAGACCCTTCTATAACACCTCTTTGAAATAAATTAATTTGTCCTAGAAAAACGAAAAATGAAAAGATAATTACTGATAGTCCGATTAATTTGTAAGCCGAGGTTCCCATTCCAGGGCCGAACTTTCTTTCAATATATTTCAAAAAAAGTATATGATGATTAAAATAATAAGCCTCTTTGATCAAAAAGAAACCACAAACCATTCCAATAAGTCCTATTAGAGTGTTAAAAGAGAAAAAGCCCATATAATCAAAGTATCAATTAATTGAGTAGATATGTCAAAATAAGCCATATGAATGAAATTTAAATTCTAGGTATTCTGGTTGACGTTTTATTGTTTATAGAGTTTATTTATTATTAATTAAATATAATATATGGATGTGTTAATGCAAATTATAGGTATTCTTTTTTGGTTCGTAGTAATATTAATACCATTGGTGGTTATCCACGAGTTTGGTCATTTATTGATGTCTAGATTGGTTGGTGTCAGGGTGGTTGAATTTGGTGTGGGTATTCCGCCGAGAGTGTGGTATAAAAAATGGAAAGGAATTATTTGGTCTATTAACGCAATATGGCTAGGTGGTTTTGCAAAGATTTATGGAGACCATGATGCGATTGATAATGCTCATGATTTAAACGAGGTAAATCCAAAAGAGGCTAAAGAGAAATATATTACCGATAGACTTTTAGAATTAGTAGAAGGTAAAGAGTTGGAGTTCTTTTTAGAAGATAATAACATGAGCTATGATTCTAATTGGCAAGGACTAGAAAAATCTGGAGTTTTATCAGGTGAGGTTGCGGTTGAGGATTTGCCAAAGAGTGACCAAAAAGAATATGAGTCTCTATATAATCAATTAGTTACTTTGATAGAGTGGGAGATGGATTCCAAGATTAACTCAGGAGAGGTTTTTTATAATAAGAATATTTTTCAAAAGACTTTGATTATCCTGGGTGGAATTATATTTAATTTAGCGGCTGCGTTTTTGATATTTTTTGTTTTAATTGGTTTTGTATCGACCCCAACTCAGCCGATTCTATTTGATGATTTGAATGAGATTGATGACAGAGTATTGATTGACTCTCGGTCCGAGAATATTGTTTTACTTAGTGTTTTAGAAGATTCTAGTGCTTACGATGCTGGGATTAGAGCAGGGGACTCCCTGGTTAGTTTTAGTGGGATTGAATTGAACGAGCTTCAGAGTTTTGATAAATTCAAAGAATTAGTAGAGTTAAATGCTGGTGAAACTGTGCCAGTTTCATATATAAAAAAGGACTCTGGAGAAGTAGTTAATACTGATATTGATTTGAAATTAAATGATGAAGGTAAGGCTGTTTTTGGTGTAGATTCTCGAGGGTTTGGTTATTTGGTTAGCCTAAAAGGCAAAAACATCGGCTCTTCAATTGGTCTAGCAGCTAAACAAACCTGGACAGTGTTTCGGTTGAACTTTGAAATATTAGGTGAAATAGTAAAGGCACCATTTTCTGAAGATAAAAGCGCTCTTGGAGCTGTTGGTGGACCAGTTGCTGTTGGTAGTGTAGGTAATCAAATCTATAGTCTCCAGGGTGCTAGTGGGATATTAAATGTTATGGGAATGGTTTCAGTTTCACTGGCGGCATTTAATTTATTGCCTTTACCAGCTTTAGATGGGGGTAGGTTACTGATAATTTACCTAAACCGACTGACCGGTCGACGAAATAAAAAACTTGAAGCTTCTCTAATTGGTATCACCTTTGTATTGTTATTGGGACTTGGGGTAGTAATCTTGTTCAAAGACGTTATTGGAGTCGTCCAAGGCAAAGGTTTGTTCTAGTTGAAGTCTGTTAGATCTTATTGACAACTTTTAGATTTTATAGAAAGACTTAAACACTGGTTTATATATTCGTTATAGATGATGAATCAATTAGATTTACCAGATAGGGATTTTAAAGCCTATACATGCTTTTGTTTTAAAGGTTATAAGCCTGTTGATTTACACTGCACTCATTCGTACTTTAATTTTACTAATCAAGAGGAGGTGGAGCAATCTGTTCAAATCATTAAGAAATATTTTTCTAAGAATAAGTTTATTAAAAAAGAATGGGTGTTTGATGTTCCAGATTTTTTTGGTACAAAAAATAATATTCCGGTACTTAGAATGAATAATGAACTATGTAACCAAGAGTTGTTCTTGGATTTGAGGTCTAGCCTACCAAATAGGCATGGTTTCTTAAAGTATAATCCTCATATCACAACTAATCTAGAATATTTCAAAGGGGTGGTTGATAGGTATTCGATCGTCATTAAAAATGATCAGCTTAGGGAAGAGGTGTATACTATATTTGCTCATGGGAATTGAACCATGGTTTACAAAATGTGGAGACAGTAAAACCGTTGGTTTATATAGGCGGTTTTTTTTCGATGAATAATAAAATAACGTTATACGAAGCCAATAGATTTTTAGGTAAAACTAATCTGCCTAAATTGACATTTGTTGAATTATGTGCGATGGTTTGCAATGTAGCTCATGGAAAAGGCAAAAAATGACGGCACTTGTAGTCAATAAATTAACAGAAAACAGACTGTTCGTTAATTGGTGGGGGAGCCTGAAATCTCTTCTTTCTAGTAGCGATTTAGTCCTATGTACACATGTTCTTATCGTTTGTGTAAATATTGATAACTCTAAAGAGGATAGATTCTTTTTTAAATTATCTAATAAAAAAGCAGTGGTAAAGGTTAGTCACCCTGGCAGATACCGTATTGGTGTGATTCCGTTTTGGTTAGACAAACCAATGATAGGTTCTCTATATAGATCCGAAATCTACGGAGACCTTAAATCAAAGAGAGAATACGAATTTTGGATAGGCCTCAATGGTTTGAAATCACTAGGTAGTAGGATTCATTTAAAAAACTATGAGAAAGAAGGTCTGCTAATGAAAAATGAGGAAACAATTCATTTAATTAGCTCTAACCCTGCTGTTTTTAGTAAAGCTGATTTTAACTTTACAGAGTTGATGCTTTATAAACTTGTGGCCGGCTTAGTAAATAAATATAAACTACTACCCAGACCATATTCTATTACAAGCTGTAATTATATTGATTTACTACCTTTCTTTTTGTTGGCGCTATTTTGGGATGGGATAATATCCCTAATCAATATTGCTTTACAACCAGTCACTTACTTACTTGGTTTGATTATATGTTTTGTGTTCTGTTTATTTGAATTTATATTCTACCTTTGTAATAGAACAGCTTCATCACAAAACAATTGAGTCTGCTAATTTTTAGCCTATTAGAGGCTGTAGCATTTGCCACTTTAAAACATGGCAATATTTTTTAGGGTAGTTAGCTATTATACGAAATTAATATTTTTGCATAAAACCGTTGAATTATAGTAAATTTTGAATATGTTTTTCTTCCTCGCACACTATATTCAAACACGAGAGGGCTAGAGCAGGGTTAGTTGATTATAATTGACGCAAAACCTCTTTATATTTGATTTATTAATCTTGTAGCTATGTCATAGACAAGCTTTATCAATACTATTTTTAGGTGGGTGATTTTTTATTATAAATCATTTTAAATGAGACAGTTTTCTTCAGAAACAATAATATATGTTATACGAAGTTAATAAATTTTTAAAAAAATATCTTATAAGTTGACAAAACAGGGTAGTTAGGCAACTATTATTTAGCATATAACCGAATAAAAATATATAATGACTTACACAGCAGACAAAATCAGAAATATAGCTATAATCGCTCACGTTGACCACGGAAAAACAACTCTAGTCGACGGTCTAATCAGACAAACTTTAGAAATCAGAAATGTGGAGTCTTTAGGGGATTTGATCATGGATAATATGGATCAGGAAAAAGAAAGAGGAATTACTATCAAAGCAAAAAATGCCTCTCTTTATTATAATGATACAAAAATTAATATCGTTGATACACCAGGTCACGCAGATTTTGGTGGAGAAGTTGAGCGAACTCTTAGAATGGTTGAGGGTGTTGTCTTATTAGTAGATGCCCAAGAAGGGCCAATGCCTCAGACAAAATTCGTATTAAAAAAAGCAATCGAACTAGGGCTTCGGGTAATTGTTTTGATTAACAAAGTTGATAAGCCAGCTGCAGATTGTCCTCGGACCCTTTCTAAAATTGAAGATTTATTCTTGGACCTTGGTGCAAATGATGAGCAGATGTTATTCCCAACAATTTACGCTAGTGGAGTACAAGGAAAAGCCGGCCTCAAAGAAGGTGAGTTAAAAGAAAATCTTTTTGATCTACTTGAGGTTATAATTGACGAAGTTCCTCAGCCGACAGTTAACACAGAAGAAGGTGTTTCTAACCCTCTACAAATGTTAGTTCTAAGTTTGAATTATGACTCTTTCAAAGGAAAGATGGCTGTAGGTAGAATCTTTGGTGGAAAGCTCGAAAAGAATATGGCAATTGAAGGTATTCAAGAAAATGGTTCTATCAAAGGTAGGGTTTCTAGTTTGATGGTGTTTGATGGATTAGGAGTAATGGAAGTAGAAAAAGCCGAAGCTGGAGAAATTGTCATGGTTGCCGGTCTTGAAGAAATCTCTATTGGAGATACAATTACAGTTAGTGAATATGGAAAAGCTTTGGAGAGGGTTAAAGTTGACGAACCTACAATTCAAATGACTTTTGGAGTAAACACTTCTCCTTTTGCTGGAAAAGAGGGACCAAAGGGAACTAGTAGACAAATTAGAGAAAGACTATACAAAGAATTAGAAACTAATGTTAGCTTGAGAGTTACTGATTCACCAGAATCTGCAGATAAATTTATAGTTTCGGGTAGGGGAGAACTTCATTTGTCAGTATTGATTGAATCTATGAGACGAGAAGGGTTTGAATTAGAAGTTTCCAAGCCTGAGGTTATTTTTAAAAACATTGACGGTGTTGAAAGTGAACCATTTGAAGATATTGAAATTGATATTCCTCAAGAATACCAAGGTGTAGTCATGCAAGAACTTGGTAAAAGAGGTGCGGATATTAAAGATATGGCACCAAATGAAGCTGGGACCGAATTCCATTTTGAGGCCAACATGCCAACTAGATCATTGATCGGATTAAAATCTCTATTAATTACTAACACCAAAGGAACAGTTATCATGAATAATGTGTTCGATGGCTACAAACCAAAAGTTAAAATTGATACTGAAACTAGTCATGGTTCGTTAGTTAGTACTGAAAAAGGTTCAACAATGGCATTCGCTTTGAATAATGCACAGTTACGTGGAACTTTATTTATTGGTGCTCAAGTAGAAGTATACGAAGGAATGGTTCTTGGACAAGCAGCCAAAGATGAAGATTTAGAATTAAACCCATGTAAAGGAAAACAATTAACAAACATGAGGACCAAAGCTAGTGACGATGGAATTTCATTAACTCCTCCTAGAAAAATGACTTTAGAAACATCTCTAGAATATATTGATGATGATGAATTAGTAGAGGTTACTCCAGAAAATATTAGGATTAGAAAGAGATTCTTGAGCGCAGGGGAGAGAAAAAGACAGCAAAAGAAGTAATAAGTATTTATTAAATTAACATTAAGAATTCCAGGTTATGCCTGGTTTTTTTATTAAAGTAATATTGTCAAACTGGAGAACTTGTGAGATTATATAACTAATGACTGAAAAAAGGAAGTTTTTAGGGTTTTATCCAAATAAAACAATCTGGGCTGGAAATGCCGCTAACATCAATGGTGATTGTTTGGAATTTCTACCTAAGTTGTTTTCTGAGATTGTTTACTCATTTTCTAGTGATTATTTTGAACTAAAAGTTTGTCGAGACGGGATGTTTTTAATTAGTTTGAAATTTGCTAATAGTAACGTTGGTATATATCTGGATTATATTAATGCATTTTATGTGACAATGGAATCAGTAATCAGTCAAAATACTTTTCAAAAATATTTCTCATTACAAGAAATTACCATTGAGGATTATATTTATCATGAGTTTATCGGGGATAAGGTTATTGTAACTAGGACCGATAATTTAAATATACAAACCAACTATCAGTATAAATCACGGCAGTTGAGTGGATATATTCCAGTTGATTTCAATAAGATAGACATTAGAAATAACAAATTTTGGCGAGATCTACTAATTCATACAATCAATAATGATGATAGAAACAAGGGTCGATGGGACAGGATAGTTTCAGTTGAACAGTTAGAGTTAGTAGCTAGGACCTTTGAGAGGATTTGTCAGAGCTGGGAGCATGTGAACCTATTATCGAAACTGGTTAGGGTGGTTCAAGAAATAAATCTAGGTAATTATACTTACGCAATTAGTTATAGTTGGCTTATAATCGAGATTTACTTAGATAAACTTTATTATACGAATAATCAATTAGGAGATAAAAATGATGGTCAGCCTATTTCATCAAGAGATTTAATTAATGGTCTTAGGGATAGGAAAGTCTTACCTAGAGAACTTGCAAATGAAATACATCAATTGAGAATTACTCGTAATGGAATAATTCATAAACAACAAGAAAAGGCTAGTTTTGATCAGGCAGCATTAGCGGTTGAAATAATTAGAGAATTTATTAGGAAAGATATTGCAGTAGATATTAAATTATTATTTTAGAAAGAGGAATATTCATATTTATGAAAGTAATCATTATTGGAGCTGGAATTGCAGGAATTAGCGCAGCTCATTTGCTTGAAGAGCGAGGTGTTGAATATAGGCTTATAGAAGCATCTGCAAACTATGGAGGTAGAATCAAGAAAACTGATATGTTCGAAGATTTCCCGATAGATTTAGGAGCTGAATGGATTCATAGAATAATTATGGCTAGACCAAAACTAATGGAGGAATTATTATCTGGAAATTCTAAAACTTTCAAAACTTTACCTGATAGCCCTAAATCAATATACGGATGGAAATTTAATAGGCTTTGGAATATTAGTTTTATAAATAAACTCTTTAGCTTTGGAGATCATAAATTTGTTTCTTCGTCGTGGTATGACTATATTAGCACAATCTATACAGAAACTATTAAATCTAAAGCAATCTATAATTCTCCTGTAAAATTTATTCGGTACGACACGGATAAAGTAAAAGTAAGTTGTACTGATAATCAAGAATTTGAAGCAGATAAAGTAATTATCACAGTACCAATTAAAATATTGCAAGGAGATTCTATTACCTTTGTACCGGCTATTCCTACAAGCCAACGAAAAGAAATACAGAAAGAAACGATGAGAGGTGGGATTAAAGTATTTATTGAATTTTCTAACAAATTCTACCCTGATTTACTGTTTACTAAATCCCTATTAACATTTTTCGTTAATGGTGAACATATTTATTATAATGCAACTTTGAATAAAAATACGGATAAAAATGTTTTGGGGTTGTTTGTTGAAGGAAAGAGATCTGAGGAATATACCTTGCTATCTGATGAAGAAGTTCTTGCAAAGTTGCTTAATGATTTAGATAAGGTTTTTGACGGGCAGGCATCTAAATATTATATGAGACATATTGTTCAAAACTGGACAAATGAGACCTATATTCGAGGTGCTTATTCCCATTTGAAAGGGAATCCAAAGAAGATGGGTGCTCCAATAGATAATAAGATATTCTTTGCAGGTGAGGCAATGAATAAACACAGACATCCAATTGCGGTGCATTCAGCATGCGAATCAGCTTATACAGCGATTGATGAAATTTTTAATGGAATATAGATGTATTATTTGATCTATTTTATAAACAATGCTAGTATAGTACTATATGTCAAAATTATTAGATAACCAGGAAAAGATACTTATCTGGGAGAATGAGAATATTTTAGTCACAACCAGATTGATTCCACACATTAGTAAACATGATGGAGGTCATATTTTGTCTCACCAAAAAATAGCGTTTCTGAGATTTATGAACTGGAGTAAGGTTTATTAATAGAGTTGGTGAAAGTTGTTGCTATAGGAACTAAGGCTTTGAAAGAAGTTCTTGGAAAACAAGGTATAGAGATTCCTTATACTAATAATCAGGATAATGGGAATTGGGCAACCTTGAGAAACCAGCCTAAATCATTGCATATTCATATTTATGGAAGAGCAAAGAATAGTATCAAACAAGTTTTTGGACAGGCTATATATGCACCAGATCCTAATTCAACCTTTTACGATAATAATGAACCTCTTAGCCCTCAAGACATTTTAGATATACAAAAGTATATTGATGAGCATATTCAATAAATAACCATCTTGACCGTATTTGGTTTGTAGCATATTTCTAGATAACTCATTCTACGAGGGATTAAATATTGTGGATATTACTGGATTAACAGAAGAACAGTGTGAGAGTCTTGAGAGACATTATAGATTAGAAGTTGAAGGTTTTGGTATTAAAAAAGGCTGGGTTGACCCATCTATTACTTCAGCTGGATGCATAGAAGAAATTCTTCATGAGAGGCAGGATTTTATTTATTATGACTCTGGACAAATTATCCAGCTACAGGGGTTGGTAACTGAACAGGCTCTCAATTATCTATTTGATATATGTAAAAATAAGTACTACCTATATCTATTCCTTAGAGAAATCTATCGTGAATTTTCAGACTCCTATCCAAAAGTAGCTATTAACCTGGATAGAATAAAACATATCCATGTTGGAATTAAGGAGAAGAATCAATTAGTTGGGTCTGGATTGGAAACTGGTAATGATGCATACCATTATATTCACCATTTCAGCGAAGGGTTTTATTTGGTAAATACAATAGATAAGACAGTTTGGACGAATCCATTTTATTTGCCAGAATTTAAAGAGGTGACTATCAATTAGTCAGATTCAATGAGAATTGAAAGTAGGTGCTTGTAAACTCGGTACCTACTATATTTTAGGGTATTAATATAACTAAAAAAACGAAGTCAGAAGTATGTTTTAGAATAAATGTTTTGGGTTTAACCTAATTTGTAGGTTCTGCCTTTTTGTCTCGTTTATCAAATCTCTTTTTAATTGGAAAAATTTAGGGTATTGTTTGGGGTATTTAATCAGAAAATGATATGAATAATAGTTTTTTCTACGTAAAAATCTGGCCGGATAAGGTGATGAAATGGTAATATCTGGGTATTTTTCTTTTTGATTTTTTGAAATAATATTTTTAGTTCCATTTATCAAATCCCAGGCTTTATCTTTATTTTTCTCTTGGACTGTTATTAATATTAGATTATTAAATGGTGGGAATTTGTATTGTTTTCTGATCTCAGATTCTTGCTTGAGGAATTTTATAAACCAATCAAGGAGGTCTTTTTTACCCATGTTTGATAGTTTTGAAAGATCTGTAAATAGCTCTGATTCAGGTGAACTAGTATCGAAAATTACCTGAGTTTTATCACTACAATCCAGCAATACCTCTGTTAATTGTTTGGTTGTGTCTTCTTGAACTAGATAATCAGGACTAGATAATAAGTTCTCGCTAGAGACAAAAATCACCTTGGAGAAATCACTATAATTTATAGATGGATCATAAATCCTGGTTGTGACAAAAATGGATTCATTAATATATTTACTATATAAGAACTTTTTATTATCTAGTCTGATTACTTTTTGATTTACCTCTTGTTCGATTATTTCTGATAAACGATCTATCCCTTCTAATACAGAAGAAAAATCTTCTTGGCCACAATTTTGGCAATTTACAGGATAACTATAATAACTTTGACATTGATGACAAACTAGTTCCAAATTCTTTTCCCATTTTTTGTAGGTCACTAAATTGCTATCACAATTTTTACATTGATATGTATATTTGCAGTTGTTACATTTTGTTAAAAGATACAATCCTTTGCGTGGATAGATAAATAGGATTTTTGGTTTGTTATTTTTCATTGATTTACTTATTCGTTTGTAAAAATTTCGTTAATATCTTCTTGGTCGTTCAAAATATCCAAAATTTGGTTAGAAATCACCTTAAATTTGTCATTTTTGAAGTTCTTCTCATATATTTTGATTCTGGGGAGCTTTTTATTATTTTGGCTATAGTTCGTCGATATTTTATTCAAAACACTCTCAGAATAGAAATTTGAAAGGCGAATTGAGGGTAGGGTGCTAATAAAGTCTAAATCACAGTTAAATGACTTTGAAAGAAGAAAACAGGCGTCTCGAGTATCATAATATAAAGAATTCTGTTCTTGGATATAAAATGAATTAGATTCGTCAACTAGTATGATTTTGTTAATTGAGCTAAAAGGTAAAAATATTCCTGCTTTGGTTGATAGAATTATATTAATTCGTTGTTTAGAATCTTGGTTCGTATAACTAAAATAGGGTGATGTCTTTATTATATTAATAATGGTTTCTTGGTCACTTTTTCTCCTTTCAGCTTTATATTTATATATATTAATTAGGTTAGCGTCTGTAGATAGATTAGGGAAGGTAAAATTTTCTTTATTTTGAGTAAAATTGTCCAAAATCTTTTTTTCAGGAAAAACCACCAAAATGTTAATATCCTGTAGTGGGCTTTTATAAGATAGCTTTAAATAGCTCGAAATACTTATTCGTATAATATTTCTTATACGAATAAGAAGCTCTGAATCCAAAATAAACTCTAAGTTTGGTGGTCTTTTGTCACCACCCTGTTTATTTTCAATGTCGGTAATATTTTGACCTTCATAAATCGATTCTGAGAGGTTTTTAGTATTCTTTTGATTAATTACCTTGATGGGATTCACTACTGATTCAAATAATATATTTGGGCTATTAAATGTATTATTAGCCATATTCTTGATAAAATCCATTTGATTACTGGATAGGATATAAGGAAAAGTCCCAGAAACAGGTTTTATATTGGATAAATCTCCTTTTAGTGTATTATTTTGAGATATAACAACGCCAAAAACTTCTGTATTCCTGATATTTATCAGTACTATCTGCCCAGGTATAAAATCTTTATCTGATTTATAAGTTAATGTATCGATTGGGAGTTTTTTTTCTGGTAGTATCTGATAATAGTTCATTATAAATGATTGATTAAATAGTTTGCTTTGTTCGAATCTAGAAGATTCTTACTTTGTGTAAAACGCCATCAATATGACGTTTTACTTATACGAACCAAGTCTTGGTTACTCTCCTTTCCATACTCCGTATGCTATAAAACTGAGATTTCGCTCAGAAATAACACTAGAATCTAATTGCCTTATAGTTCCACTAGCAGCGTTTCGAGGATTGGAGAATTTTGCTTCTTCACCTGTTTTACCCCCCTTACCTGTAATCTCTCCTTTGGCAATTCTTTGATTCATTTTTTCAAAATTATCCTTAGTAAAGAAAACCTCACCTCTTATTTCTAATTTTTCATTAAAAGAAATTTTTGTGGGTATACTTTTGATTTGTAGGGCATTTTTAGTTACAAGTTCGCCAATTCTACTATCTCCACGCGTAATGGCTGAAATTAGCTCTCCGTTGTTATAATGTAAACTAAGTGCCAATCCATCAATTTTAGGCTCGCAAATGTAATCCTTGTGACCCGAATAATCAATATTAGATTTTTCACTGTGATTTTTCCACCGATCTTCCCAATCTGATAGCTCATCAATATTAAAAATATCATTTAATGAAAGCATCCTTCTTTTGTGACTAGCTTTTTCGAACTTTTCTAGAACGCCACCAGCAATTGTATAATTTGGACTATTAGGACTAATTTCTTTTGGATGTTCATTTTCCCAGATTGTAATTTTGTGTTTCAAATCGTCGAGGGCGGCTTCACCAATTTCGTCATTATTAAAAATATGAATTTCATTACGCAATCTGTTGACTTCAGAAACCATCTGAAGATACTCTTTTTTATTCATAATATTTTTTATTCATAATATTTTTTATTAATAATTTAATTTATCTGTCGTTTTCTAATAACCATCTAAACATGCTCCTAACATTATGTCCAGTAGATCCTTTTGCGCCAATTTTATTACTTCCTTCATTATAGCTAGAACCAGCAATATCTAAATGAGCCCAACTATAAGTTTTTGGATTATCAATTTTGAGGTCAGGATTTCTAAATTTGGTTTGATCAATAAAATTACTCAAGAATAATCCAGCAGTAATATGACCTGCCATTTTTATTTTGGAAGTATTGATTACATCCGATATATCTCCTTCAATTGCTTCACGAAGAACTTCAGGCATATCAACTAAAACTGCGTACTCACCTTCATTTTGGAATGAATTAATCAAACTAGTGGATAATTTTGTATCATTTCCCATGATTGCTGTATAGTATTCAGAAACTGCATATAGGCACATTCCAGTTAGAGTTGCAAAATCAATAATATAATCAGGATCAAGGGTTGTTGCGTAACTCAAAGCATCGGCCAGGGTTAATCGACCTTCGGCATCAGTATTAAAAACCTCAATTGTCTGTCCAGAATAAGAATTAATTATATCATCAGCTTTATAAGCTTCCCCAGAAACCATATTTTCTACAAAAGGACTAATCCAATGAACCTCAGTGTGTTCTAATCCAATTTTTGCAATTGCTGACATGACTCCAAAAACTGTGGCAGCCCCAGCCATATCACATTTCATGGTTTTCATATGTCCAGAAGTTTTTACATCCAATCCTCCAGAATCGTAAGTTACTCCTTTACCAACTAAACAGATTTTATTTTTGACTTCGCTTTTTGGTTTATATGAAACATGAACCATTGTTGGCTCAAACCTACTTGCCCGGCCAACATATCTAATAGAATTCATTTTATGATCAGCTAACTCATTATCATTGAAAACTTTGATATCAATATTTGAATAATCTTGGAGGTTTGATTGGATTATATTTATTATAGACTCAGGGTTGATATTTTCTGGTGTATCATCAACAGTTTCTCTGGTTAAAATAATACTTGATTGCAGGGCTTCGAATATTTCAATGTCATCTTGAGATAATTTTTTAGAAATAGATCCTGCTGTGAAAATTCTATGTGATTTGTTAATTTCCTCTTCTTTTTTTTCTTTGAATTTGGTAAATTTCCAAATAGCTTGTGAGAAACCTAATGTAAAATCTACGATAGATTTATTATCATAGTCAGTTGTAATTTTTTCTAGCTGCAAATCTAAAATCTTGGTTGGTTCAATAATATTACCCAAGGTTGCTCCAAGCTCGTAAAAGTCTAGTTTATAAAATGGGTCCGAGGTGGTTTTGTTTTCCAGGTCTAATCCGATATAGACTTGATTTTTATCCGCTAAAAAACACTTTTGATTGTATTTTGCTTTGAAATTAAGAGTGCTAAAAAGTTTATTATCTGGATGGGATTCTAATTCTTTTTTATCTATAAGATAGACTTTGGTGGCGGTTAGATTATTTGTATTGTGTAATTTTACCATTATTTACTATTGCCTACTGACCCCTATTTTGTCAAGGAATCCTTTTAATTAAACAAAAAGCCCGCACTTGATTTTGCAAATACGGGTATGAATTTGTAACATTTTTCGGAATTTGTTGTGGGAGCATAATAACAAGCTCCTCTATGATTGCGGAAAAAGGCAAAAATATTCGTCAATACTTAGTCTTACTAACCGAAACTCATCAATTTCCATATGTTGGATTATGTTGGATTGCTTATTCGTTAGGTCTCCTCCATTAATTAGTCGTTTTATGGCAAATGGGCTTACACAAACATAATAAGATTTTACCTTTGAAAATCCATTATTCGAGTTTTTCTCGATAGGTATTAAGGTTGGTTCTTGCTTTGTTTTCACTAACAAATCCCCGATTAAATTACTACTAAGCTTTTTCGAAGAATCTGATTTTGTCAACCTGATATTTTACTATTTCAATACTTCAATACTCACACTCCACATCCTTGGTTACAATACTTTCTTCAAACTATTTATTAAAAATCGTTCTTTCCCCTTTTTTTTAGATCCGGATGTTTTTAACCAATAAATACTTTTCTTTGAGATCTTCGTCTAAAATAAATTTATGAATGTTTTGGTCCAAGATATGTTGGAGGGAACTCAAAATACTATTTATTGAAGATTTATCCTTGATGTTCTGGTCATTTTCTTTGAGAAGGTCAATTTCTTGCTGTTTATTTGAAAGGTAATTATCAAAATTATTAAATTCTTCAAATTCTGGAACTTGATATTTTAATAAATCGTAAATAATAGAAAGGTCTTTGGAATTTACTTCTGCCGCAATCAGTTTTTGAAATGACACTCTAATCCTATTATTCAACTGAGAATCGGTTTTGGGATTAGATTTAACCGCCCCACCCTGCACCTGGGATGATTTAGTAATTTTAGGTTGTTTTTGAATTTTTTCTCGTAAAAGTATATCTAGTGTTCCAATTGATATTTCTGTTAATTTGGAGATTTTTTTGATATATTGCTCTTTGGAGAGAGAATCTAGGTTAATTAATAGGTCCAAGAACTCATTAATTTGTTGTTTTTGAATTTGAGAATTGGTTGAAATAAAATTTAGATTATTGGTTTTAATGTACCAATCTAAATAAGGTGTTGATTCAAGCTCAGAAATCTCTGGTTTGGTCTGGAGATATTCATCAATGTCTTTATAATCTTTTGGTATATGAAATTTGTTTATCTCGAACCCTAACCTACTTGCTTCGTTATATAATTTTTGCCCAGCTATATTTCCTGCATTATCGTTATCAAAGGCTATTTGAATGTTTTTAGTGAATCTTTTTAAAATTTGTAATTGATTAGTGGTAAAAGATGTTCCCTGGCTAGCTATAGTATTTTTCAAGCCATAATTATAACTGGCAACAACATCCATATTTCCTTCTACTAGGATAGCAGTTTTGGTTTTGTTGATTTCATTTTTGGCTAGATTTAAACCGAACCAGATTTCTGATTTGTTAAACCACTCGTTTTGTGGGGAGTTAAGATATTTTGGTCTATTTTCAGAAGTGTCCCAAGGAAGCACCCTACCCGTGAAACCTACTGTGTTTTCTTTTTGGTTGAATATAGGAATCATTAATCTATCTATGAATTTATCTTTGTAGTAACCAGATTTGTTTTTGCCTAGAATACCAATATCGAAAAGTAAGGATTTGTCTAGATTGTATTTATCAGCGAGGGCGATAATAAAATTTTGTTTAGGTGCGTAACCTATTTGAAAAGTCTCAATAATATTTTGGTCCAAGCCTCTTTTGAGACAATATTGAGTTAGGGGATTTTTTCGGTCCGAGAGAGTATTGAGCAGAATCCTGTGAAAAGTGTTTTTACTCCAATCGAGTAATTTTAAACCTTGATTATAAGTTGAGATTTCTTCTTGGGATCTTTTGTCTTTTTTTATGTGTTTATCTTCTAGTTTGACACCTGCTTTTTTGGCTAGTTTTTGCAAAGTTTCTTGTTTCGTTAGATTTTCGTAGTCTTCTACAAATTTAAAAATATCGCCCCCTGCCCCACAACCAAAGCAGTGCCATATCTGTTTAACAGGGCTAATCATCATTGAGGGTGTATTTTCAGAATGAAATGGGCATATACATCTATAGTTAGCTCCGCTACTTTCGACATTAATATACTCTCCAATCACCTCCTCTACAGAAAGTTTGTTTTTAATTTCTAACCAGACTGACATTGATATAAATATGTACTAAAAACTGACCTTTAGTCAAGAAACAGAACCTGCAACAAACGTAGCATCAAAAGTTGATTTCAAACTTTAGCAGAAATTAGTTATAGACTATATATAAAATAGCTAGTTTGTGTACTCACCCTACTTGCTTACCAAGGTCATAACGTTCTGCTAATATGTGCGCATAATAACTAACACACCAAAAATTATCGACTAATCTTTAAAGGATACTGCATATATATGGTCTTACTACCTACCTTCTTCTAATTTAAATGAATATTTTGTAAAAATCTATTGACTTCGTATAATCCTATTCATCTGGTATAAAAACAGTGCTTTCATCTACCTCTTCTTCTGGCTCTGCCTCAACTATATCAGTATTTTCTATCGCTGCGTCTTGGTTAATTTCTCCAGTTATACCCTCTATTTCCTTATAAGTTACAGACTCCAAAATACTACCTACTGATAGATCCTCCCCTGCTCTAGCTGTAATTGTATTAAATATCTTTTTGAAGATTATAGATTCAACTAGGTTCGCAAACTGTGCTGGGTTCATTGTTATAGATTCTAAGAGGTTTATTTTATAAAACGATATAATCTCACTATTTAGTATATCTAATTGATTTTTAATTATGTTGATGACTTTTGGTGATTTGGAATTTTCCCAGCTCATTTTTATTAAAAATATTAACTCAGGAGAATTGGAGATTGAATTTATAAATTCGTCGAGCTCAATATTGGATGATATATTTTTTAGATTTTGGATTTCGGCGTCTAGATTGGCGTTGCAATAATTAATGGTTTCAACTAGAAGCTTGTCTTTGGAACTAAAATGATGATAGAATGTGCCTTTGGCTACCCCAACCTCTTGGCTAATTTGGCTAGTAGATGTTTGGGCGTAACCTTGGTTTTGGAATAACTCATAGGCTTTTTTAATAATATTTTTTTTCATAATCGGGTGACTGGTCGGTTTACTATAAAATCTACTTTTGTGGAGGAATTCTGTAAACCTTATTTCTTTATTTGTCTTAATTTTTGTAAAAATCTATTGACTTCGTATAATTGATACTACTGAGAATTCCTCGACTTTTAATACTTTCACGGCCTGTGTAAATAATTTCTCTTTACCTTATGCTAAAAACTTGGTAATATTTTCAGTCAACTATAGAAATCTGTATGTTTAGAAAATTAAAGGAAATAATTATTATCACGGTTTTGGTTTTTAGTTCTATATCTATCCCGAGCGTGCCTACCCTAGCCCAAGATATCATTGATAGACCAATTGAAAATGGTATAGAAATTGATAGCCAAACCACAAAAGTCAGCCTACTGCAGAAGCAAAAGACCGATCTCAAATCAAAAATCAATGCGCTAAATCGTGAGAATCAAGCCATAGAAGCAGATATAATTGAATTAGGCCGTGAAAAACTGGTACAAGAAGATCTTATTATCACTGCTGAGGAGAGGATTAGTGTGATTACTAGCGAAGATAGCGGTGAGAAATTAACAGAGGAGCAAATCGATGAGGAAAAAAAGAAAAATGAATCTCAAATCGAAACCTGGGAAACTCGTATAGAAGAAATCAATGAAGAAATATCCAAAAAAGAAGACTCGGTTGCTGAAAATAATGAAGAGCGTGATTTATTAGAAAACGACCTGGGCCAGCTGGAAAAAGACCTATCCAAAGAAATTAACATACTCCAATCACAGGTAGTAATTCTGGGGATCAGCTTTTCGCGGTATATAATATTAATTGCTGCGTATTGGCTAATATATCAAATTGTTAAATTTATTACTTTCAAACTAACCAAGAAAACATTGGTCCGGAATTTTATTTTATTAATCACAGGGTTTTTGGCAATTGGAGCAACTGTATTAACACTTTTAATAGCTTTTATTGGTAACTTGGCAATACTAGTTACATCTTTTGGTTTCATCTCTGCAGCGATGGTTGTAGCCCTCCAAGAGTTTATAAGTAGCTTTTTTGCTTGGTTTGTTATCAAAGCTCGAGGACCTTATAAAGAAGGCGATCTGATTCAAATTCAAACCAGTGTTCAGGTATATTCTGGTAAAGTAAAAAATATTGGAATATTTAGAACTGTGATTAGCGAAAAGGTCGGAGGTTCTTCCTTGGACCGTGAGCAACTCACTGGTAAAACTGTTGATTTTCCTAATAACCTTATTTTGAAACACCCAGTAAAGAATTTTACTCAAGAAAATGCAATTTTGTGGAACAACTTGGATATTATCGTAACCTACGAAAGTAACTATAAATTAGCCAGGGAGATTATTGAAAAAACTATGGATGAATATTTTAGTTACGCCTTGGACCATAAAGATACTTACCTAGATGATGTTTTTAATTTGGGGAATATCTACAAGCCAAAAATCTATATGAGCTTGGCTGGTGATGGTCCTTGCTTTACTATATGGTTTGCATGTAAAACTGGGAAACTACGAGAAGTAATCGAAAGACTGTCTATTTCTATATTAGATGAATTTAACTCTAACCAGATTGATATAGCTTATAAAACTTCTAGGGTTATTCCTACAGCTGACTTTGATAATGAGGTGGAAATTGTAAATGAATAGATAGATATTGACCTTGGCGGATTTATTCTATATATTGCTGATATGAAACTATCAATTCAAGAAAGTTTAGAAGTATTCGGTTTTGAAACTCTAACTGACCTACAGGAGAAAAGAATTAAAGATGTCTACCACGAGCTAGCAAAAAAATATCACCCTGATAAAGGTGGAAACGCCGGGGATTTTATAAGACTCCGTGAAGCCTACGCTGTTTTGAAAGCCGCCATAATAAACCCTGCATATCAAAATGGTGGCTGGGAAAAAGTTAGAGAGGCTCAGGCCAATGGTAGCAGCGGCCCTGAATCATTTAATCGTACTCAAGATAGTGACTCACTCCAGGAGCAATTGAACAAATATAAACAAGCCTATGAACAAATGCTCAAGCAAATAAAAGATTATGAACAAATCATTAATAATCAGATTTTGGTTATCAATAGAACAACCAGTAGTGTTAATGGGAAAATTGATTTCTTTAATCAGCAATTAGATAATTTAAAAATTGCATTAGATAAATCTCTGGAGTCTCTTGAAAGGAAATATAAATACAAATGGTGGGAATTAGTTGTACCTGCCAAGAAATTAGATAAAAACCAATATATTACTTATTATAATCAGTTAATTGGAGAATATAATAGCGAGTATAGAAAAATAAATGATAAATTCCAAAATGATTTATTAAATACATATCAAATGAGCTTTAATTTGTTTATAGATATGTTAAAACAGACATAAAAAATACGGGTTTTATTTT
>CALIJC010000005.1 GCA_938017575.1 uncultured Patescibacteria group bacterium
AAAAATAGATGCTAGAGCTAAAATTAATATTCTTTTTTTAGGCATTAAATTTTAATCTTTTGTGTAAAATTTGTATAATATCTAACTGGGCTAGGTAGCTCGAGGCAAACTGTGCATTAGGTAGTTGGATTTTTGAAATAGAATCTGGTAAAGGCTGACCTTTTTGATAATTTATATTGAGACCTGTAAAATAATCATTCCAGAACTGATGGTCGGTAGTATAGAAAAAGAAATTGAGATAAGTCCTATTTGTAAATAGTTTAGGCACCTCAATTGAGCCTGAAGGTAGTCTTTTAGTTTGATCGATCATAAAACTGTGTAGCTCATTATTTTTGTGATATAAGAACGAATCAAGTTCAACTAAAGATTGGTGATTTAAATTATTATTGTATTTTGGGTCGATGTTTTCTAGTTCAAAAAAGATATCAGGAACAGCTTTTTGATATACAGACGCCATGTTTGTTGCTATCATTTTTTTTGCATCATCTGCATTATTGAAATTGTTTTTTAAAATAGTATTTCTAGCTAAGGAGGGCAATACTTTGTTAAGAATATTTTTTCTTTTACCTAATAATAGATAGTAATAGGCTTCAACAATATCTCCAAAAACTTCATGACTTTCTTTGAGGTGATATTCTAAAATTGATTGAGTTCTGTGTTCAATTTGAAACGAAAAATACCAACTTTTATCAGGAACAGGCGAGTCAAGAACCTCATTTAAATGATCGTCGACAAAACTACCCCCTCCATTAAAAATAGCACCTCCAAAATTAATTTTTTCAAATAATTCTAATAGTCCGGCAGTTATAGTGCTATTATTCACTATTGTAATTGAATTGATTGATTTTTGATTAAATATATCTAAGTGATTTAGCAGATCCTTGTAAATTCCCGCTGGTGCAGTGTTTAAAATTAAATCTGGTTTAGGTTGATTTATAATATAATTTTGGAGTTGATGTGTATCAAGGTTCAAATTATCTTTATCAATATCAATTGCCTGTATTCTACAGCCTGTTTTTTGTAATTGGGAAACTAAATCGTTACTAATTAATGGGTGGATTACAACAGTTGAGTTTTTGTTAATATTATTTTTTTTTAACAGGTTATCCAAACTGGATTTGGCTGCGTAGTGACAATATGCTGACCAGCGACCGGAGTTAATCGAACTATTTCCAAAATCAGGTTTTATTCTAAATATTTTTTTATTTACATAAGCTTTTATTGGCAAACCTGTATACCACCTATGTTGTTTGTTTAGGGCGTTGTAAATTGTGCCAGTTTTTTTGCTAAGAGTGTCGTAGTTAATTTGTGACATAGACTTATTGGGTATAAGAAATAGTTTTTATTTTGAGTTGGATGTTTTTATCGATATCTCTTCTGATATTTGAAATCAATGAATTCTTTTGTGTGTCAGTTAGTTTTTCATTATCTGGTGAAAGTAATATTACTTCGGCTGAATATTGTGGATCTTTTTCAATATTTACATCAGAAATATCATCCAAGGCTTGATTGTTATCAACATCAACGATTTGAATTACATTTATCGATTGAACAAGAATGTTAGGTGAGATTAGGTTGAGGTTATCTTTGAAATAATTACTGATCGATTGTTGTAGGACTTCTTCTCTGCTTTGATCTTGGAGTCTTTGGAATGGAATAAAGGCGATTGATAAGTTCACATTTTTTTGAATCAAACTGCTTAGGTCATTTTGGATGCTGTTTTTGTCTTCTATAGTCAGGAAATTTTCTGATGAAGACCTGAGAGTAATATCTACTTGTACAAAATCTTCGTTATCAAAATTACTACTAATATTATCGATAATTATTTTATTGTTAAGATTTAAAATTTTATCTTTGGTGAATTGCTCAATTTTTGCAATACTTTCTTGGTTTTCATCATTTTGTCTCAGTAGTAATGTATTTAATATATTGAATTTCAGTTTTACTGGTTGGTTGGTTTGTTCAACCAGAGCTTTGGTTAATTCAGATTCTTTATCCAAAGTTAGGAAAACTTGTTCGGGTAATAGCAAAGTAGATTCAACAACGATAGGTTCGTTTGTTGCTGAGAAATTTATTTTGATATTTTCTAGCTCAGCTTCTGGATGGATCTGAGTGACTTGATCTGTAAGGGTCTCAATTATGCTTTGTCTGGTTCGGGATTCTTGAATTGAAGAAAATGAGTAAATAGATAGGAGACCTGAAATTAATATGAAAAAAACAGTAGATATGGCGATTCCAACCTTGGCTCTTTTTTTGTCAGCTTGGCGTGAAGGTCTGATTTTTAATAGATATAATGTGATAACTCCAATCACTACTATTGCGCTGACGTTGGCCATGAATAAAATAAATGCTCTGAGGAAAATATTTAGGTCCCAGAATGCAATTCCAATTCCAGCAGTTGCTAGAGGAGGCAATAAAGCAATAGAGATAGCGACACCAGCTGCTGAGCTAGAAAGTTTTTTATTAAACAATGCTAGTATTCCAATAATACTAGAGGCTAGGGCGATAAATAAATCTAAAATTGTAGGGTTGGTCCTAGCTAGAATTTCTGTATTGGTTTGATCCATCGGCGTTAGTAAAGTAATTACGTAGCCTAAAGCCAAGGTTATCAAAATACTGGTTACCAACATGAATGAAGCCTTTTGAAGAACTTTATCTTTGGTGGTGATGATTCCAATTGACAATCCTAAAATTGGCCAGAAAATTGGAGAAATTAACATGGCTCCTATAACAACAGCGGTGGAGTTGGTTAATAACCCTAGAACAGCGATGATTGAGGCAAAAAATAATTGTATAAAGTAACTCCAAGAAATTTCTATCTCATCTTTTATGTCTTCTAGTACAGTTTTGGGATGATGTATATCAATCATAGGCTTATGCAACGACTATAAATGATAATATAAAAAGAATCAAGTATACCTAAATAAACCCCTAAATCAAAATTGAATAGGGGTTAGGTTGTTATTGTCTTGGGCTATATTAGCAAGGTCCACTGTTATCAAAATACTCAGGATCGGTGAACCAACAGTGGTATTCACCAGATGCCTGATTTCGAAACTTTATATAACCTATATCTACTTCGCTACTGACAACTTTCCAATTGCCCTCAATTCCAGTGTATTCACTGGTTAGACCATGACTGCTATTAACAGCCGTGAGAGGTATTAATACAATGAGTAAGGTTAAGGCAAATAATAAAAACTTAGATACAGCTCTAGATTTCATTTGTCTTTTCTCCATGTAGAATAATAGCTATTATAGCAGGTTTTTAGCTTATTGTAAAGCTTTAATGTTGATATATAATACTATCAACTAATTTGAATTAATCTCTTTTGAATTGTCTGAACCTATAGCAACTATTAGCGAAACAAGTCCAGTTCCTACAGCTCCCACGGCTGATAATCCAGCATAGACAAACATGTGTGAATGCCAGCTTATACATTCACTGGATTCAGTAAGTGTTTTGTCACTGCTATTGCAGGTCGCTATTCTAGAGAAAAGAAGAGGGAATAATGAAATAGTGCAGATTCCACCTGTTAGAATTGATAAACAAAGTATAATAACTGCTGTTTTGTGGACAATATTTTGTGATGGATTTTTCACAAATGACCTCGATAATTGATAACTAACTATAGATTTATAGCATAGAATTGCGACATGGTCAATAATTTCTCCGCAAAGGGTGGTTTTCACGAAGTGAATAACCGAGTTCCATTTGTTGAAGATAGTCTATAAACTATCTTTAATTTCTAATAATCTGTTATATTTTACAACCCGCTCACCTCTAGCTGGGGCACCTAATTTGATGAATTCAGATTGCGCTGCAAAGGCAAGATCGGAGATAAATGAATCTGTAGTTTCTCCGCTTCTGTGACTAACAGAGGTGACATAATTATTTTCTTTGGCCAGGTTTATCATTTGGCAGGTTTCACTGACACTTCCAATTTGATTTAACTTAATTAAAACACCATTAGCGATTTGATTTTCTAAACCAATTTTTTGGAATCTATGTGGGTTTGTAACAAATAAATCATCACCAATAAGACTAATTTTTTTTCCAAGTGTTTCTGTTAATATTTCCCAGCCAAGAATATCATCTTCTCCATAGCCATCTTCAATTGATACGATAGGGTAGTCTTGTATCAAACCCATGTAGTAATCTGCCAACTCTGACCGTGAAAGTAAACTATTATCAATTTTGTATTTGATATCTTCGCTTGGGACAGGATTTCCTTCTTCATCGAGAAGCTCCATAAACTCATTGGCTGCACAATCCAAAGCCATTTTAGTACCGCTATAACCGGATTTTTCTATGGCTGAATTTAGATAGTTCAAAACAATTTTACTTGGTTTCAATTCAATATTTTCTGGGTTTTCCGAATCGTCTTTTTGAGAATTTACTATATTTTCTAGATTGAATTTTGGTGCGAAACCTCCCTCGTCCCCTAGAGCTGTTGAGTAACCGTCGCTAGAAAGAGTGTTTTTTAAATCATGGTATATTTCACTGGCTGCCTGAACATCTGATTCGATTTCTCCAGTTTGAGGGATAATCATGAACTCTTGGATTGCCAGATTATTATTTGCATGAGCTCCACCGTTAAGAACATTACACATCAATTGTGGGAATTTTGGTGCTAGTGGTAAATCGCTAAAATATAACCTGCGTAAATACTGCCACAACTCAATTCCAGATAAATTTGCAAAAGCTCTATGAGCTGCCATTGAAACTCCTAAAACACTATTTGCTCCGAGGTTAGTTTTGTTAGGACTATTCTCTAGTTTGATAATTAGCTCGTCAATATCTGCTGCTGTCGCAAAATCTTTTCCAACTATATTTTCTGCAATTGTCTGATTGATGTTTGATATGGCTTTTGAAACTCCTTTTCCATGAAATTCTTTTTGTTCATCTCGTAGCTCCAAAGCTTCGTGTTTTCCTGTGCTGGCTCCACTTGGTACACTAGCCGTTGCAGATATCTTTTTTCCTTGTTGATCTAATTCTACTGTGCATTGAATTGTTGGGTTACCACGTGAATCAAGAATCCATCTGGAGTATACTGAAGAAATTATAGCCATATTTTGTGTTAGACCTAATTAAAAACATAAACTGATGATAAAGTCAAATTTATAGATTTTTATTATCCAGAGTTGCTACTTTCTTTTTCCCATGTTTCATATATTTGAAAACTATTAGGATAACCTAGTCTGGAGATGAAGGCGATGACTTTTGCTTTGGTAGGGTAGTCGACTTCATTAAAATTTTTTATTTTGTATTTTTGCATGGCTTTTTGCTTGATTGAATCGTCAGGTTTAGAATTGATTTGGTTTATGTATTTTTCTATTATTTCTCTGGGTAACCTTTTTTGAGCTAACTTTTGTTTGATCCAATTTGGCCCTTTTTGTCCGGAAAATTGATAGATTAGATTTTCACAATATCTATCATCATCAATATATTTTTTTTCTATAAACTCAGTGATGGCTTTTTGTGTTTCAGTTTCATCATAGTTTTTTAGCTTGGCTTTGTTGAGTAACTCTCCTTTGGAATAATCCTTTCTACCCAGTAAATATAAAATATAATCTCTTGGATTGTCATATTTGTTCATTGGATGGTTATATCAATTATTACAAAAAAGGTCAAAAAAGAAACGTGCACCCGCTTGAGCAGGTGCTGTGTGTTGAAACTAATTAATTGTATTCTAATCTACTTTTGCAGCCCTTCTTTCTGTTAGAAGAAATTGCAACCTGTAGATATCTCCTGTAATTAAATCAACATGTCCATTATTTAGGTCGTCAATTGAGTACTTTTGATTATAGTAAGCTTTTAAAGCTATTATTTCATTTTTTAATTTTTCTGACTGCTCAGAAACAGCAGCCAAAGAATTTCTAATCAAATCATAACTCTGGGGATATACTGTGTTTTCAAACACCCCATTACTATATATTAAATCATTTATCAACCCCGTTAAAGTTACAGTTAAATTGTTTTTGCTTTCTAAAATATGTTTTGTTATTAGTTTTTCTTTTTCTGTATTTTGATATTTTATTTGAACTTCTGGAGCTTTTACCAGCGCAAGATCCTCTGGACTGGAACCTGCCATTGCCGGTAAGGCGCTAACCAAAGTAACTGTTAGAGATAAGCCTAGTGTCCAACAAACTAATGGGGATATTTTCATTTCTCTTCACTTCTCATTAAACCAGACTAGGGAATTTATAAAAATAAATATTTAATGTCAACACAATTTATGAAATCTTGACTAAATTAATTCATAGTGCCAGGTTTTGTGTATAAACAAACCAATCAAGATGCTCTCAAAAAACTACAATCCAAAAGAATACGAGGATAAGATTTATAAAAAATGGTCAGAAAAAGGAGTTGGTAAACCAGAGAATCAGACCGATACTGTTTCAAAAAGTCATTGTATTTTGATGCCACCACCGAATTTAACTGGAAATTTGCATGCAGGCCATGCCTATGGTCATTATTTGATGGATACTCTGTCTAGGGTTTATAGACAAAGGGGTCAGTCTACTTTGTGGGTACCAGGAGTTGATCATGCTGGGATACAATTAGAAGGTGTTATCGACAAAATGTTCAAAACTGGAGAAGCTGATCACGTGCTAACAGAGCAAATGAAAAATCATAATGAATTTCCCGCTGACAAAGAAGATCTACCAAAGTTTTTAAAAAAGCATTTTCGCCAAGATTGGTTAGAGTTTGCCTGGTCCAAAGTTGATGAGTGGAGAGATTTCCAAAAAAACCAAGCTAAAATATTAGGTGATACACCAGATTATTCCAGGAATTTATTTACGTTAGATGAGAGGGCGGTGGAGATGGTAAATTTTGCATTTCAAAAATACTGGGAGGATGATTTAATCTACAAAAAAAGCTATTTGATCAACTGGTCAGTGGGGCTACAAACAGCTCTGAGCGATGTCCAAGAAGATATTGGTAGAGAAAAACGAAAAGATCCGTTTGTTACAATTGAATATGATGTGTGGATTAAAGGTATCGCCAAGCCAAGTGGATATAAATTAGCAGTTCAAACAGTAAGGCCAGAAACAATTTTCGCTGATCATTTTTTGATGGTAAATCTAGAATCTCAAAATTTAGATAGTGAATTGAAAGAATTTTTACAAGAAAATGTTGATAAGGTTTTTGTTCAATTACCTTTAACTAATGTCTACTTACCAATACAGCTAACAACTGATAGCAGTGAAGTCGATCCAGAATTTGGTACTGGAGCATTGAAAGTAACACCAGCTCACGATCCTCACGATTACGATTTATTTAATAAATATAAATTAAAATCATTTGATATGGGCAGTGGTCAAATGGAAATTAGGAATCCATTGGAACCTGTAATTGGAAGGGATGGAAAACTAACAGATTTAGGCGGTAAGTTTGTTGGTAAAACAGTAGAAGTAGCTCGTAGGGAAATGATTTTGGAATTAATTAAATCTGGTAATGTTCCAATCAAAGAAAATGCTGAGCCGAATGAAAAACTTGATAAACAAATTGCTGCTTATTTGAAATTATCAACAGAAGAAGCAGCTGGTTATTCTAAATACAATATTGACTGGAACTATGAACATAATGTTACAATTTGTGAGAGGTCAAAAACAGTTGTGGAGCCGCTTATTAGTGAAGAGTTTTTCTTGAATTATCATAAACCAACTAGCCGGGATAACAAAACACTATCAGAGTTAGGGGAGATTGGGATAACGGAGACTAAATATTTTAGTGAGAATTTTAAAAAGATGGGTTTGAATTTTGTTCACAAAGACAACCTAAATGATTGGGTTATTAGTCGTGATTTGGTTTGGGGTCATAAAATGCCAGTTTGGTATAATCTAGACAATAACCCTACCCGTAAATTTTATACGAAATCAGATTACGATTCCACACCTGATGCAAATAACCGCTTTAGAATTAGTAATAACAAACCAAAAGAAGAAGGAAATTGGGTCCAAGAAACCAAGATTTTAGACACTTGGTTCTCTAGTTGTTTGTGGCCACTGAGCACTTTGAATTATCTTGATTCAACAAAAAATATTGACTGGGATGAAATACCAAAATTGATTGATGATGAAAATAAAAATGATAGTGATTTTTGGAAATATTATAGTACAGATGAAATGATAACTGCTCGTGAAATATTTTATGCTTGGATAGTTAGGATGACGATTTTAGGAAAATACTTTACAGGTAAAATTCCATTCAAAACAGTTTTGATAACACCAACGGTCCAAGATGAAAAAGGCCGCAAGATGAGCAAAAGTTTGAAAAACGGTATCGACCCAATTGAAGCCATTGATAATTTTAGTAGTGATAGTTTGAGATTAGCAATGCTAGGTTCTATGATACCTAATAGAAATGTAAAAATGGGTGGTTCTCTTGCTGATAGATTACTGGAGAAGCAGAGGAATTTTGGAAATAAACTATGGAATGT
>CALIJC010000006.1 GCA_938017575.1 uncultured Patescibacteria group bacterium
ACGGAACTGATGGTTCAGGAGGAGCTTACGGTGGTGAAGGTGGTAACGGACAATCTGGTTCAACTGGTGGAGCTAGCTACGGTTCTTACAGACAACCAATTGATTTAGGTTCAGGAGGATCTGCAGCCAGAGCAGCTTGTAGTGGTGCAACAAGTGGAAGTTATGGTGGTGGGGCTGTCCAGATAATTTCAACTGGAACAGTGACAGTTGATGGGTTAATTGATGTAGATGGGGCAGATGCGGTTAATTCATCATACTCTGGTGGTTCAGGTTCAGGAGGTTCAGTATGGATTGATGCACCAACGATTGCTGGAACTGGTAACATCTCTGCAAACGGTGGACAAGCTTTTGATGCTGCTGGAACAGGTGGAGGAGGTAGAATTGCATTATACTACACAACAAAAACATACTCTGGAGCAACTACCGCATATGCTGGAGTTAATGCTGAAACAACAACTGGCATTGGTGGTGCAGGAACAATTTACGAAAAACCAGCTAGTCAAACTAATGGTAATTTATTTATTTCTGGAAACGCAACAAGTAATTTTGACGACACAGTTTTAGACAACACAACAGAAAGCACAATCACTGAGGATAATCTTACAATTACTAACGCTGATGTATACCATAGTAATTCGGCTATAAATATCACACAAGATACGAATATTGGAAATCTATCTAATTTGAGACTCGGTACGCTAAATACTCACACATTTGAAGATGTAACAATAACCTCAGGTGGAAATTTAACTCACATTGCTAATTCAACCACCCAAGATAATGTTCTTGATTTCACAGCAGCTAATGTTACAATTGATGCTGGAGGTCAGATTAATACAAATTCACTTGGTTTTGATGGTGGTATTGGGAATAATTCATGTTCTGCATCTCAAGCAGGATTTGGTCCTGGAGGAGGTCAATCAACTATTTATAGTGGTGGTAGAGATGGAGCTGGAGGAGGTTACGGTGGAAATGGTGGAAATGGTGAAACATCTGGAACAGAAGGAGCATCTTACGGATCGTTCAAATTACCAACAGATCTAGGTTCAGGAGGATCAGGATCGGTCGGACAATGCTCTGGAGGACAAAGAGGTAGTGATGGTGGAGGTGCTATAAAAGCAGTTATTAGTGGGAACCTAGTTAATAACGGAACAATCACATCAAATGGAGAGTCCGTTAGTAATAATACTTATACAGCTGGTGCTGGTTCAGGTGGTTCAATTCTACTCGACGCAAGTACAATCGCAGGTAGTGGATCAATTACAGCTAACGGTGGAGGCACTTATGATGCAGCTGGTTCTGGTGGTGGAGGTAGAATCGCCTTATATTATGATTCTAAATCATACACAGGAACTACAACTGCTTTTGGTGGGGCTGACTTATCTGGTGCAGCAAAAGTTGGAGGAGCTGGATCAATTTTTGAAAAATCTACCGCTGCTACTAATGGTGACTTATCTTATATTGGAAGCTCTCTAACCAATCCAGAAGAATCAGATTTAGATGTCTTAACTGAAGCTCCTTTCACAATTGATAATCTAACTATAGAAAATGCCAAGCTAAGATCAGATGATAATTTATTCACAGTTACAAGTGATTTGAATATCAATCAAAGTTCTGATTTGATTTTGGGTGGTGTAAGTAGTTATTCACTAAACAATGTTACAATAGACAGTGGAGCTAATCTAAGACATGCTGATAACTCTACAACACAAGATCATGTTTTGGATATTTCAGTAACAAATCTAACTCTAAACACAGGTGGTACAATTAATAATAATTTCTACGGTTTCGATGGTGGAATTGGAGATAATAGTTGTGGAACTTCACAAGCCGGTTACGGTGCGGGTGGTGGACTTGCCCAAATATATAGTGGTGGTCGCCACGGTGCTGGTGGAGGCTACGGTGGAGTTGGTGGATCAGGAAGTACCCCTTCAACAGGTGGACCAACGTATGGCTCTCAGGTAGAGCCAACCGATATCGGTTCAGGAGGTTCTGGTTCAGTAGGTCAATGTGGAGGATCGGCCACAGGTCAACCAGGAGGAGGAGCTGTCAAAGTAACAGCGACTGGAACTGTACTAATTGATGGTGTAGTTAGCTCAAACGGAGCAAATGGAATTAACACTTCTTATGATAGTGGTGCAGGTTCAGGTGGTTCAATATGGATAACTACAGATACTCTTGAAGGTTGTGGTTCACTAATCGCTAATGGTGGAAACGGTGTCACAAACGGAGGTGCAGGTGGAGGTGGCCGTATCTCTATCGATTACGCAACTGATAATAGGTGTGGTACGTTCACTACAGAAGTAAATGGAGGAACCTCCAACACAAACCCTGGATCAGTAGGAACCTTCTTTGATTCCTCAATTCCAGAAACAGGCCTTGTAAGTGCGACGTGGAATTCTATTCCTTTACCAGTGAGCACTGGAGCAACATTTGAAGCTCGTGTTAGTAATTTACTTAACCAAAACTCAGGAAATCTAAACAATTTACCATGTGATGTTACTATTACTGGTGCAGGCGGTTACAACCAAACAATTACAGGTGGAACAACTAATGAAGGAGTGTGTGTATTACCAAGTAGCTTTGCAGCCCCTACAACAACGGGTAGTTATAATGCCTCAGTAACAGTAGTCGGTGCAGCGACAGAAACTAATTCTACAATCCCATTCACAGTATATGGACCTGCATCAAATAAAGCAGAAGAAAATGGATCAACAGGTGAGCCAACTATAGGATCTTTGGTATCAAATCCAGATCCAAATATTATTGGTTCAGTTAACCTATCTAGTATTACTGCTACAGGCCTAATTGACTCTGCAACTGGTCAGTCACTAAACGGAATTCCTTGTACTTTCACTGTTACTGGTCCAAACGCATATTCTCAATCGTTTACCTCGCCAAACATTAATGGAGGTGAGTGTACCTACGAATTTAGTCAATTTGAATTGCCAAGTGTAGACGGTACATATAATGTTACAGTTTCCGTTGAAGGTGACACTGCTACGCTAACTTCACAACCAACTAGTTTCTCCAGAGTTTACGATATTAATTTAGTTGGAGGAGAAATCCCAGGTAATAACACCTCAGTTCCAGATCCTATCGATTTTTCTGGTAACGATCCAATCATTAGCTCTCCTGTTATATACAGATATGACGGATCTACATTAATCGCTGCGGGAGCAGATTGTAAAACTGTAATGACTATTGGTGGAAACACTCCACTAGAATATATATCTACAGTTAATAACCAAGGATTCTGTGTAAATACAATTCCAAAAAACGATATAACAGCTGGAGTTGTTGATATTAAAACCATTGTTACAATTGATGTTAACGGAAGTACTTTTGATTTTGAAACTGAAGATACTCAAATCGGTTCTAATGGTTTCCCATCAAATAAAGCTGAGGAAGACTCTGGAAATCTAGGACAGCCAACATTTACAAGTAGCTCATTCTCTCCAGATCCTAGCTATATTGATAACGATGTAACACTAACAGTTACTGGATTAATTGATTCAGCTAATACAAGTTCACTAAATAATACAACATGTTTATTTAATGTAACTGGTCCAAACTCATTTACATTCTCAGCAAGCTCACCAGTTGTAGCAGGGGATTGTTCATTAACTATGGATGGTAATGTTGATTTGCCAATAATTGATGGAACCTATTCATTCACTGTGGATGTTGAAGGTGATAGTGGAACATTAACAGTACCAGCTACTAATTTTGATAGAAGTTATGATATTGATTTAAACGGAGGGTTAATTGCTGGATCTCATACTTCAACAGAAGACCCAGTATTGGTAAACACTGATGCTACAATTACATCTCCTCAAATAGTTAATCTTAGTTCAAGTAGTGTCGTTCCAGATGGAACCGACTGTAGACTAACATTCCAATTAAATTCTAACACACCAATAGAATACCTTGGAACTCTTTCAAATGGCTACTGCTCAGCACTTGTAACTAGCGCTACTATTACTGCACAGGGAACAGCTACAGTTAAAACTGAAGTAAGCTTGTTTGGAAATGATTTCAACGCCGAATATACTTTTGAAACTGGTTCAACAGTCTTTACAGTTAGATTCCCACCAAATTCTCAGATTTGTGCAAACCCAACATTTAGAGATGATAATAGTGATCAATCTCAAAATGGGGCTGAACCATTGTTAGCTGGTGTGGTTACAAGACTACGAAATAATCTAGGGGTGGTTGTCGACTCTCTGAATACTACTATTACAGGTCCAAACTGTTTCAGTAATCTATTCGATGGTGACTACACAATTGAACAAGATGCTCCAACTGGCGGTGTTAGAACTATTCCTTCTACTAATTCATATTCTGTTGCTTTAGGTGTTAGCACTAATGAAAATAGAACATTTGGATATAATGGTAATAATGATGTGTGTCCAAACCCAACATTTATCGATGTAGATGAAAATGGTAGTTTTAATGGATCTGACTATTTGCTAGCAAACCAACAAGTTAGATTATATCTATCAACTGATCTAGTTACTCCAATTAGTACATTAACCACTGATGGAACCGGTAGTAGTCCTTGTTTCACTGATTTAATCCCAAATGATTATGTGCTCGAACAAACTATTCCAGCTAGCTCAGAATCAACAACAGGCGGAACTCTTAACGGTGGTGACATTAGACAGTCAGTTACTATGAACTTTGGAACTCAGTTAGATCAGCTCTTTGGATTTAAAATTATCCCAACAGGATTAGCTGAAGAAGATTTGGCAAACCCAGGTCAGCCAACGTTAAATGCAGTTAGTCTAGAAACAACTGTTAACCCTACGTACAATGAGCAAGCCTTTGTTGGGTATCCAACCTCTGCTCAAGTCGACGGCCTAATCGATTCTGCAACCGGTCAGCCTCTTAATGGTACTGCTATTTGTGATGGAACCTTCTCCGGTCCTTCATTCGCAAGTCCAATAACGGTAAGTAATATTAATGTCGTTAATGGTGTTTGTGATATTAGCAACACTGCTGGAAATAATGCAACTGTAGTCCCAGATGCAACTGGTGTCAATAATATAGTTGTGTTTACAGTCGATGGAGATTCAGGAATATTAACAACACCAGATCACTTCTTTGATGTAACCCAAGCAGTAACCACAGTCTGTTTTGACTCCTTTGCTGACTATGACTCAGATGGTGTCCAAGATGCAAATGAACCAGAGTTAGTTGGAATTTCAACTGATTTAGTTCAAAACCCAGGTGCAACAGTAGTTCAAACAATTAATTCAACTAACGCAGGTCAGGATTGTTTCACTCCAGAAAACATAACTCCAACAACAACTTATGATGTGGTTCAATCAACTCCTGCAGGTGCGACATTAACTGATGGAAATACAGCAACCCAATCAGCTAGTGCGGTCCCCGATGATGGTTCAACTGTCAATAACACAACTTTGATATATTCTTACCAAGGAAATAGTTCAATTACCCCTTCATCGTTTAGAGATGATAACCAAAATGGAGCTAATGACGCTGAGCCAGTAGTAACAGGACTTTTAGCCACTCTTAGAGATCCAGATGGAAACATAATTATCCAAGACATAGCTATCGATGGAGTGAACAATTTCACAAACCTACTTAGCTCAACTGTTATCGGTGGTGACTATAGTGTGGAGATAAACAAGAATGGATTAAATGCTACTTCTACTACAACAGAACCTAGAGTTCTTACATTAGCCTCAGGAACCAATTCAAACCAAGAATTCGGATTCTACTCTGCAACTACAATTTGTCCATACCCAACTTTCCAAGATTTCAATGGAAATGGATCTCAGGATGCTGGTGATAGTGATCTAGCTGGTTTAGTTACAAACTTGGTCAGAACTTCTGATAGTCAGACTATTCAAACGGTAAACACAAATGGTTCGAATTGTTTCACTGATGTTATTCCAGATAATTATACCGTAGAGCAGGTCGCCCCTGCAGGTGGTGTGTTGACATCAGCAACAAATATTAGCGGAAATGTCAGTAACGGTTCTCAAGCAGGTGGTGCTGGAACAACAGCTTCATTCCCAGTTAATAGTGCATTTGGAATCAACGAATCAATTGTCTTTGGTTACCAAGGTGGTGGTCAGATCTGTCCATACCCAACTTATGAAGATAGAAATGTTAACGGTTCTCAGGATTTACCTGCAGATAGCGATATTTCTGGAATTACAACTGAACTAAGAAACGGTTCTGGTGATTTGATTGGGTCAATAACAACCGACGGTGTGACTTGTTTCACAGGTTTATTAGATGGTTCTTATAGGGTAGCTCAAACAGCTCCTGCAAACACAACTTCTACAACTGGAGGAAATGATAAAGTAGTAGCTTTAGCAGGTCAGGGAACAGAAAATGTCCAATTTGGGTACGATGGAACTCCACAAATCTGTCCTGTTGCTTTCAGAGATGATAACGCAAACGGACTAAATGATTCAGAGTCTAATCTATCAGGTGCAAGTTTGATATTGCGTGATTCTGTTGGAACATTTATCGAGAGTATCTTCTCAAGTACAGGTGAAGACTGTTTCTCTGCAACACTTACTATTGGTGATGATTACCAAGTTGAAGCCTCAGCTCTAACAAATTATACCATCACAGCTCCAATCAATCCAATTACTATCACAAATATTGGATTTGCTGAGAAAAATACTCCAGAATTTGGATATAATGGTGATGCAACAGTTTGTGTAACTCACACATTTATTGACGCGAACACTAATGGTTCGTTTAACACAGGTGAAACTCTTCTTGATGGAATTGACACTAGAATTCGACTAGCAGGTTCGAGTACAGATATAGAGGTTATCTCTTCTCCAGTTGGTTCTGGTGGAAACAACCAATTCTGTTTCTCTAGCGTTGCTCCAGGACAATACACAGTTATCCAAGATGAGCCAGCAGGTTCAGCAAGTACAACAGGAGGTTCACAAACATTTAATATTACTGCCTCTTCTGTTACTAATTTAGTATTTGGATACACAGGAAACGGAACAGTATGTAATGATATATTTAATGATGAAGATTTTGATACAATCTTTGATAATACAGAAACAAGATTAGTAGGTTATGACGTTGATATTTTCTTGCAATCAGATTTAGTAACACCACTACAATCACAAACTTCTTCTAGTGATAGCTCTAATTGTTTCTCTGGATTATTCCCAGAAGACTACAGAGTTGTGATTAGTAATATTACTTCAGGTTTTGGTTCAACTACAGGTGGTGATTTCATTGATGTCACTATCGACGGAACAACCAGCTTCATTGATAATGACTTTGGATACACAAATAACCCAGAATTTATTCTAGGTGCAATCAGAGGATTTATTTATGTTGATAGAGACGAAGATGGATTATACGAAGCCTTTGGACAAGATACAGCAGAAATTACTGTATTTGATAATGATGTTCCAGTAACTGATCAAGAGATTAGATTATACAGGGATACTGGAGGAGGAAACTACCAATTAATGACTTCAATATTAACAGACTCAGAAGGTAGGTATGCATTCACAGGTTTAGCTCCTGGTACATATAGAACGGTATTACCAAATGCTCTTGGAACAAAAGCTGTTATACCAGCAGTTCTTGGAACACCAATACTAGCAAATGCCCAGGAAAGTACTAACCAAGTTATTACATCTGATGAAAAAATCGCAGATATAGATTTCTCAGTTCAGTATACGGCAAGAATTTGTATCGAACATTTTGTAGATAAAAACAACGACGGTGTATTTGATGCTGATGGTGATGACGATAATATCAACACAACTTCTGATAATGATATTGAATTAACCGATTCTCCAAGCCCTGGTGTATACTACCAATTAGAGTATGATTCATTTAATGGAACTCAGGTTTCAAGTGATGGAAATGCTCAAGGTTACTTGATTCTTGATGGAAATAATTGTATAGAAGAAATTCCCCCTAGGGATTACACAGTTAAATTCCGAGATGATCTAGTTGATAATAATATTGGAAGTGGTGGTTTGAGTTACACAGGAATATTTGATTCACGTTTGTATGATGTAAACACTCCAGATCAAGACATAACAATCTTCCTAGGTACTGAAGAAAATGTGTCAGCAAGAACATACACAAACTTTGTATTAGATACATCAACTGCAAATCTTTCTGGAAGAATCTGGAACAGAAGACCAGACTATGAACCAAATTATCTAACTTCATACAATCAAATAGATTTAGATGGTGATGATAATCAAACAGGGGTTGATGGCACAAACGATTATGATTATGATAATGACTTTGTTTATGCAAACCAAACAGTTGAACTAATTAAATGTGCTCCAGCCTTTGGAGAAGATAACAATGATGTGATTATTTGGAATACAACACCTCCAACTTCAATTACAAATAGCTCAGGTGAATTCAGCTTTACTAATATTCCACCAGGTGCATACGCAGTTATTAGGCAAGTTGCTCTACCACTCGAGGCGAGTCAAATGATTCGTGTGAATTCATGTGATGCAGGTCCAAGTGGATCACTACAAAACTACGAATATCAATCAACAGCCTTTAATTCTAACTATCTGTTCTGGAACAACTACCCAGTTGGAATCTATGGAACAGGAGGAGATTTACCTGGTACAGACAGGTTAGATTATGGAATTGAAGGAAGGTATCGACCTCAAGCAGAAGCATATCTATTCTTGGATCAGAACCTTAACGGCGTATTTGATGAATGGGAAACTAACAGATATTCAGGTCACCCTGATGGACAAATCCAAGCGACCTTTAGGCAACTTACTAGTTCAGACAATCTAGAAGATGAAGCTTCTGGGGCTAATCAAGTTAGCTACACATTCGAAGGAATTATCCCAGATACATACGACTATGAGTTAACAAACCCAGTTAACAATACAGGATATACTGGAATTACCCCAAACGAATTCCTTAGAGAAGATATTGTAATAGCAAATGCAGCTCAGCCTCTAGGTGCAGTCCAAGTACCATTTGGATTTGAGCCAAATTCTAACTCAACTATCACTGGTAAAACCTTCATTGATAGAGATGGTGATGGTAATTTTGAAGCTGACGGTCAAGATACTCTCCCAATTACTTCATTTGATAACGATGCGGTAGTACCTAATGTAACAGTAGAATTGTACTATGGAAGAGGCTATATATTTGGTGAAACAACACCAACCAGTTCAAGCGACAGCAGATACATTGGGTCAACAGTTTCAGATGCAAATGGTGATTACAGCTTTACAGGTTTAACTGAAGGTTATTACTATACTAGAATAATCTCTTCTGCACCAACAGGAACGACTTGTCAAAGATGTTCTGCAGGTTACGATGATATTAGAGTAAACTCTCCACTTAATACACAAGTAGCTCCTCAGATTTATGTTGATCGAAATAGCTCAGCTACATACAATATGACATTTAACTATGATGGTGAGCTAAATCTAAAAGCTTTCTATGATGGTAATAATGATCTAAACAGAACTCAGTATGAAATTGATGTGTTTGGTGCGGGATTTAGAATCACTTCACCTGATGGATATGTTGTTAATAGCAGTCAAAGACTTGGAGATAATATAGCTACAGTAGGGTACACCCCTCTAGAAGAAATTACTTTTAGCTCACTCCCAGCAGGTCCATATATGGTAGAAATTCTAGATTTACTAACTGGGGCTACTGTAACAAACTTTACAATGCCAGATACTACTGTAACTCTGCTCGATAGTGATGATTATACCAGAGACTATTCAGTATCACCATTTAACAACAACAGCTTCTCAGGAACTGCCTTTATTGATAAAACAACTCTGAACCTTAGTTTTGAACCAGATGGTGAAGATAATAATGCAGGTCTAACATTCGATAATGAAATCCCTCTAGATAATGCAACGATCTTTGCAACTGGACCAACTGGAACTATTTCCACAACTACAGATGCTAGTGGTGCTTACACATTCAGCAATCTAGCAACTGGTGAATACATATTCCATAAATTCGAATCACAGGATGTTTCTGAGTCAAACCCAATTCCTAACATTCTTTGGTCTGATACACAATTCTCTTCAATAGAAAGTAGATGTATTTCAGCCTTAGCATGTAAATCTTACTTGCCAGGCACGCTGCCAGCAGTTAACAGAACATGGAGCTGGAATGGTAATCAAGTAAATGATCTCAAGGACGGATTTGAAGTCTATGACAACAATTCAGTAACCAACAACTTTGTATATCTTTACACAGGTGATATTAATGCTCGTTGTATTGACGATAGAAATGGTGACGGTTCAATTACTTTCTATCCAGATATTAACTATACAGAATCACCAATCAGCGGTTGTAGTTTTGAAATAGATACTCCAACTGGTGAAACATTGAGTTTTGCTGCAAACACAAATATCGAAAATCTATACCTCCAACCTGGAACGTATACAGTTAGAAAGCTTAACAATGTATCTGGAAGAGTTAATACAAACACTCAAAGATATGAACCTTCGGTAACCAACTTCGGTTCAGTTGATGAAATTACATTCTCACTTCCAGCAGGAAATTTATACACAAATGCACTGTTTAATTTCTTCCAGTTCGACACACCTTTGACAAACAACTCAGCAATTACTGGTAAAGTATTCTTTGATAGAAATAATGATGGATTGTTTGATTTAGACGGCGAGGATGATGATATAAATACAATCGAAGACAATGATATAAGTATTCCTGGTATTACTCTAGATTTAACAGGTCAACAGACCAAATCTACAGATTCTGTAACAGATGGTAAATATCAATTTACTGACTTGCCACTTGGTATATATAATATTACCAGTAACCTTACATTAGGTGCAGTGGATAGAATTGTTAGAATTGATGATATCCAATTGATTAATGCGGGTTCTGATTATTTGGTCAATTTCTCACCAATTGGATTTACTCCAAGTGGTAGCACCGAAAGAGTACATTTCTATTGGGATACTGAAAAATCTGATGTTGCAACACAGATTGTAACCGCAGACTCACCATATATAGTCAGTGTTTCAAATCGGCCAGCTGGTGCAAATAGGTTGTGTGCTGTAGTAGCAGATTCTGCTAATCAAATACTACCACAAACTGGAGATTGTTACCCTCTACCTTAATAAAATACTATAGAAATTTAACCTCACTAAAAGTAGTGGGGTTAATTTTTAGTTTGAATCTTTCATCAGCATTCTCTATTTTGGATAAATTGCTGATAGTAATATTCCCGGGTTCTTTTTCTAATAAAGTTAATAACTTGTTGAGGTATCTTTATACTAATACTTTCATTTTGGATCCTAGACTCTTTTTCTGAAAGATAAAAAAATAATTTTTCAATCGGGCAGGTGAAGATAATTGAATCACGCTTATAAATAATAAAATCAATCTCACCACCCACTTTGAAACTAAAGTCCAATCTTAGAGTTAGAATATGTTTGATTTGATTTTGCATTTCTCCTCCAAACTTATCAAGAAATATTTATAAAAAAATATTTTTAATCAAATTAATTTTAGAGTTTATCGGTGTTAACATTTTGGTATTGGAGAATGAAACTTAGGTTTCAAAGGGAATAACACTTTGGTGTTGGGGAGAATGAAACTTTGACCCAGGAGAATAAGGCTTTTTTCATAAGAGAGTGAAACTCTGAACTAAGAGGGAATAACACTTTGGTGCAGGGAGTAAAGCTTTGACCAAGGAGAATAAAGCTTTGGCCCAGGAGAATAAGGCTTTGGCCTTATTCTTCCCAGATCTCTTTGCTTTGTTTAATTACGTAATTTTCTAATCTCTCTAGGCCTTGAGATTTTAAATCATTAAAATCAATACTTTGGGCTAACTCTAGTATTTGTTCATATTTTTGAGAATCTAGTCCCATTAATTCTTCAATTTCATTATCAAACCCACTTTGAACTTTGCCATACAAATCTCCACCTCCACGTATTTCTAAATCACGTTGTGCAATCTCAAAACCATTATCAGATGTCTCTAGAATTCCTAGTCTTTTTGGTCTACCATATTTTTCCCATGTAACTAATTCACACTCGTTATTATCATAGTTGTTTCGGCCAACCCTACCTCTTAGTTGGTGCAAAGCTGCAAGTCCATATCTTTCACTATTTAGAATTATCATCAAAGTTGCCTGACTGACATCAACTCCAACCTCTACAACCGTAGTAGTAACTAGGATTTGTTTATCCTTTGAGCTTTTAAATTCATCCAGAATTTCTTTTTTCTCTGCTTTTTTTCCATGAACTTCTAAAATCTTGCCTGGGAAAATTGCCTCTAATTTTTTAGCAGTTTCTGTAGTCGACCATATATCTTCAGTGTTTCCGTCTCCATCTTTTTCAATCTTTGTGCAAACCACGTAAACTTTCTGGTTAATGTCTAGTTTTTCTTTGATTTTGGATACAATCTGAGAACTAAAATTTTCAAAATAGTTTATTTTAGTTTTAATCTTTTTTCTACCAGGTAGGGTTTCCAAAAAATGAGGCTTCAAAGAAGAATAGATACTCAAGGCAAGGGTTCTAGGTATTGGGGTTGCGCTGAAAGATATATAGTGTGGTGAGATCTGGGCATCGCCTAACTGTGATAGTTTTTTTCTCTGTTCAACACCAAATCTATGTTGCTCGTCGACCATAACTAAATCTGGGTTCACATAATCTTTATGGAGTAGGGAGTGCGTGCCTAGAAAAAATATATTTTCTTTAGAGTCAAGTTCTTTGATAGCCTTTTCGATTTTTGATTTACTTAGTTTTTCAAAGTTATTAAAAAAATTCTGCTTACTTGATAGATAAACAACTACTGGAAAACTTTCTTTTTCGTTTTGGTCGAGATTATTTTTAAATTCAAGTAGGTTAATATAGTGTTGATAAGCTAAGACTTCAGTTGGAGCTAGCATACAAGTTTTTCCGCCTACTAAGTTTTTTAAATAAGCTAGAGCAGATAAAAAGGCCACAATTGTTTTACCACTCCCAACATCACCAACAACAATTCGGTTAATTTTTTTACCTGTCTTCATATGTGTCTAATATATCTTCTAACAAAAATTGTCCACAGAGAATTTATCATAGAGTATATTTTTTATAAAAGTTGTTTTGGGTAATATTATATTAATCTAAACTTATTGACATAATTAGCCAAAATCTCTATTTTTAAATATATGTTTGGTAAAGTATTCAAGGGTAGCCCAATTAGTAAATTAATTACTTTTCTTGGGTTAGTTTTTTTAGTCTCAGGATTTTTAAATTTTGTTTCAACAAATAATCAAATCGATGTCGAGGCTATGCCTGTAACTCCATCTTGTGGTGATTTTGATATTCCAATTGGGACCACTTTTGGAACTAGCTATGATTCTAGTGTCAGCGGTAATAACCTATATGTTGTCAACACCAACACTGACAGTCTTTATGTTATTGATGTTACTACAAATACACTTACCAACACAATAAATATTGCCAATCAACCTAGAGCAGTTGTTAATCTAAACGGCAAAGCCTATGTATTTACTGTTGGTACAAACACCATGGTGCAAATTGATGAAGCAACAAATACTATCCTAAATACTTACCCTCTTTCAGCTAATTTCTCTATTGATGATATAGTGACCTACCAAGACAAAATCTATATTAGTTTATTTAACTCTCTGCAGGTTTTCAATACTCTAACTGATACTTTTGAAACAGGATCTAGACCAGCCAGTAACTACCCAAGAATCTTAGGTACTATTAATAATAAAATCTATTATTCACACTCTGGCAACAACAACATCCAAATAGTAGATTACAATACAAATGCAGTAACAGGAACTAATATAAATGTTGGAACATTAGTTAGCAAAGGTGCTCTTATAGGAACTGATTTGTTTGCAATTACACTTTCTTCAAATTCATTTAGACAAATTGATACTACAACTGATACTGTCTCAGATAGTTTTTTCTTGGCTGGTTCTGTAACTGATATTGATGCAGTTGGAACAACCTTGTACCTCAAAGGAATTAATAATACGACTCTATATGAAATTGATACAACCAACTCAAATTCAATCAATACCGTAACAACCAGCGGACAAGGAAATACATTAATATACGTAGAAAACAAGCTAATTGTTGATAATTTCTTCGCGGGAACGAAAAGTGATTTGATATTTTTGGATGACACTACTTTGGAGCCGAGGTTTACACTTTCTCTCCCCCCTTCTAGTGGTCATTACACTGACACATATCAATATATTGACGACAAGTTATACATAGGAACTGACAGAAATGTGACCATTGTTGATTTGGTAAATGAAGAATTACTTCAACCTTGCCCACCTACAACCATCGCTCCTGCTAATTATGATTCAGCTGATTGTGTTCCAGCAACTGCAGAAATTGGAACAGATACATTAACTTGCACAATAGACTTAACAGGTAATAGCGATAATAATTATGCTTTACCAGGAACTGGAATCACTGCAAATATTGATGGCTTAGCCTCTGGTAGTGCCTGCACAATTCAAAATAATATGACAGCATCAGCAGAACTTGTTTGTGCAAATATTCCTACAACTGGTGGAACTCCTGGTGTAGTTGATGTGGAAACAAATGACACAACAGTTACGCAGGTTATTGATAATGTAACACTACAAAACCCAGGAGCTACAGAAATCTTGCCTGCTAACTATGGATCATCTAATTGTACTCCTGATCCAGCTTCTATTGGTCAAGATTTAGTTACTTGTTTAATTGATCTAACCGGTAGTTCAGTTAATAACTATAGTTTACCAGCGTCAGGAATAACTGCCTATGTTGATGGTTCTACTAGCTCACCTGCTTGTGATATAATTAACAATGGAACTGTTTCAGCTCAACTTCGATGTCAAAATTTACCAACAACCGGAGCTAGTGAAGGTAGCACTAACGTATTCACAAATGATACTGCTACAATAACTCTAATTGACACAATCACTCTAGAATTAACTCCTACAGAAATCTCTGCATCCAACTATGGAGCCAGTAATTGCCAACCCGATCCAGCAATCATCGGTTTTGATACAGTATCATGTTCAATTACCCTAACAGGTAGCCCAAGCGGGGAATATGAATTACCACCAGCTGGTATAACTGCAAATATTCTAGGACTAGGTTCAGGGGATGCTTGCACTATTCAGCAGGTTGATGAGACTCCAACTTATGAATTAGTTTGCACAAATATACCAACAGCAGGAGGCACCCCTGGAAACAACGACGTGGAAACAAACTCGTCCTCAGTAACAACTACATTCGATAGTGTCGAGCTAGTAGATCCTGTTGATAGTGATAATGATGGAGTACTAGATCCTCAAGAGAATAATGATGGGACAAATCCAAGTGACCCAAATGATTACCAAGACAGTGATGGTGATACAGTACCAGATCAAGTCGAAAACAGCGAGGGAACAAATCCTTTCGATCCAGGTGATTTTCTTGATGATGACAATGGCGGGCTACCAAATTATGTAGAAACAATTCTAATCCCAAACAATGGAGGTGCACCTCTTAATACAACCAATGGTAGCGATGATTCAGATCCTGATGGTGATGGAGTAGGTAGCAGTGAAGAGTTACTGGCATTTAATTCCGGGGATGGTAACAACGATGGTGTTCTAGATATGATTCAATCAGATGTGACCTCTAAATATAATCCACTGAGTGACTCGTATATAACTATGGAATCAACCGTTTGTAATAACAATGAAAATCTAGATTTCATTTCTGAAAGTGATAATGCAATTTCCGATGAGGGCTATGACTACCCATATGGTCTACATAGGTTCACCATAAACTGTACTACTCCTGGATCTACAGCTACAGTGAAATTCTACTGGGGTAAATCACTGGATACTTCAAATTGGATTTATAGAAAATATAATGAGAATTCATACTTTGGGTTCCAAGACATTGCTATCTCCCAAGAATTAGTAAACGGAGAGTTAATTACAGTTTCTTCAATTTCAGTTACAGACGGAGGTGAGTATGATTTGGATGGTCAAGTAAACGGACAAATTATTGATCCTGCTGGTCCAGCACTGCTAGAAATAACTGGAAATCAAAGTATTGATAATTTGATAAGAACTGGTGGAAAAATTACTAAAAATATTGATAATTTAAAAGTTGCCTCAGGACTACTATTCTTGGCAGCAAGTCTATTATTAATTATCAGTCATTCTATCTCAGATAAAAAAACCAGCGCAGAAAGAGCTTTATATTCAGCAAAATAGCCGAAAAAGCACCCTCTCAGAATTCCAAGAGGGTATAATTGAATGTGTACATATCTAACTAACTTGAATCAAAGCTAGCTTTCTAGCTAAAAGACTTTTTTGATGTCTTGTTAATTCTTCTGGGCTTGTAGCATTTATATGACCTAGTTTTCTTCCTGGCCTACCATTTTTTCCATAGTCTTTGGTAGTCATGTTGTAACCTTGATTCTTGCAATATGTATTAACTAAATCAAAATTTGAAAAATTATAATTTTCCTTGCAATTTTTATGTCCAATCAAATTATACATCATGCTAAATAACTGCGTTGGGTTTGGGTCCTGAATGTCATCAGTTAACTCCAAAATACAACGAAGATGCATTTCAAATTGATTGATATCAAATCCATCTATTGTCAGATGCCCTGAATTATGAGGTCTACAAGCAGCCTCGTTAACTAAAATATTACCATCTCTGGTAATAAATAACTCAACAGCTAGTAGTCCGTGGACATTTAATTTTTCCGCGCATATTTTTGCAATTTCTTGAGCTTTTATTTGCAGTTCTTGGTCAATTCTAGATGGAAATGTGACAGTTTTGACTTGGTGATTTTCATTAAATTCCATATCAAAAACAGGATAAACAAAAACATCCCCCGTTGTAGATCTGCCAATGATGACAGAAATCTCTTGTTCAATTCTCACAAATTCTTGCAGTATAAACTGACCATTAATGTTAGTAGGTAGCTCCTCATCATTAGACAAGTATTTAACACCCTTTCCATCATAACCGCCATTTGTTGATTTAAACATAACAGGAAAATTAATCTCACCTGCTTCTGCCATACGTTGATAGGTATCTAGGTCAGGTACTTGGATTGTATTAGGCACAGAAACCTTGGCTTCTTGAAAAGTCTGGTACTGCCTCAATTTATCCTGAATAGTAAAGATTGTTTTTGCTCGGGGAAAACAACTAATATAATTGTTTTGCAAAGCCCGCACTGCCAGCGAAGAAACATTTTCAACTTCAGTGGTCAGTATAACGTTTTTAATGCCGACGTATTTCAAACCAAAATTATACACATCTTGAAATTCTGTAACATCGCCAATTTCATGATCAAATTTAGTACAAATCTCACCTTCGGCGCATAAAAATATACATTTAATCTCTATTTGTAATTTTTGGCTTAGTTTTTCAGCAGCTTCATGAAGCATGAGCCCCAGTTGGCCACCGCCTAATATCAAAAGTGTATAAACCAATATCTTATCCTCAAATAAACTAAATTAGTCTAATTAGCTTGTCACATAAAATGGATCTAATGTCAATTCAGATTCTTGACCATCTTAATTGTATTTGTCAGTTTTGTAATATCTAAACATAAAATATGATCAAAAAAATCGTAGCCTTTACAACTCTTTCACCACTTCTATTAATTATCATGGATTATCCAGCGAGTATAGAGAGAATTTTACCAACAGCCGCGAGTATTGTGGGCTATATTGGTCTTATAATGATTCTATGGAGTATTATTCTAGGCTCTAAACCTCTTGCTAGGCTAATCTCTTCTGATTATGTAGAGTTAAATAAAACCCACAGGTTTCTGGGTAAATATGGAATACTTTTTGCATTAATCCATCCATTTTTAGAGATGTTCTCCTACCTAGAAAACATATCATGGGTAATTACACCAAGTTTAGCTACAGAGTTTGATTTTCATATCTCACTAGGTCGGCTAACTTTACTCGTATTTCTAATCATTTGGCTATCTTCAATTACTTTGAGATCCAAATTAAAATACCGTCCTTGGCTAAGAATTCATTATTTAACGTACCCTCTTGGTTTGCTCGCGTTATTTCATATTCGAGATATTGGCTTTTATTATACCCAAAGTCGGTTCATTAGCGTTTTCTTTTCACTGATTTTAATCGCATACTGTTTTTATTTGGCTTATCTATTTCTACTCTGGGCAGGATTTTTCAAAAATCATTATACTGTTAAATCAATTTCCAAAATAGGGCAGGGCAGTGAAATAAATATTTTAGATTTAGAAACAACTGGAAAACCATTAACCAGTCAACCTGGTCAGTATGTATATATACAAATGCATAGGTTCGGTGAAGTAAAGCCATTCTCTATTCTTGAGAATGATGGAAATAAACTAAGACTAGGAATCAAAAATGATGGTGAATTTACTAGCCGAGTAGGGGAGTTAAAACCTGGTCATGAAATTGGTGTTTTTGGACCCCTTGGTAAATTTACTCAGCAAGGGCACAACGACTCAGATAAAATTATTATCAGTGGAGGTATTGGAATTACACCTCTGGTTGAGCTATCTGAAAAATATTTTACACCAAACTCTTTTTTCTTTGTTTGTAATAGGTATAGAAGTGATGTAGTTGATTTAGACAGGTTAAAAAAATCCACTAATAACAGGTTATACGAAGTATATTCTCGTGAAACTACCATTGAAAATGAAAGGCAAAGGAATTGTAGACTGGATAAAAATGTACTCCAAGAGATTTTAGGTTCAAATAATATAAATAATTATAAAATATTTATCTGCGGCTCAAGTCCATTTATGAATGAAGCTATTAAAAATCTGACCAGTCTAGGGGTCAAAAGAGAAAATATCTATACTGAAGAATTTAGTTTTTAATATACAAAAACAGCCCTAATAATAATAGAGCTGCAACTAAGAGTTGATTTTACTAGGTTTTAAAACGATATTTGAAATAAACAGAACTCTCCTACACATAGGAAGTGGAGTTAATGGAAGGAGCATCTTAATAGTGTCCCAAAGCACAAAAATAGTACTTTTATTATTATCTATTTGAACAGCAACATACATAATAAATGAGTATTTAAATTCCCCATTTTCATGGTACTTTGTACATTTTAGGCGATGGTTAATATGGTTATCCCATTCTAAAACATACCCATTAGAATTACTCAATGAATCAAATTGATTTTTAAAAGGATTATTACAATGAGCTATCTCATTGTAATTATTCTGGTACTCACCAAATATTTCATTTCCTAGTGGTGTTCCTTTGAGCTCTCTCAAGATAAAAGATTTTTCATCAATACCAAATTCAATCGAAAAATATATATCTTCTTTATCAATATCCGTAGAAATTCTAAAGATGCTGGATATTATACTAAAAACAAGCTTTCCAAATCCGTATATTTTTACAGTAATAGGTCTTTTTTTAGTCCTAAAAACTGCTCTAATTAAAGCAGGTGCTAATAAAATAATATTTAATCCGTAATCTGGAATTGGATTTTTCATTTCTCAAAATACCTAGTCCCCAACTAGCATACATATAGGATATAAATCGATTTTTGGCAAGTAGACTATAATTTAGTAAATAATTACTTGATTAATTTATTTTTATTATTTATATTTGTTCTAATTATATGTCTACAAAAAATATTTCAATTATCATAATTTCATTAGTAGTTTTAGTTTCTGGAGGTTTAATTTTTGCTTCAGTTAATAATAATTCAAACAATGATTCCAACACTGAAAATACATCGAACGTCTCTAAAAAAGACATGGACTCTACCAAAACAAATGTTAGTCTAGAAGTCAAAGATTTAGACGAATCAAATCCAGCCAATGAGACGTCCATGCCTGCTGATGATTCTGAGCCAATAGTTTCAGATAATGGACCTCAGTTTGCAAATGGAACTTATACAAAAGAAGTTGAATACAATGTACCAAGAGGGTTTAAAGAAGATATCATTGTAGAATTATCTCTAGAAAATGATATTGTACAATCAATTGATGTTTCATTTACGACTCCAACAAATGATGAAAGTGCTAGTCGACAAGCTACATTCTCAAGTGGTTTTGATAGCGAAGAATTTGTAGGCGAAAATCTAGAAGAAGTTGTACAAACTAGGGTCAGTGGAGCTTCATTGTCTAGCCAAGCATTTAATGATGCAATTCGGGAGATTACTAGCGACGCCTCATAATTAAAATGGACAATCTTGTTAGCTTAAAGGAACTGAAGCCAATCGAAGGGTTAGGTACTAAATGGTTTTTTGAAATTCCAGTTGAGGCTGACGACAATTTAATTCAAAATTTCCTTGAAACAGAAATAACTAATTTTAACAATAAATATTCACGTTTTGATAGTAATTCAATAATATCCTCACTAAACATAAAAAAAACTCTCGAAAATCCATCTATTGAGTTAAAATTTCTAATAAATATCGCAATAGAATATTATACGAAATCAAACAATATTTTTAATTTTTTACTTGAAAATGAGCTTGTAAAAAGTGGTTATGGTAAAAGATTTGTTGAAAATTCTAAATCTAAAAAACCAAATCCAATCAAAGACATCGAAATTAATGATAATAAAATTTCAATCCATAATGGTGGTGTAGATTTTGGTGGTTTTGGAAAAGGATATTTAATAGATTTGATTTCAAAAAAATTACATTCAAAATTTAATTTAAATGAGTTTATTATAAATGGCGGCGGTGATATTTATTCATTTTCAAAATCCAACACACCTCGAGATTTTTATCTGCAGCACCCAATTAAGCGAGAAAAATATATTGGTAAAGTTTCTTTATGCAATCAATCGCTAACAGCCTCTTCAACATTTATTCGAAAATGGAAAAATATCGAAAAGAAATCTGTTAATCATTTGATAAACCCAAAAACCAATAAATCGATTGAGGACTGTGCTGTCTTTGTAGTTTCTAATTCTGCAATGATTGCAGATATTTGGGCAACCACGCTTAGTATTGCAAAAATCGAGGAAATAAAAAACCTATATAGAACTGGTGAATTTGAATTTATAAAAATTGTAAACAATAAAGTCTACAAATCTCCATTTTTTAAATAACAAAAGAACCGCCAAATGGCGGAACTAATTTTAGAATTTAAAACTAATATTATTCTTCAGATTTTCTAGGTAATAGTAGTAGTGAAAACGCTAACCTAATTTTCTTTAGGATAAACCCAAAGTTCATTGTTGCTAATACAAATATTAATAGATTGAATATAAATCCAATAAATGGAATTGCTGATAGCATATTGATAAACAGAAAAGCGATGTAAGTAATAATAATTACATTTCGAGTTTTCATTTCTATATTAAATGTATTTTTCAACATATTCCCTACATATACTGGCATGAATAGAGAGGATAGAATTAATAATCCTATGAATATCATCAGTAGTGGGAAAATTGCTGGGAAGAAAAATACCATTATCAAACCTGCAATAACTGGAACTAATATTCCTGACAATGCTCCAATGGCAAAATCAATTGCTGCATTAGAGTCAGCTTTGACAGATGGGATATGTGTCCTATTTCTCCTACCAAGGATGATTAGAATCAATATCAAACCAATAATCGATGTTATCTCTTTGTAAATTGATAATATAAATGATAACACTCCAAATCCATTGGATATTTGATCTGCATCAACTTTTACATCAACATCTTTTCCCTGGTCAATCATAATTTCTCCAGCAACAAAAGTAGATGGCTCCAATCCTTTGTATTCATCCCATCCTCCATATAATTTACCATCAACAGTAGTTGCCCCTTCAACAGTAACATCTCCTGCATAAATTACTAAATCTCCAGCAATCTTTGCATCAACGATGTTTACCTGCCCTCCAAAAATTAATAGATCTTCGTTAAAATTTCCAGTAATTTGGATTTGACCACCTGCGATCCTAGATGTTCCAAAAACATTAACATCATTAACGTTAATTGTTCCTCCTGCAAGGTTCATATTCCTACCAACAGTATTTCCTAATACAGACAAGTTACCACTTGCTGCAACTAAATCTTTGTTTATCTTTGAATTAACAGTGATATTACTACCTGCAACATGCAGATTTGTAGATTCTTTGTTAATATTTAGTGTGTCACCCGAGTCGAATTCAACAGCGCTAACTATCAAATTTGGAGCCAAAAAAAGCACCACAAAGACTGGGAACAGTAGTTTTTTCATCAAATTTTTTATAGACATATACAAATTTCTTTGTAAGATTATTACAATTTATATACATCCAAGTGTCAAGGAATTCTAGTAAATTTGTATAATTTCATTTAAAATGAATCTAGTTTTAAATATGTATCAAAATAATAACCTCCTTGATTGGTTTGTACTACAAAGTTTTCGTTTTCGACCTTAACAGGAAACCCATCGAAATTAGGTTCAGAATCTAATACAGGCTTAACACTACTATTAGATAAAGAGTTAAAATCAAACGATGATTTTTTGAGCTCTATTATTAACTCACTCCAGGAAGATAATGCTAAACCATCTCCAGGTTGAGCAATGGAAGTAACTATACCCTCTATGCATTCTCTGTCAATTGGGCAGTTTGGAAAAATTGAAAAGTTCTCTGCAAAAACATATTCATTATATACTAAATAAGGGAAAAAAACTTTATCCCCGGCTTTTAACTCAAGCTTTTTTAAGTTAGTAAACTCTATTTCTAATTTTGTTGAAGGGTAGATAAGAGGTGTGTATATCTCTCTAATATCAATTCTGTTATTTTCAATCTCTTTCCTGCCATAAAAAAATTCATCTGGTAAAATTCTATCCCCTGGAATACCTAACACATCGTAAACAGTAAGACCATTATCTAATACATATGAACTTAGCTCATCATTTGCATTGTTTAGTTCTAATTCAGTAGCTATATTATTATCAATTGAATTTAATAAAATCTCATCTGACTTTACAATTTTTAAATCGTTAACATTTATATACAAATAAATAGATCCAAGTGAAATAGCTACACCAATTAAAACTGCTACAAAAAATTTTGCATGCCTCATACAGTGTAAGGTATTTTGCTTTTATTCCAGTGTCAAGTCAGCCTAACATTCTTCCAATCAAAAACCCTATAGCAGCTGAAATTGTTCCAACAATCAAATTTTCTAGAATAGATTTAGCTAAATTCTTTCCAGTAAAGATGTATCGAGTTATCCCCAGTATTAAAAATGCTACAAATGTTGAGAAAATTGAATATAGGTAGATATTACTCGATTCTTTTAAAAACAAATAAGGTATTAATGGGAAAAATCCAAAAATAATAAATGAAATTAGTGTTGCAATGCCGTGTTTCATTGAATGAGTTAATTTTGATTCACTAGAGTTATTTAAATCTCCTTCTGCTCGAATTGATAGAAAATTCCCCAAACCCATACTAGCCCCATCCGCAAATAGACTGGCGATTCCTAATACCAAAATCAAAGTTGGTGTAATAGTCTCAACACCTGATTGGTTGGCTCCAGCAAAGCTACTGATAACTGCAAAGGTTGTTACAACTCCATCATTTCCTCCATAAATTATTTCTTGTAGGTAGTGTGCTGATGAATTTTTCATAAATTAATTATAATCTTTTTATTGCTCTTTGGCAACAAAGTTGACTATCAGTAGTTAATATGCTATATATTAGGTTATCATGTGATTGTGGAGCTTCTAAGAATTTAATGGCCAAGATACTTGGGATAACTGACGACACGAAGTCAGTTAGAGCTATTTTACAAAATCTGATTAGTAATAGTACCATAGATATCCAAGGTAAATATTACAAACCCAGTCTTCATTATGATGAAATTGATGGAGATCTATCGAATAATAAAGATCTCACAGCTCTTGTAAATTGGGCAAATATAATTTTTATACAAGGGCCTTTTTTATTAGGGGATGGTTCAATATCAAGTTTTCAAACTAAAGAATATCAAACACATATAAGAAACCTAGAACCGCAAAAGAAATTAGTTTTGCTATATTTTGGAGGGGATATATATAGTGGAGTTCCTGAATCATGGGATATAGTAATTGATTTATATAGCCAAGCTGAACCTCAAAAATTAATCACCTCTACATTTCCTGAATTTTTCACACCCAAGCCCTGAAGAACCTAAAAATCAAAATGACGCCTTTAATATAGGCGTCATCCTTTTAAATTATATAATTTACATTTTAATTAATAACAGTCTGTGTAATAGTTCCAGTATAAGTTCCACTTCCAACGAAAGCAGGAACACGTAGTCCAAAGTCAATACCATCAACATCAAATCGTCCAGGAGCTACAGCAGCTGAAGTTGAGTATAGTGTATATTGTGTACTTGTATTTGTAACAAGACTTCTTGGTCCTACAGAGAAACTAGTTGTATCAGCGTCAGGTAATAGTCTTTCAAATGTACCGACTGATGGGTCGACTGTA
>CALIJC010000007.1 GCA_938017575.1 uncultured Patescibacteria group bacterium
TGACACTACCTCTTCACCCAATTAATTTTTTTTATATTTTTGTAAAAATTAAGAATTTTTATTTTTGTTTTTAGACTTAAACGTGTCGGTTGCTAAGTCGAAATACAATTAGGTGAATATATAAACCTACTCCTGGGAGCATTCTTATATATATTCGCAGTATCATTAGTTGTTAAGCGTCTCGATCGATTTGTTTTCGATTGATGTTATACATTATAAAATATTTCTGAGCAGTTGTCAACAACTAGCCTGTGGATATGGTTATATATAGGGTTTTGAGTTGTAAACACTATTCAATATTAATTAGTTGTGGATAACCTAGTTATCCACAAGTTGATATTATTTGATTGATATTTATGCATATTAATACAAACATTTTATGCCAATATATTGACAAAGATTAAAAAATAGAATTTTACTAAAATCATAGTTTATTTCAAAGATCGAAAATGACTAAAGCTGGAGATGAAAATCAAATTGTTAAAACCCTGGCTTATAGTTGGCCAGAGATTTGGGAACTTACTGAAAGAGACTGGAAATTTGATAAAGAGCGATACCCTAACTACCCTGAAAGTGGAACAGACACTGAAAAATTCTACTTTGAAGTTAGGCATATACTATTTCACCTAACTAAACATATTGGACTAATCGGTACAACTCTTGAAAATATTGATCATTCAAAGGATATTCACAATGATGAATCTTCAGATTCAGAAGTTATTGATGAAACGAGTGTAAAATTATTACTATCAGTAATTAAACTGTTGCAGATTTTATCAGTACCAGAAGATGATGCTAGGCTAGCATTGATGAATGAGTTAAATACAAAAAGCTCATTTAATAATAGCGCTGCTCAGAAAATAGATGATTAAGAATTATCATAAGTTTTTGATAATCACTAAATCCCCGAGTATTTTGCGGGGATAATTTTTTGACTTTTATCTGTTATTATGCTTGTTTTAAACTGTATAGTTCTTTGCAAGGTACATAAAAATGGAAGATTTGGATCGAAAGCCACAGATAGAATCATTTATGTTTAGTTTAAAAAAAAACAAAAGAATCAAGGTTACTAAAACTAAAAATTATGTCTGCTTGTCTACAAAGTGCTACTATAGAGGAAATTAATGAACTGATTTCAGCTTTTTTTCAAGATTTATATAATTTAAATGGTGCGAATTTGATAATTGGCAACTATGATTATGGGAAAATTGATATATCAAAGATTACTATTACTTTAACACAAATGAAGAACGAGTTATCTATCTGGAAAGATAACTCTTTTGGAACACCATCTCTTGACCATGTACCACCTGAAAAGGATGGTTATAAACCTCTATTGTCTATTGAAACTGATTTAGGTAATACTTGTTTTAGACCTTTGGACTCATTGGGAATTTTAACAACCATTAGAAATAATGGATTTGTGGCCTTCCGTCCAACTGAGCTGAGTCAATTAGCTAATATGGATGGTTGCTATATATTTACCAAATTCTAAGTCCAAAAGAAATGAAGCTAAACCCCTTGGTCAACTCTGAGAGGATAATTTTTTGACAGTTTATGGTTTATAGTAAACTATTGATTTAGTATGAAAACTAACACCAGAGCGGAGATTTTCAAATACATAAAAACACATAAAAAAGTCTCAGCAAAAAAATTGGTCGATAGATTTGAGATCTCAGCTCAGATGGTTCACAGGCATTTAAAGAAATTGTTATTGGATGAAAAAATATCCAAAGTTGGTAAACCGCCCAAGGTTTTTTATATTTCCAAAGACTTACCTACTTCAAAAGAAACTCAACCTGGATTACCGAAATACTATAGCCAAGGAGCATATAATCAGTTAGTTACTGACAAACCAAAAGAAAAGAAAGTTCCTACACAAATTGAACAGAAAAAAGAAATTTCTAAAACTGTTGATAAAAAAACTACTAAACCAAAAGAACCTGCGATCAGCAAACCCTCTGAGAAAACAATCAGCTCACACAAAACACAACCAACTAAAACTGTAACTAAAAAAATGCAGGCAAGTAAACCTGTATTTACACCGCCATCTAAACCAACAAAGATTATTATGGAGAAACTAAAAAGTCGTAAAAAAGGTATTGATGGTGTAATAAAGATATGAAATAAGAGCCAGCACAAGAGAAGCACTGACTCTTTCAAACAAAGCAAATGGCTTTATTTGTCTTGAACCCTTTTTTGATTAAAGGAGAAACTGACCTATATGTCAAATAAATACTAATTATCTAAAAATTTTGAATTGTATAGCTCTGTTTGCTTGAGTTTTTCTATTACCTCCATGTCTGAAATTACAGTAAATCTCTGACCTTTGTAGTTTTCTCTATCTACAACTCCTATAAAAAATTCAATTGGACGGATTTGATAACTAATACCAATTTCATCAGTATGCCTGGGGTTGCAATAATACAAAGGCTTACAAATTACAGACTTTTGCGATCTGTTTTCTGTATTCATACCCAAACCAAGAATGTAATAAGCACCATGTTCAATGCCTTGAGATTTATCTCTTTTAAAATGATAGTAAAATTGACCTGGTTGAATGTCATTGTATTCTGCCATATTGGCTTAGATTTGCTAATTTCTCATAAAAAGTCAACTAAAAGACTACTCGGATTTATTAAAAAATTTATAGGTTGCTTCGGAGATTGCAGTTATTTCAGAAACACTTTGACCTGGGGTTCTGTTTTGGTTCAGGGTTATGATGACATAATCGCCACCAGGTGATTCAACATAACCAGAATCATGATATATTCCTGGTAGATTTCCAATTTTATGAACTACTAAATTCCCATCACCTCCTGCTTGCAGTACCCCGCGGCGTATCCTATCACTACTAAATACTTTGTATTTGGACAGGTAGCCTTTGAGAACATTGTTTGACTCTGGAGTCAGCAACTCACCAGTATAAATTTTTTCAAAAATATTTCCAACAGCACGTGGAGTTGTTTCGTGAGGGTACCGAGTTAGACCACCTACACCAATTTCCGCGGCTTGGTCATTAAAACTATACACCCCACCAAAATACTCTTCCAGCATTGCCATTGGCACATTGTCACTATCTACTAATAACAACCTCAGTAAATCTGTAATTGCCCAACTAGATCCATTTGGAAACTCGTAAAGTGGATCTGTTTTATATGATTTGTGCCTCTCCTGGAGAGTTAACGAGGTGTAATAGCTGAGCTTGCCTTGGTCGATGTATTTGAGAGTTAAAATACCGTAAGGAAGCTTGGAAATACTAGCTGGAGAAAAAGTTTCATCTGCATTAATTGTATATTCTTTGCCAGTACCGAGGTCTTTGATATAAATTCCATAATTATCAACCTGATTGCCAAGGATTTCTTTGATTGTGTTTGTGAGCTCTATTTCAGATTTCATTTTACTCATTCTCTCCCTCATATCAGAAATCTGCGGCGGATTAGCCTCCAATGTTTCAACCTCGATTGAATTTTCTACAGTGTTGCTGAACCTTTCATCACCTCTAAACCCATACAAAACAGAAACACTAACCAGAGAAATCAATACCAAAGCAAAAAATGCTTCTGAAAGGTATGATATTATTGGCAGCCATTTCATATACGGTTTTTCTTACAATAATTGTAGTCGTTATAATAGATTTAGGCAAACCTTTTGCGCAGTTATTGATTGACAAAAGCATGAGAATACAACATTACATGTTTGTAATTTGATTATGATAGATTAGGAGTTTATAGACATGAGTAATCAATTAACAACCCTAGACCCTGAAACTGCTAATAATTTGGAACCGATTTTAAACTCTGGTGTTACAATTGTGAAAGTTTCTAGTATTAGACCAGCTGGTGGATGTATTTCGAACACCAAATATCAATGTTATGTAGAAATCTTGGAAGATGATCCGGATTTAAGCAAACTAGAAAATATAAAAACTCAACTAGAATTATTAAAATTTGACCCATTTAAGAACGGTGGCTTGGTTAGATATGATTGTAAGATTGTTGATTATGAAGGGAAAGATAAAAAGATTCTAAGTGTGTATGAGGTGTATTTTTTCGAAGAAAATTATAAATTCAGCTTGTTTGAAAGATTAAAGTTTGCCTGGATTTCTTTCAAGAAAAAGAAAATGAAACCACAACCAGATTCTTGGAATTATGAATTCGATACTATTCTAGCAAAGTGTTTAAACAGACATAGGCAAACAACTTCCTGTGACCCAAAGCTATTAGCTAGTTTCATAGAGACTAACTGCGGATACAGAATAGTCTTTGAGAAACTTGTTCAAATTAATGGCAATAGTGTTGCTATAGATTGGAAATAGTAGAAATGGGGTTGATATATAGCAGATGCTGGGATAAAAACCTAGCATCTTTTTTATTTTCATGACCATTCCGTTTATTTCTAATGAGGAATTTGTTGACAATTTTGGTAATCTATCCCCTATTTTATTAGTTCGCTATCGGAGCTAATTATGCTTTCAGAAATACGCCGAAATTGCTTTGAAAACCATACTGAACCAGATAACCCGCCATATTTAGAACTGACTGAGTTAAATTGTTCATCTGGCATTATGGGAACCAAGTACCAAGCATATGTATCCTTTGTTGGAGATATGGGGATATCTTTAGAAGAGATTGGAGATTATTTGACTGGTCTGAAACTCGACTACAAAAAACACAACGGGTTGATTGGCTACTCCTGCGAAATTGAGGAAGCTAATGAAACAACGCCAAGAACATTACACGTTTACGAAAGATATGTATCTGATTATAAACTGAGCTTTTTTGGCTGGCTCTGGGTTCAATTAAAACTAACAGAGCTCTCACTTCGAGAACACACTCAGCTGGATGATATGGCAATGAAGGCAGTATTACCACGGACATGCTTTCGTGAAACTGATATAGTCATACTGAAGAACTTTATTGCTAGTAAATACCCAGAAATGCAATTTTCTTTGATGAAGACTATGATTACACAACTAGGTGCTCTTCCACCAGAACCATATTACGAACAAGAATTGACTACATTTTGAAAAATGATGTGTTTAATTCCCACCCACCCTACGAAACCTACAGTAGGGTAATTTTTTAGGAGTTTTATTACCACCACAGGTTGAAATTTGCACTGTATTGAATGTTAGTGTATAATGATTTCAAATACTCATTAGAGTAAACAAAAATAAAAACAAATACAGCTTATGGTAAATTTTGAGGACGACTTTACGTATGTTTCTGGTATCAACCAACCTGATGGTTATTCTGAGCCTGGTAACTATAGGGATAAATTAAATGATTTGAAAAACTCGCAGACAATAGATATAGAGTATAAAAAAATCGAATCTGAAAATCTCCGTAATTACAACCAATCGACCGAAACTATTCACAAAAACTGGTTCCAAAACCTACCAACATGGGCTAGAGTTGCTTTGGTAATATCATTTTGGCCGATAGCATTATTAACATTATTTTTGCCAGATATCCCACGAAAATACAGAAAACTAGCCATTTCAGGAGTAGCTGGACTATATATTCTAGTTCTAGCATCGGCAGGGTTAACCACCCCATCACAAATTGATGATTCCCAGGCAAAATCCACACCAAATAGAAGCCAAATTGTAAACCAACAAGAACAAAATGAGTCCCAAGCAGAATCTGAAAAATTAGAACTCCAAAAAGAAAAGCAAGAAAAAGAACAAGAAATCAAAAAAGCCGAGGAGGAGGCAGCAAAAATTGCCCTGGAAAAAGAGGAGGAGGAGAAAAGAGAGATAGAAAAAGCTGCAAAAGCAGCAGAGAAACAAGCCCAAGAAGAAGCAGCTGCAAAAGCAGCAGAACAAGCTAGAATCGCCGAGGAAAATAGAATCGCCGCAGAAAAAGAAGCCCAAAGAATTGCTCAAGAACAACAAAAAATCCAAACGATTTATTCAAACCCAGAAACAACCCCTACCCCAGTCCAACAACCAACCTCAAACCCAACACCAGCCCCAACACCAACTGGAGTTGTGAAATTATCTAATAGCGGAATTTGCCATTCTCCAGGCTCAACATACTACTCTAGAACAAAGAATTACACACCTTATAATACTCTTGATGAGTGCTTAAGGGTTGGCAGATTGCCATTAAGATAAATATTTTCATATGTCCAAACATTTAGATGAAATCAAAAAGAGACAAAATTCAGCTCATCATGGTTATATTGAGGAAGAAAAAGCAAAAAGTTTTGAAGACAGGTTTGGCCAAGGATTTATTTTCTTCTTGGCAGTAGCAGGTATAGTTTTGATTATTTATTTGAAAAATATAAATAAAATTTAGAGTAGATATTAATATCTACTCTATTCTGTTTTCTCATGATCGAGAATATTTACTCTATAATTCTGCTAGTTGTTTATCGTGCTGGGTTAATCGTTGCTCATAATCTCCAAGCCTATCATCAACCCTAGTTCCAAAGCCGCTCAATTCTCGAACTAATAAATCAAGCTTGCTATTTGTAGAATCGATTTTTAAAATCAATTGCTTAAACATTTCTTGAATCAAATCGTATTTGAGCTCCATTGTTTCAACAATCACTTTTTTATTCTCCAAGGATTTTATATCCTGCTTTAGATCACTGACTTCATTTACTAATCTGGTCAAATACCAAAGGATCAAACTTTCAAACAAAAAAATGATATAAGCGTTGCGAGGTAATACTACCTATTTTGCTGTTATATACAATTTTATTGACTAAGCTAAATATATATGCCAATAATTTTTGTTACAGTTATTGGGTTTATGTTTAGTCGAATCCAGACAGGATTTAAAGATTCTGCAATTCAACGAAAAGAGGGAATTGAAAAAATGGGAGGTAATTTTGACAAAGCCTATGCTCTGTATGGAGGTTTAAACTCAGAATTGACCGACTTGAAAATCTCTCAGGCTCGAATCCAGGCTTTACTTGAAATGTCGCTACTTCAAAAAGGTCTCACTTTTCAAGAAATTAATGACCAGGTAGATAAAAAACTGAGAGAGCAAGGAATTATTAGTGATGAAAACTAATAATCAAACTCTTTGCAAAATAGCTGTGACCACTTTTAACAAGGTGGTCATATTTTATAACTGGATTTTTTTGATTGGGGGCTCATGTTTTTTGGCTAGCAGTAACTCTATAGATTTTGTTTTGGGTGTAAATACTAGTTTCTTACCGTACTCGACTACTTGCAATAGGTTTTTATCTGCTAAATCTAATAAATCTGTCCTGGCAGTTTGGTAAACAATTCCGTGTTTGTTTTGGTGGATTTTGATATCAATTACCGCATCATGGTTCTCATACAGATATTGTAACAAATCTATTTGCCTTTCGTTGAAATTTCTCAGCTTCTGTTTGAGCTGTTTGGCATTTTTCTCTTTTGATATCCATTTATTTAGGTGGTTTTCAAACTCGTTTATTGATTTACATATCATCTCCAGCGAGTACATTATGAAATAGCCCAAATCATTGTTGTCATACTGAACCTTTAGGTAGGATCGATCGTAGGATTTTTTGGAATTTTTCATGTGCTTGGAGACTGACAGATACTGAAATAGCCAATAATCATGCCTCATTAGGTACCAATAAAATATTGCCCTAGCCGAGCGTCCATTACCGTCACAGAATGGGTGGATATATGAAAACCAATAGTGTAATATTGATGCTTTTACAACGGGGTGGATATATTCGTAGTCGTCCTCATCGTTAGCAAAATCTATAAATTTTTGTAGCTCATCGTACATTTTTATTTCTTTTGGTGGGGTGTGCACTATGATTTCTTGGTTTTCTACTACTGTTTTGATGACAATTTCGTCTTTGTCGTTTCTGAATCTGGCAGTATCGATTTCGTCGATTGTGTTTTTGGTCAGAGACGATTGGATTTTTAGCAGGAGATCTTTACTCATGTCTGATTTACGCCAATCTAGTAGACTTTCCATTGTGTGGTAGTTGTTGAGAATCATTGTTTCCCCATGAGTTTTTGGCCTCCTACCAGTTAATATCATATCTTTGGCTACTTTTCTAGTGGTGCTGGCACCTTCTAATTGACTGGATGCAATCGCCTCCTCAGATAATGAACTAATTAAATATTTTTCTTTGTTAAAATTAATACTACCAAAAGAACTAAGACGCCCAGAAGATTTAGAATCTATGAGCTGGAGTTTTTTTATCATCTCGTTGGTTATAGTAAAACTATGTTTGGAGCCGTTTTCATCGCGGATATCAATACTGTTGCTGTTGATAATGCGGAGAGTTTTGATGTATTTCCAAGCTTCTTGTGGGTTTATGGTAGATCTGGTGAATTTTTCTTTGATTTTGTCCCAGTAATCGTATTCTTGGTAGCTTTTGTTGATGGATTTAATTATATCAGATTGACTCGAAAAAGGCTTGAGATTGATATGCAAAACATCTTGGTTTGTGTCTGTAGGTGGTTTAATAATCATATAACTACTAATATTCTACTAATTATTACTAAATTAGTAGTTATTGTCAAGAATATGATATATATGCGATTTATTATTATATAGACGTACTAAATCACTACTAACTATTACTAAATTAGTAGTGAAATAGCGATTTTTTACCTATTTATGCGCTGCAATCTTCACACACCTCACCTGAAAATCCGACCTCTATTTCTGGCATAGCAGATGTGTCTGATGGAGGTACCCATCTAGTTTTTTGAGTCTTGTCGCTGGAAATTCCACCTAATTCTTTTTTGGCAGTGGTTGCGGCTTCTGTGTGTTGGTAGTAGCTGATGGTTTTTAATTTCTTTTTCCAACCATAGATGATTTTTTGAGTAAATGCTGTTGGTCCACTCTCTCCATAAGTTGTGTAATGGTTGTAGCTACTGGTCTGCGAAACAAACGGAGACCTTTCTGCCATCATATCAATTAAATCCTTCCAATCTAGCTCGTATACAGTCTTATACCTATCTTGGATTTCTGCTGGAATGTCATTTATTCCTTGGACCGAACCATCTCTGGCAACAATTTGGTTACACAAATCTTGGTTCCAAACACCTAATTCAGTTAATTCATCTACCAAGAATCTGTTTACAATTTGCATTGATCCAGCAATAGTTTGCCTGATGTAGACATTTCTAGTGAATGGTTCGTGCATCTCGTTATTACCCATCCTAACAGAACTACTGGCTGTTGGTGCTAGCGCTGTTACCTCAGAGTTTCGCAATCCAAATTCCATAATGTCTTTTTTGAGTTGTGCCCATTCGTCTTTTAGTAACAATTCATCTTCTTTGACTCCCCACATATCAAATTGCAACTCACCTTTACTGGCTGGAGAACCTTGGAACCCTGTGTAATATCCATCTTCTTTGGCTAATTCCATGGATTCTTTGAGGCAACCATAATAAATTGCTTCGTAGATTTTTTTGTTCACGGCTTTTGCTTCATCACTAGTAAACCCTATTCTGAGCTCATGAAAAACATCGGCTAAACCTTGAGCACCTACACCAATTGCTCTCCTCATCAAACATGAATTTCTAGTTTGTGGAGTTGGGTAATACTGCAAATCAATCACGTTATTAAGGTGCTTGGTCGCTATTCTAGCAGTTTCGATTATTCCTTGGTAATCTACGCCGCCATCTTTGGATTTATCTACGAATCTAGCTACACAAACTGAAGAAAGAACACACACAGCAGTTTCGTCTTTATTAGAAACCAAGGAGATTTCTGTACATAAATTACTAGATTTAACTGTTCCCAGGTTTTTTTGGTTAGATTTTTTATTGATTTCATCTTTGTTCAAAACATAAGGCATCCCAGTTGTTTGCCACAAATTACAAACCCTACTCCACAGCTCCATTAGAGGAATGGTTTTACCTAGGCCTTTGGCTTCTAGATTAGTATAAATGCTGCTGAACTCTGCACCGTAATATTCACTAAGTGGCTTGTCCAAATGGTTTTGAATTTCACCTGGATCGAATAGTGTCCATTTTGCGTTTGCTTGGTCGTTAATTAACCTCTCAAAGAAAATGTCGTTCATAAATAACCCATAAAACAGATTTTTGCACCGCTTTTCTTCGATTGTGAAATGATTGGCGGCATCTAAATAGTCAATTATGTCGATATGCCATGGCTCGATGTAAACTGCACACGTTCCAGCTCTTTTACCTGATTGATTGATAGCCCCGATTGTGGAATCGAACATTTTCATGAATGGCAAAATACCGTTAGATTTTCCGTTGGTTTTTCTAATTGGCGAACCAGCTCCACGCAAATCTGCAATGGTTATAGCGTTTCCTCCACCTCCTTTAGATTGAGCTGCTAATTGAGTTATCGACCCCATAATTCCACCAACTACGCCAGTTTCATGATAATCATCACCAGTTAATTCATCGCCGCAGTATTGCAAATAGCATGATGACATTTGGTTGTATTCAGAACCAGCGTGCAAAAGTATTGGGCCAGGAAGTGAAATTTTACGCAAACTAAGTTGATCGTAGTATTTGCTAATCATTTCTAATCTTTGCTCATCAGTCATTTTGGATATCCAGCCTGATTTATATTCAATCCCTGTTGATTCTTTGAATTCTGATAGTTCACGTTCGGTTCTAGGTTGGTAGATGTTTAACCCAACCGCCGCGCGCAAGAACATTTGTTGTGGAGATTCCGCAGGTTTTCCATTAATTTGCTCCAAGCCTCTTTTGAAAAATGATTGAATTGCTGCATAGTCAAATTCAGTATAGTCTCTTGTGTAATCGATTAGATTGTTTAGGTAGTCTTTGTGTTTTTGAATAAATTTAAACGTCGCCTCGGAAATCCTGGTCGATTTAATTCCATTTATTTTATGATTGTATAGGACTTCTACATTATCTGAAAAAGTCTTTTTTGGAACTCCCAAATTTTTATGTAACCTATCAATCAAAATACTAGCACCTAGCCTGGAATAGTCAGGGTGAATATTAGACATGGACGCAGCGATTCCAGCAGACAAATTATCTAACTCTTCAGTTGAGATTAAATCAACCATTCGCTCGATTGTCTTTTGTGTGATTAACCCTGTATCAATACAATCATTTAAATTTTTTGAAAACTTTTGGAGTTTTTCCATGATTTTGTTGAAATCAACTTCTTCAATTCCTTTTACTGTTTTTACTTGCATAATATTGTTGTTAGTTAGTTTTTTATTAAATAGAAATTCTTATCTTTTTCCCAGTTGCTTTGTAAATCTATGAGTATTTTATAAATATCTGGATCTGATTTTTTGATTTTTTGTGTGCAGTATGAATTAAAATCTTCTTTGGTTCCTCCTGCTTCGGCTTGTGTCATATTGTGAATTTCAGTGATGTTAACTTGGGCGATTAATTTATCCAGTGCATACACAAATTTACTTTCTGGATCGCCTTTGTTTTCATATTCCATTATCATTTTTATTTGCTCAGGAAAATCAGCAAATTCGACTTTTATTTTTTCTATTGCTGCTAATTCACGCTGCTGCTTGGTTGTTTCCAAAGTTTTTTCTGCAGAATTATACATACTGATATCACCTGCATAAACCTCAACTAAATCATGTACCAAAGCATATTTGATAATTTTATTTACATCAAGCTTGCGGTTTAATTTCTCGGCTAAATACCACCCAACCATAGCTAGTTGATAACTATGCTCTGAATCGTTTTCATTTCGGGGAGATTTGTTTTTTTGCAGCCAAATACTCCTTTCCACCTCTTGGAATTGGTGTAGAAATTTCATGTATTTGATTAAATCTATACTGAGCTGATTCATAAATTTTATCTAAAGTATTTATTATTGTTGGTTTTTAGTTCTCCTAGTAAATCTGCCCATATCTCATGAATTTCTGGTGAAACAGCAATTTTTTTGTCTTTTATTTCAATCATTTTATCGAGTTTTCTATCAAAATCTTTCCAAAACCTTCCCTGATCATTCATTATATTTACAACTGTCAGGATTTTGTCGGTGGCATAAACAATTTTAGATTCCTTATCGTTTCTTTGCTCATAAGCTTCTATCAAATCAGTCATTTCTGAGAACTCACCAAAGTTGTTTTTGATTTGTTCTAGGGCTTCTTTTTCCCTGGCTTCTTTACCTACTCTTTTTTCTAAATCCCAGGCTGAAACATCACCTGCATAAGCTTCTACTAAATCATGAACCAAGGCGTATTTAATTAATTTTGTTTGATTGCACTCAATTTTATAGGTCTCACAGATATACCAAACTGCCATTACAACCTGATATGTATGCTCAGCATCGTTTTCATATTCTTTACCTTCTGTTAGGTTTTTATAGATATCTCTTTTAACTGTACCAAAAAGATTGGTAAACTCCATGAATTTCATTAAATCAATTGTCTTCTGGTTCATATTTATCAAATGTTTTTGAGATTTTTATTAATATTTATTGGTAATAATGCTAGGATTTCTTCGTAGCCATTTTGTTTTGGCGATATTGTGTTTAGAATATAAATTGGTTTGTTGAAATTAAATGCAGTTACCATTTCCAAGAATGTGTTTTGACCGATATATCCAGGAATTCCATTTTTTTCTTGATTCCAGACCAAAATACCGTCACAGTTTGGGATTTCTTTTTGATAATTGTTAATCAATTCATGATTCGCCTGAATCCTTTGCTCTACTGTTAATTTGTCATAATTTGAATCTAATTCACTAATTTTGGGAATGACAGTTTTATGTCCTAGATTTTCTAGAATCTTTTTTGCCTCTACCACCTCATCAATAAATTTCATCGAACAACAAACTACAATTTTCTTTTTTGTAGTGGTTTTCATGGTTTAAATTTCGCCTTTTTCTAGTAAATCAACTGCTTCAATTATCCCATCTTCGTTTACTTCCCTGTCTCCTTCCCCCCTATCTAGCTCTTCTCTGACCATGTATTTCATTTTTTCAATGATGATATTTTTGTCAGATTCGGTTAGCTCTTCGTCTTCATCTTCAATTAATTCCTGAAGTTCGTTTTTAATTGTTTCTGCCTCGCTAATAGGATTCAATGCTACTAATATCCTATCTGCAAAGTCTTTTGATAATTCATCGTAAGTCATATAAATAATATATTAATTTGTTTTTTAAAAAGTTAAAGCAGCAAAATCTAATTCTTTGGAGACGGTTTGCCGGCCGTAGTTGGTCCTGGTCTTTTCGTGGAAATTGTCTTTTCTTTTTTGTCCGATTGTTGCCATAAAGCTAAACGGCTGATCTTTGTTGAATTCTTTTGGCAATCCTAGTTCAGTTAGCCAAGTATCTGCAACAAATTCCAAATACTGACACATTAAATCACTATTCATTCCAAATAATCTGTCTTTTAGAGCATCTGTAGTGAATTTTTTCTCGATCTCCAAAGCTGATAAGATGATTTCTCTAATCTCGCCTTCAGAAATTTTTCCTTTCCCAAATTCTTTGTATAATAAACAAGCAAAATCAGCATGTAATGTTTCGTCTCTGCTAATATATTCGTTGGCTACACCTAGAGAGTTAGATAGGATTCCTCTATCACGAAGCCAGAAAATTGCGGCGAATGAACCAGCGAAGAAAATTCCCTCTACTGCCAAAAAAGCAACTAATCTTTGATAGAAACTAGCATCATCTGACATCCATTTTTTTGCCCAATCAGCTTTTTCTTTGATTACGGGATGAGTGTTGATGGAATTAAATAATACGTCTCTTTCGCTGCTGCTGCTAATAAATGTCGTGATTAAATTAGAGTATGTTTTCGCGTGCACTGACTCCATCATTGATTGGAAATAGTAAAAATATCTAACCTCAGGGATTTGAACTTCTCGCACAAAATTTAATGCAATATTCTCTCCAACTAGCCCATCAGAAGCAGCAAAATATGCCAATATATATTTGATATATTCTTTTTCTGGCTGGGTTAATTTTTGCCAATCACTACTGTCATGTGTTAAATTAATATCACTTGAAAGCCAGATATTTGCTTCTTGTTTGTCACAATATTCTACGATTTTTTGATTTGTGTTGTCAGTAAAAACTGTGTACACGTTAGGATTTGGAGTTAATAAAACATCACCTTTTACTTGGGAGTGGTTTGTAGTTGCGGAGTTCATATACTTGTAATAATAATTTGAGAATTTGGGAAAAAGTTTAATTTTGGTTATTTATTTTCTGGTTTTATTTTAACGAACCTAGGTCCTGAATATCCATCGCGGCTAACGTTTTCAAGAAACTCATCAAGAGGCCTAATAAAAAAATCAGCTCCATAGGTTTCTTTTTCATAACTATTACCCCAAACAGAGGTGTATGCTACGTGTGGACTATATTGATCATTTGTAGCCAATACACTAATACCTATAATTCTATACACTCTGTAATATGGATTTTTTGAAGGATTTTCGGTTATGTGTTTGAAATGATAGTAAATATCATTTTGCTGGGGTTTATCTGACATATAATATATAAAATTTATTCTGATTTACTACTGCCTTTCCTCTAATACTTCTATTTGTTTGGTGGAATTTTTGTTTAGAAATTCGTGTATTAATATGTAATTTTGGCTAGTCCAAATAAAAATAGGCGACAAAAAAATTACTACTGAATATTAGTTTTGGCGTTTTTATGTTGTATTTAGACGGGTTTGGATTTGACGAGTTCAATGAAATCATCAACATTCTCAAAATTCGAAAACATAGCCGAATAGCAAATAAAAGCGACTTTATCTACTTTCTCTAGGTGTTTAAGAACTAATTTACCAATCTTGATACTACTAATAGGATTTTTTCCATAAGCCACTGCATCTTCAGTTACATCCTGAACAAGCTTGGCAATTTTGGCATTATCTACCCTTCTCTTGTTAAAAGCTTTTCTAACTCCTTGTTCTAGTTTTTTTTCAGAGAATAGAATTTCTTGGCCGTTGCGTTTTTTTACCATCAAATCGAAAACTTTTACTTCTTCGGTTGTGGAAAACCTGTGGTTGCAGCTCATACATTTACGACGACGCCTAGTTACTTTGCCACCGCTTGTGCAGCGTGTGTCATACACCTTGGTATGTTTAAAGTGACATTTAGGACAATTCATTTTAAATGATAAAGATATTTGGTTTTAAAAGGTAGTATACTATATGTAGTATGTCAGGTTAGATATTAACCACTACAAGATGTATTAAAATATATTTTTTACTTGGTGTCAAGTACTTTCAAACCCATCCTTTATACAAGCCAACAACACAAATTCAACACAAAATTAGTTTTAATTAATAAAAATTTGATGGAAACAGTAAAGATATTTGACTACTTTTAAAAAACCTTTTTCTTGGCATATTAATCATTAGAGCATAATAAAACTACTAAATTCATGAATTAACTTGGTTAGTTGTATATTTAGTTAGTGTGCTTTTTGACAATCGCTATTTTATATGCTTGGATAAATATAGATCATATATTGATTTTTTTATTTGAGGAATTATTTTGAAAAAATCTACCAAGAGAATTTCAAAAAAACTTAGAATGAATGAAACCCGTGCTCGAAGCGCGATGAATCATTTGGTTCGAGGTGCAATAGCACCATTTAAAGCTAGTTATCAAATTGTGGCCGACGATGGAGTCGCAAACAAGGTTAAAAATTCTACTAGCACCATATTAAAAGGTGCTGGCCATTTAGTTAGTGGGTTTGTTGATTTGTCAATGATTGTTGCTAATTCTTTGACGAGCGGAGGTAAATCTAAATCAAAAAAACAAACTAGATCTAATAAAATAAAAAAAGCTAAGGAAAAAATTAATAGAAAATACTCCAGCCTCCAAAAACCTATAGTGGTTGAAGATCCTAGAGACTCAGATGAGCCTAGAGAATACTGGTCACACCTTGGCCCTGATGGAATTATCTTTCCCCATAGAATTATTGATTGTAACGAAGCTCACTGCGAAGGAAGTGGTCAATTTATTTTTACTCATAGACAATGGGAAAAATATCAATCATATGGACAACATTATCCAAAAAAATGTGATCCGTGTAAATTCTGGGTATATGATGAAAAAATTAAAGGTGATAGAAATGAGAGTTGTGAAAAATGTGGACGATTAAAATTTGTTTTTTACAAGGACCAGATCGCATATCATAAATTTTATGGAAACCCTTTAATTTCCAGACTTTGTAACTGTTCAAAGGTTGACCCTACAAAACAGTTATATCGAAATTACCAAGGTAATGTAGATAGTTTTGTTGAGGGTATAAAACAATATACTCCAAGAAAAACTCGAAAACAGTCTAAGAAGCAAAATGGGAAAAATAAAGGAAAGGCTCTGGTTTCTGCTAGAATGAACCCAGGTAAACCTTTTACAAAGGAGTTGATTGAGCACTTTGATTTTTATGAAAAAATGAGAACAAATGGTGGTAAAATTACTCAATATGATCATCTTTGGAAGCATATTAATCAATCTGAAACAGGTGGTGATTATAGTATGGCTGAATATGGTAACCCAGAAAATGTAATTACACGAGCACACCAAATTGCACATGTCTATGATCCTAGCAGATATAGAGAATATACGGAAGATGATGGAAGAACACATATTAAACGAGATTTAGAAACCAATGAGGTTTTTGTATATAATATATCTGGTGACAAAGCATATTTGAGAACAGCATATAAAGCAATTCCTGAGAGTAGTGATTTTAAAGATCTTAAGTCACCACCTCCAAAAAGAGTTTCACAACTTTACTCATCTGAGCATTATATTGAGAACCACTTTAGACGTACAACTTGATTTGATCTTATATGAAATAGAATCACCTGCTAATTAATTTAGCAGGTTTTTGTTTGGATAATTTTGACTTACTACAAATAAGATGTGGAGAGATATTAAAATATAACAAAATCCCGCTGATAAATCTCAGCGGGTGTTTTTATTTAGCTAGTTCCCCCTACCCACCATGATAGTCTGTACCAATTCTAAGTATATGAATTAGATCAAATACTGTTTCATTGGTTTGTCTATCAGATTGGGGTCTGAGTATTCCGTAGAATTCACTAGTAGTGTTTAACTGACAGAAGTGGTTTTTTTGGTTGATTATACCTTGATAGGTATTATCGTTTAGTTCTCCTGTGTAGATGTATTCTCCTTTGTTAGGTGTTGATTGTAAGGTGAATTTGAAACCTATACATTCATATATCCTTAGGAGGATTTGGTAGATGTTTATGTGAGAGTGTTCAAGTTTTTTATGCACATGCTCTGCAATATCTTGATTAGGATAGACTGGATACATCATACGACTAATATACCCACCAACATCTAAACTTTCATCATGTTCAAACTTATTCCACCCTTGTTCTATCCATGGTTTTACTTCTGGTAAGGGTTTATCAATTGACTCCATGTATGATTCAAAGTCTGTTTTTTGGATGACTTTAAGGACGTCTAGAAATAGTCTAGTCACACCTTCTGCGAACTTTAGATTAGTTGCTCCTTTCATCTTTTCATTAGCTTCTATTTGTTCGATGGTACCATCTAGCCAGGCTTTACCTCCATATTTGAAATGGTCAATATCTTCTTGGCTAAAAGTTCCATCACCTACCCCTAATTCATATCCTAGTCTGAGTAAATCTGAGTTGTTGGTGCGATAACTCATAAGGATATTACTATCATCAAAACGCTTACCATTATCTGCTAATAGCCTGCCGTTACTGTCTACGGTTTCTATTGTGTTACAGTTAATGTAGAGATCTTCTACAGAATAGTTTAGGATTCCTCCTAGATAGATTAGAGAAAAGAATACTCTGAATCCAGGATATCCATTATCTATGATGTATTTAAAGGCTTCAAAGACGAATGGGAATACTGGGTCTCCGACCCATCTTTGGGTGAATCTTAGAGCGTCTGCGTTTTTTGGTTGATCTACTCCTAATGATTTAAATTTATTGATTAGGTCATTGGTCATGATTGCTATGTACTCTAAATCTTCATTATTGTAAAGAGAAGGTAAACCAGAGTTTTCGAGAAACTTAATGATTTGATCTATACCTGAGATTTGTTGAATGCATAGATTAAACGCAAGTTTGTATGGTTCCATAAATTCTAGCGGGAACCTGATATCTTGTGGGTCTAACCCTCCATTGTTCAAATTGTAATCATCTATTTGTGTGTAGTCAGTTCCATACTCTTTGGTGATATAGACACAACCGGCACGTTTTCGACCTACTCTACCTCCTCGCTGTTTTAGAGCGTTAACTCCCAAAGGAACTAGAGTAGGAAATTTAACACCGTTAACCATAATGGTTTGCATCTCACTATCCATGGTTACTACATAATCCAATGATGGCCATGTAATACCCATTTCAACAATATTGGTACTGATAATTACATACTTGTCACAGTTTGATTCAATTTTTTCCATATCACTCTTAAATTTTTTGTAGAGTTTAGGATTTCGTTGAATCGCACCCGCAAATTTTAGAATTTTGATACCATATCGGCCGCAAATGGAGTTAATTGTCTTTTGCACATTGTTGACATCGCTGTTTTTACCAGCAAATGAATTCACAACAATTAACATTCCACTAGCTCTATCAATGGCATTTGTGCCCTCATGAATTTGACTAACTTTCTCACAACTCATTACATTCTGAGACGGAAAATATCGACTATCCGGGTTATATCTACCTAATGTATTTTCAATAATGTCAGTTATTGACTCTAGCAGAGTTTTTTTGGTATTGTGGTAAAAATTAACAAATCTGGATTTATCAGCGAGAACAATACTGGTATTTAGCTTTTGGGCTAAATTAGTCGTTTCAACTGTCGCAGACATATAGTCTACAACAATTCCCTGACTCCAGAGCTTGATTAAACTGAGTTCCACTGACTCATCAGCCTCTAAGGTTTGATGAGCTTCATCAATCACAACTCTGTCAAAAACTGGGCTCAACTCACCGCTATTTGCTAACAAAGGAAGCACACCAGTGGTAATAAATTGAATCGGCGCATTAGGGTTTTTGGTTTCAACAGAGGTTCTATAACCGAACAGGTTGGTTAAAGCTTTGTTACTAGAATTATTACTAGTTTCAAGATACTCATGAAAAAGCTCATTTAAATGTTGAGCTTCAGAAATCGCAATCGGAATTTTGGGAACAACTACCCAAACTTTTGGACTAAACTCTGAATTTAGATTAATTATCTCCATTCTTTGGTGAAGTAGAAAAATTGGGGTTGCTACAGTTTTGCCTAACCCAGTAGCAGCAACCAGAAAGAATGACTCCATTGGCTTCATCTGTTGAAAATAGTCTTTTATTTTGAGACTATGTTGGTTGATAACAAAATCAAGGAATTCTTTAACAGTGTTTCGATATAAATTATACCGACCATAAGTATATTCTAATTTACTATATGGAGACACTGACTCAGAAGGTTGTATATCAATCTCATTTGGCTGATAAACAACATTGGACTTAGCTTTTTGACCAACCTGCCTGTATATCCTAGCTACTCTTGTTGCTGTTTTTGCAGGTGGCTGGTATTTTTGTTTAACTTTTTGCGAAGTATCAACTACGCTTGTATTAGATTTCTTATTAGCTACACTATTTTGTTTGGGTTGTGTGTAGGTTAATTTTTTTCCAACTTGTTTAGCTTTTGGCTTTTTAATACTATTTACCCAATCCCTAGATTCATATTCTTCATCTAGTTTTTTAATGATTTCAATTGCTAGTTTTATTAGAGTTGCTTGATCCCCAATGTGAACATTTTTATTATTTATAAAATCATTCACATAAGAGGCGATTTGGCTTTTAGCTAACCTATTAGCCAGAATACTTTTAATGCCATATTTATATCTACTGAGTAAATATTTTTTAGCATCTACAATAACTTCTTGATATTCGTCTCCATAGAAAAATATGTAGTTTTTTGAGCTAAATTTTCCTACATCTTCGAATAAAATATCAAATTTTATATTAATGTACAAAAATACAAAAAATAAAACAAGTACAATCAACATTCCGATTAGAAGGTTTGTGGATATTAGATAAAACCATGATAATCGAACAACTATTAGTATCTCAAAATATAGTGTCCAAAGTTCCAAAATGATTTGGAATTCTTTTTCAGTGTATTCGTTAAAGTAGATTATTCCACCCATTGAAAAGCAAAATACCACTAGTCTTACTAACGGATGGGCTGATTGAAATAACACTACTGTAAAGAGTAAAAATAGAAATAGTGCTAAAATGCTAAATATGATTATAGCTGCTATTTCTTTGACATCTTCATTTGAATCTTCCATTATTTTCCTCAAGTGTGTTCAAAGAACTCTCTAGCAATTGCATGTTTTTCTGGTTTTGTCAAATATTTGACTACTTTTAAAAAACCTTGGATTCTCCGATTCTATGAGCAAAGTATATGAAGATGACAACAATTATGGTTTGTTAAAAACTACAACTAAATATGGGGTTGTTTTGTGGTTTGGGTTATTTATTTTAAATGTTATTTTGTTACTGACCAAATGGTACACAAACGATAATCAGATAATTATTACACTACTGAGTTTACTAGTCCAAATCGGGGTTACTATTGCAGCAGTGCGTATTGCCAAATCTAGTAACTATTCCAAAAGAGCGTTAGTTGGAGTTCTAACAAGCTTTTTTGCTGGGATAATTAGTATCGCAAGTATTTTTGCTACAACAACACTGATTCAGCCAGATTTCTTTACCGAGCAGAGAGATAGAGCTGAGTTATTATTCATTGAGGCTGAATATAGCGATGATCAGATTGATGAGTTACTAAAAGCCTATGAAGAGCCAGTAGTGAGATATGCCTACCCTATTTCAACTTGGGTAAAGACTGTTTTTAGTGGTGTCATTATCTCATTAATTGTGGCAGCATTTATCAAAGAAAGAGACGAGAAACTATAGACTGCTGAGAAAGAAAATTAGTTTGATTAAAATATCTCTGGACAAAAACCTCCAAACCTGCTAGTAATAGCACCCTGAATGAATTCGTGGAGGTGGATTTAATGAAAACCAGCTTTGTTTATTGGTACTTATACACATATTTACAAGTAATCGATGTTGTCTCATATAAACTTGATACATTTATTATCGATTTTTCAAGTGTTTTTACAAAATTACATTTGAAACCTATCAGCAGACTAATTCTAATAAAG
>CALIJC010000008.1 GCA_938017575.1 uncultured Patescibacteria group bacterium
TTGAAAAGAGTACTGGATGGAAACAGGAAAAGATATGATCTGGATAACCCTGTAAACGAAATCAAACCTCAGTTCAAACACGATTAATTTGCTTTATTAATTCAATCATTTCTTTGTGTTCACTATTTAGTTTGTTTGCCAACTGTTTTTTTAGTAATTCTTCAATCCCCCAAAGTCTAATTATGAATAAATCCTGGTCTATTGGTTTGGCTTGTAAGCACCTCAATAAAACAAAACGTAGGGATCGAACCGAATTACCTGGCTGGGTATGTTTTTTCCAGGGTTCCATCTGAGCCTCTCCAATCTCTAGTTCTAAATTATTCATACTAGCATTTTTTTTGATTCTAGAAAGTGACCATTTACCACTGCGAACAAAATCATCAACCATAAAAGATAACTTTGAGCCATAATTTGTGTCATATAGATAATAATAATTCAAACTGAGAATAAAGTTACACATATTGTAACCAGTTCCTTTCATAAATTCAAAAATCGGTTTAGCTTTGCGAGATCCTGAGGTGCTAAATAGGATTTTATTTTCTGGAAAAGTATCTTTGGTTATATCAACGCAATTCTCTAAATAATCATAACTAAAAGACCATCTATATTTTCCAAACTTGTTAAAACATTCATTTTCTATTTGGAATGAGATATTATCTAGGTTTTTCTTTGGTATAGTTTTCTTTAATTTGGTAACTAATTTTTTGTAATATTCTATTGCAATCAGTGAAAATTCCGAGTCCATATCGAGTACACACCCTTCTACAGGGCAGGTGGTTTTTTCAAACACCCAGTTTGGGATATGAGTTTCAGGCCATCTTGGAGCTTTGGAAGGTCCAATGGATAAACATAAATTAATATTTTTCTGGAATAAATAATCTAAAAAAGGTTTGTAATAATCCAGGGTAATTTGCTCTGCTTTTTCTGGTTGTGTTCTATTCCATCGAATTCCTAATCTAATATCAATTATACCTAAATCCTCCACCATTATTTTTAGCATTTCCAAAGATTTTTTCTGATCTTTTACCCTCTCGGGGGTGAAAGTTGTTCCCAGTCTAGTTTTGTTAAATATGTGTCCAAATTTTTTAATAAATTCTGGGTTTGCTTGGCGGGAGTTGTATTTTGCTTTTACAGTTTCAAATCCCTGAACTATATCAATCATAAAAAAATAGTTTTTGATAATTAAAATAAAGTCAAAAAAAGGTGGTTTATTATCGCCCATGAATTATTAATTAGCCAAAGTTTAACCATCGAGTAACCTTTCTCGTTAATTTCTCTCTACAATTTCTGCTGATATAATAAATATATTCTTGATTGTAATATCTAGTCCTGGTTTTGTAAATTAATCAAAGCTTCTTTGTTAGCTTCAACACTTCCCAAGCCGCAAATTCATTAAACGAATGATTAGCTATATTGTTAATTTAACTTTGTTCAAAAAAGTTATATTTTATCAGATTTAGAACCTCTTTGTTTTGTTTAGAAAACTCTATATAGATACAAGTGACTAGCAAAATTATAAAATCTGAGTAATCCAAAGGTGAGAGATTAAGTTCTTGAATTGCATAAATTTCTGATTTAGCAGCAACTTGCAATTCAACAAAAGGTTTTTGGATGTTTGTAAGTTGAGATTTTTCATTGCTATAAGTTGATACGGCAGGTGTAGCAGTAAGAGTAACTGATACATTCACTGCATTGTTAACAGCCTTGATAGGGGTAGTTGCAGTAATTGGTTCAGAATATTTTTCAACTGCAACACTTTCTAATTGCGCTACTGGTTTCAAATCTGTAGTTGTCTCCAAGGTTAATATTTCTGTAGGAGCTAATTGTGGTTGGTTGTTTAATATTGGCAGCCCAGCAACCACCTCAGGGTTTTTAGATAATTTGGGGGTAGGATCGCTGGAAATAGCTGGCTCTAATTGTTTGACGGTTTCAGCGATTGGGCTTAGGACCGGTGATTGTATAGTAGGAGAAGTTTGGATTGGTGACGGAGCGGGTGTTTCAGCTATCACAGGAGCTGGTTCAATCTGTGCTGGTTGGACCACAGTAACATAACTAACATAACCAGGTGTGCCATAATTTCCAGGATAAAAAATACTTGAGGCAGCCCAACAATTCCCAAACTCATTGCATTCAATTGAACCTTTAGACTCGCCATAATTGCTTACAATAGAGTTAATAAATCCATTACCATAATTAATATTGGAAATAGCATTACCATTTTTTGTAAGTGAGATAGTAATGTGTTTAGTGCCGCTGTTTCTACTCAAAAAACTCATAGGATTCCAAGAAGCTTGTTGGGTCACATTTCCTGTGTAGTTAAAAATTGTGTCAGTTCCGTTCCTAGTAGTGCTAACAATTAATGACGAACCAGAGTTCAAAGTCCCAAACAAGTCAACAGGAAGACCTTGAGTTCCAGAAATCAGTTTATATTTATTCAAATCAACAGTGTCGAGGGTAGGGTTAAAAATCTCTACCCATTTATCATGTCCACCGCCAGTGGAACTTCCCATAAATCCAACTTCGCTAATAAATAAATCATTTTTACTAGCATCAACAAAAACTCCAGAATTTACTGAAGTAAAAAATACCGCACCCAAAAGTAATATTTTGATAATTTGTCTAGCCATTAACTCGATTAATACACAAGAACTTTCATATCCGGGTGATTTTGTCAAGTTGACAATCATGCAAACAAAATTAAAATTTATCTTATGAATAAAAAAATCAACGCTACAATATTATTAGTGCTAGCAATAGTAATTGGAGTACTGTATTACATCTCCAGCCAAGGACTTATCGACATGAATTCAATTAACAGAAATGTTGATGAAAATGATATAACCCCTACAGAAGTTATCGAGCCTGTAATTGATACAACTATTGAGACTGAGATTGACACAATGACCAGTTTTACTTTGGGTCAGACGAATTTCGAACCCCTCACAGTCGGTCACTATGAAGGCTGGATCATTAGTGGAGCTGAAAAAATCTCAATAGGAAAATTTAACATTAATTCTCAAGGTGAGTTTATAAACTTAGATGGTTCAGTTATTCCCGGTAACACTCTACAAGTAAATGCAAACGGTATGGTAATAGAAAAAATTGCAATTACAATCGAGCCTCAAGATGATGCTGATAGCGTTCCGTCTAATGTAGTTGCTGCTGAAATTGCCAGTGGCGCGGGTGGTAGATTATTATTTAGTGCTGTTGATTTATCTACTGCAAATGGTCAGTATATTTTAGGAACTCCTTCAGATGATCCAGCAGGTAATGAAAATTCTGGTTTGTGGTTTGCAATCCCTGGAAATCCTCCGGCTGCTAGTTTGAATTTACCAGCTTTGTCTGATGGTTGGGTGTATGAAGGCTGGGCAGTTTACGAAGGTAATGCACTAACAACTGGAAGATTTGCAATAGCTAATTCTGGTGATAATTTTAGCGGTTATAATGCTGCTGGAAATATTCCAAATTTACCTGGTGAAGATTTTCTACAGAACTTGCCAAACGGCTTAGTAGCTCCAATCAATTTAGCCAATGGTACTAGCCAAGCTGTGGTTTCATTAGAGCCGGACATTAATGGAATCGATCCTACTGGAGACTCTCCTTTCCAAATCAAATTTTTGGTCGCAAATATCCCATCAGGATTAATTGATCATTCAGTAACAAACATGACCGTAGACACATCATCAGCTCCATTTATCGACATAAGTGTAAAGTAGGTTCGAGAGAAAAAATCTAACCAAGGCTTTACAGAATGGTTGAATTTACCAAGTATTTACAATAACATAAATATGTGCTAAATATGTACTTATGGACTCAAAATCAATTAGAGTTAATAACCTGGTAAAAAAATACAAAAAAGCTGATAAAAACTCAGTTGACGGAATTTCATTTGATGTTGAACAAGGTAGTTTTGTTGCCTTTTTAGGACCTAATGGAGCAGGTAAAACAACAACAATTTCAATTCTCACAACGTCTTTAAATCAAACAAGTGGAGATGTGATTATTAATGGATTTGATTTGCTAACCCAAGAAAAAGAAATCAGAAAAGAAATTGGGATAATTTTCCAAGAACCCTCGCTAGACAAAGAGCTTACCTGCGAAGAAAACATCAGAGTTCATGCCGGAATTTACGGTATTTATAATTTTAGACCTTTCTACAAACTGATGCCAAAAGCATACAAAGAAAATGTCGAAGAACTAGCAAAATTAGTAGATTTATCAGCAGTTTTACACAAACCTGTCAAAACACTTTCAGGTGGAATGAAAAGGAAATTAGAGGTGATTCGATCTCTAGTTCACAATCCAAAAATTCTTTTTTTAGATGAGCCAACCACCGGTTTAGATCCAATTAGTAGACGAAATATATGGGAATATCTAAATCTTATACGAAATCAAAAAGGAACAACTATATTTTTAACTACACATTATCTTGATGAGGCGGAAGGTTGTGATAAAGTAATTATAATCAACAAAGGAAAAATTCTTTTAGAAGGCACACCAAAGAAAATCAAACACAGATTAACCAATGACTTTTTAGTCTTGGAAAGTAAAGATAAATTAAAACTAGAAAACGAGTTAACCAATAAAGGTATAAAATATAAAAAACTTGAATCAGGGGGCTTAGAAATTGATGTAAAAAATGCCGGAGAAGGGCAGGAGATAGTTAAAAATCTAAAAACTCCACTTTCTGAATTCAAAATGGTTCAGCCAACTCTAGAAGAAGCCTATATTGGATTATTAGATAGAGAAAATAAAAAAGACGCCGCTATATGAAACTAAACAATCTCAAGTTATTTAACATTGCTACGATTTTTCGTTCACCTGTTTTTTGGTTTGCGGTTCTGGTAGACTATATGATAAAATTAGGGCTTACCGAGTCTTCTGTTTTCAATATTATTGCTTGGTATTCTATCGTTGTTGTAGCCACTGAATTACCAACAGGTGTTATTGGGGATAGGTATTCTCATAAATTGTCAGTAATTTTAGGTAGTTTATTAACAGGAATTTCAATTATGGGTCTATATTTCAATTTAGATCTTTGGATTTATTATATTTTATTAACAGGCGCTGGAATTGGAACATCTTTGATTTCAGGTAGTGATGTTGCGCTCCTTCATAGTATCTCCAAAAAATTTGATACAGATTACAAAAATAACAAAATAATGGCAACCGTGACCCAATTAGCTGGAATCACATCTGGAGCATTTTTGTATGTTTATAATAATAAACTCCCAATAATGCTAACATCAATATTTTTTATATTGTCGGCAATTATTACAATTTTCATCAAAACAGATAATAGTAAAGCCTACAATCCTAAAACGCAGCACGTTTCTCAGGAACTTGTGAATATCAAAAAAGAAATCTTTTCATCGAGGAAATTACAAAATATTATTACCATCATTACAATCACTTCAGGTTTCTTCCTTAGTTTTAAATGGTTCTTTAATCCTCTATACGTTATTTGGGGTGTCCCACTGGCATGGTATGGTATCATAACAGGGTTATCTGTTCTGTTTAAGGTAATTGGTGTCTGGGCATCTAAAAAAGTCAAAATAAAGCCATTATATATTATCTTAATAACTGGAGGAATATTAGCATGTGTTGTGAGTATTTCCCAATCTTTCATGGCATTGTTGTTTATGTATCTTTCATTCACAGCATACGGATATCTGGACGCTGAAATGATAGTTTCGTTAAATAACACAATCAAAAACAATAATCGCGCTGCTTTAAATTCACTAACTAGTTTGTTCACTAGACTATTTTCTAGTGCGATTTTGGTATATTCAGGGTTTATTAGTAGATACGCAGAAATTCAATTCAGTATTTTCATAATCATTGGAACATTGTACATGTTGAGTATAATAGTGTATTTCTATCTCAGAATAAATAAAGATTTTACCAATCCAAAACTAAAAAATATCTAATATGGTGATAAAAAATGAAATAAACGCAATCATATCTATAGCATTTCGTGATGGCATAAAATACGTCAAAAACCCGTCTAGATTGTTATTTTCAGCTGTTTTTCCAATTATATTCATTGGAGCCTTGGGTGGGAGTTTGGATAGTAATCTATCTGATCCAGCAGGTTTTAATTTTATAACTTTTGTGTTAACGGGAGTGTTTGCACAAACCTGGTTTTCAACAGTCGCCTCAGGTGTGATTTCTTTGAAACAGGACTACGATAAAAACCTTACGCAAGAATTATTCGTCGCACCTATTTCTAGAATTAGTATAATTTTGGGTAAAATCTTTGGTGAGATGGGGACTGCGTTTCTACAAGGTGTTTTTATTATACTTTTTGGATTGCTCCTGGGAGTAAGTTTTACATTTACCCAAATTATTGGTCTAGCAATCACTGGAATTATTGTTGGAATAATGGGTGGGGCTTTTGGAATTTTTGTAATGTCATTTTTAGGTGATACTAAATTCATCAATAGTGTTTTTCCTTTGTTGTTGTTACCACAGTATTTTCTAGCAGGTTCATTTTCTCCAATAAAAGACCTACCTTGGTACTTGTTTTGGCCTTCCAGAGCTATCCCATTAACTTATGGTGTTGATTTCGTTAGGAATATATTTTATACAGGTTTGCCAGAATTAAATTCAGTTACAATTTTTAGTTTGGGAGTTTCTTTGACAGTGCTATTGATTTACACTGCTGCTTTAGTTGTGCTTGGATCGATTAGATTTGCCAACGAGCAAAAAAATAGATAGAATTAACTAAATGAATCTATTAGATCTATTCGAAGTTTTTAAAGAAATAATCGAGAATTTTGGTTATTTTGGAATTTTTATCGGTACATTGTTAGAGTCTATATTTCCTCCAATCCCTAGTGAAGTTATCTTGGGTTTTTCTGGTTTTTTAATTAGTGAAGGTAGGTTTAATCCAATTTTAGTGTTTCTAGCAGCTATCGCCGGAAACATAATCTCAATCAGTTTTATTTGGTGGCTTGGTAGAACCAAAGGCCGAGAGTTTCTGATAAAAAGAGGAAAATATTTTGGATTCAAAGAAGAAAACCTCGAAAAAGCTGAGAATATTTTTAAAAAATATGGTTATCCCTCGCTGATTATTTGCCAGTTCATCCCACTGGTTAGAAGTTGGATATCATTTCCGGCAGGTAGTCTCAAAACTGATTATAAAAAGTTCATATTTTATAATACATTTGGTGCTAGTATTTGGTTTATTATTATCCTCTCAATTAGCTACAATTTAGGTGAAAATTGGACTGATATTAGCAAAATAATTGAGCCAGTTGAAAGTGTTTTACTAGTTCTAGCTGTTTTCATCCCGGTAGTTTATATTATATTAAAGCTAAAGCATAGAATAGCCAAGCAAAAGAAAATAAATTAATACTATATGACTAAAAATGTCAAAAAAAATACCCTCCGAGTTCTTTTAATCACAAACGGACTTGTGGTAATCGCTAGTACAATGGTTGGGCCTTTGTATGCCCTCTTTGTTGAGAATTTCACAGAAAATGTACTACTAATCGGTTTTACCTTTGCTGTGTTTAGCTTGGTAGCTGCAGTTGTAACCTTGGTTTCTGGGTGGGTTAGTGATAAATATAAAATCACTCATGGATTAATTATCGCTGGGTATATAATTATTGGGTTAACATTTTTGTCTTATTTGTTTGTAAAAAACATACCTGATTTGATACTAGCTCAGATACTGCTCGGAATTGGCTGGGGAATTACAGACCCTCCTTTTGATAAAGAGTATACACGTAGCCTAGAAAAAAACAAAGAAGCAGGGGGCTGGGCAAAGTTAGAAAGCCTTTATTACATAACTGATGGAGTAGGGGCGATAATAGGTAGTTACATTGTTTACATTTCGAGTTTTGCTTGGTTATTTGCCATGATGAGTGTTATATGCTTTGTTAGTAGTGCTGTATATTATTTTTATACTAGAAATGAGTAATGCATTTAGTCTATTTAATACATATAATAATAGGCAAGAATTAATTATCAACCCTAAAGAAAATGGAAGTTATCAAAAGTTGAGTTCTACTCTAACCATTTGGAAAGAGATGGGTTACAAAACTATATTTGTAACAGGGGTATACGATTTAATGCATCCCTGTCATAAATGGTACTTGCGAAATGTTAAATTAATGGGTGTAAAAGCTATACTTGGTAAGAAAGAAATAACATATGAAGAATTCAGAGATAATTATAGATCTCTAAAGCTCTGTGTGGTGGTTGATGGCAATTCAATCAATGCACGTAAAAAATCTTATAATCCTGAAAATGGTGGGTCAGTTAGACCCGTGTTGGACTGGACTCAAAGAGCTAAAGATGTAGCTGAAATTATCTGGACACCTGTCATAGACAGTAAACCAGAGTTTGTTGTTGATTTAGTAACAGGTCATGATGATGAAGAGTTTGTAGGCACACCTTTTGCAGATTATTCAAAGCTTATTCTGGGCCTGAGTCCAGATTATTGGGCAATTCATCGCAGTAATATTGATTCATTTGAGAAAATCACTAATAAGAAAGTAAGTGATGAATTTGGAGCCACAGAGACAATTATTATGCCAGAGGTTGATTATGAAATGAATCCAGTCGATAGTCAGGTTTACAGTACAACTAATTTGATAAAAAGAATTAGAGAATAGTTTGCTATCTAAATCTACAAAATTAGTTAAAATTATAATATTAGGTAATAATGACTCTGATAAATTGATTAGTTTTTTTCTTGGATAATACAGAATACAGCAGCATGGCGTCGTTAAATGGCGTCATTTTTTTTATTATATTGATAACTAAAATAGAAATAAAGACAGCAAAACCAAAATTTTGCATAAAGCTTGTATTAATGGTATAATTAATAAAATAACAAAAACAAAAATGCAAAATATTCCAAATAGTAGGGATTTAATCAGCAAGGAGCTTCAGAGGCGTGAAGCTTTCAAAACTGAAATAATTTCATTCCAAAACTCTCTCTCCAGGTTACAGAAGTACTTAATTGCTGAAAATAACCAAAGAGATAAATCCAATTTTTCCAAAGAGGGTAGTGGAAAATTATCAACAGATTTCACTAAAAAAGCGATAACAAATCTTGATAATATTATTGAGTATACTAATAATTTTAAAGATCAAAAATATGATATTTCTAGTGTAGTTGATTCCAGCAGTATTAATGATTTAATTGAAATAGTTTCTGAAATTGAAAATAAAGTTGATATTACATTAGATGATAATGAATTTGAAATAATCACTAAGCAGTACAACAATAGTGTTGAAACATATAAAAGAGAGAAAAGAGCTCTAAGACTATCTGATGGAGAGATATATCTGTTAAACATTGTAAAAACAATTGAGTCTGATCTACTTTCAATTGTAGAGAGTCTTGAGAAAGTTAGCACAGTCTAAACAAAATCTATCCCAAATCCTTGGCTTGTTTTATTTTGTAACTAATTCTTTCTAACTCATAATTCTGTCTAGTAGAATACGCTAAATAATACTTATTTGTAAATTGGTAATTTTGATTCTTTTTCCAAATATTAAACACTGATTGAATTTTTTTCATATTGATTAAATAACACCACAATCTCTAATGTGCATATCAGGCCTGACAAATAAATATCCATCCTTTTTAATTTTTAATTCTTTTCTAATTTTTTCATCTTTTATTCTAATAATATCAAGGTTTTCTACATCGTTGTCTAGATCCTGGTCGCCAAAATAAAATAAAACTTGATTCGAAGTTCTCATTTTTTTAAATGAATTGGTCTTTTGGTTATCTTCGTCAGTAAATTCAAAATATGGCAATCTATCACCACCTTTTAGATTTCCAAGTCTGCCGTTAGAAATTGGTGAGGTGTGGTGGTTTATATCTATTTGAGAAATTCTTTGGAAAAATACTTTTTGTAAAAATCCTAAATTACTCATAGCCCCAAACAAGACTGGCATTATATAATTCAATGAAAATTTAGAAAATGTGCTACCATTAACCAATGTGCTAAAAGCTCTATCAGTTGTTTTTAATAATCCCTTTGCAAATCTAGTCCTTTCCAGAGAGTATGTATCCAATAGGTCTTTTTTGTAAATACCTTTGAGAACATATGCTAATTTCCAACCTAAATTTACACTATCTCCAATACCTGTGTTCATACCT
>CALIJC010000009.1 GCA_938017575.1 uncultured Patescibacteria group bacterium
AGAGATAAGTTGTGTAAACTCAGTCAAAGAAGCTAGTAGGTAACACAAATTTGTGAAACCGTGTTTTCTTAACAAAACAACACACCAAAAAGACAAGTTTTTTGTTAAGATTTTTGCTAATTCCTCTGACTGATAAAAACCAATATAGCATAAAAAAAAGGTAATGTCAAATACTTTTTTCGAGGTATTCTTTTTAATAAAAAAATTTTGATTTGACCTATAATTTTATCTCTGGCATTTTCAACCTTAGTATGAAATCAAAAAAATATATTGCAGCTGTGTTGGTAGTATTGGTAATTATAATTGGTCTGGGGGTTTTTGTTTGGTATAGAAATACTTTATCAAAAGCTATTACCGAAAGAGAAAATGCAGAAACCAGATTGGTGCAAAATGATGACTTTATAAATTCTGGAGAAACTATAAAATCGGGAAGATTTGTGAATTTAGATCCAATTCATTATGGAAGTGGGGGTGTCAATATTAATAAAACTGGTCAAGATGTTTTTGTTGAATTTGCAGAAGATTTTGAAACTAATCCTGATGGCCCAGATCTGTATGTCTGGTTAGTAAGTGAGCAAAATATTGGAGGTGCTATTGGAGGGGTTGATACAGACCCAGACACATTCTTAGAATTAGGTCCATTAGATAAATTTGAAGGAAAACAAAGCTACAGAGTTTCACAGGCGGAATTTGAAAAGTTTGATTACGCAGTCGTTATTTGGTGTAAAGCTTTCGGAATCCAATTTACAAATGCAATCTTGGAATAGGCAGTCTTATTATTTTTTAATAGATTTAATTAATCCAACAAATAGTGGGTGAGGTTTGTGTGGGCGAGACAAAAACTCTGGGTGTGATTGAGTAGCTACAAAGTAAGGGTGTTTTGATTTTTCTAGCTCAATCATCTCCACCAAATATTCTTTTGATTTTTTATCAAAAAAGAACTTACCACTAATTTTCATTCCATTTTTTTCTAGATCAGGTACGAATTGATTTTGAACTTCTAATCTGTGTCTATGTCTCTCTCTAATATTGGTAGAGTTTCCAAATAATTTTGCAATTTCTGTTCCTTTTTCCAACTGACAATCATACCCTCCAAGCCTCATGGTTCCTCCTTTTTTGCGAATATCTTCTTGGCCAATCATATAATCAACAATCATGTCTTTGTTAATTTTCTTAGTTTTCCCATCCTCATCAAACATCTCTCTAGAATATACATCCAGTCCACACTCATTTCGAGCAAATTCAATAACCGCCATCTGCAGCCCCAAACAAATTCCCAAAAATGGCTTTTTAGTTTCTCTAACATGTTTAATGGCTTTTATTTTCCCATCCATCCCTCTCCTGCCAAAACCTCCAGGGACAATAATTGCATCAACCTCATCAATCTGATCAATTAAATCATCACTGCTGCTATCAATTAATTTTATCTCCAAATTGTATCCAGAATCAACCGAAGCTGCTTTGAGGGCTTCTATCACAGATAAATAGCTATCTTCTAGTCTGGTATATTTTACAACCAAACCAACTTTGCAGTTTTTATTCTGGTTGAGATGGTCAAATTTTGCATAGAATTTAGGCAAATTAAAGTCGACTTTTTTACCAATGAAATTAGAAAGGTTTTGAGCAATAGTTGTGTTTTTCAAAAAAACTGGAACCGAATATATACTATCTAAATCGGGTAGGCTAATTACATTTTCTGGTTTGAGGTTACTAAATAGGGCGATTTTATCGAGGACTTCTTTGTTCAATGGTCTCTCGCTGGTTGCTTCTGATCGGCAAATTAATAAATCAGGCTGCAAGCCGCTGCGTAGTAACTCCCGAATTGATCTCTGCATCGGTTTAGATTTGTATTCTCCACTGCAGGCCAAAAAAGGAATGTATCCTAAATGAACATGGTAAACGTCGGAGGGATTTTGGGTTTTGAATTGACGGAAACTTTCTAAAAATATCTCTCCTTCCATGTCGCCGCTACTGCCACCAATTTCAATTATTCGGATATCATAATCTTTATTGTTCTCTACAAAAGCTTCTTTAATTTGGTTAGTTACGTGGGGAATTAGCTGAACATTTTTACCTAGAAAAGACCCTTCTCGCTCACCTTTGATAATTTTGTCATATATTTTTCCAGCTGTTACTGAAGAAGATCCAGTCAAATTAACATCCAAATATCTTTCATAGTGGCCTAAATCCAAATCTGTTTCAGAACCATCATCTAATACATATACTTCACCATGTTCAAAAGGTGACATAGTCCCTGGGTCAATGTTCAAATATGGGTCAAATTTTATAGCGTCAACATTATATCCAGCCGATTTCAGTATCAATCCTATGGATGCTGCAGCGATTCCTTTACCAATCCCAGAAACAACTCCACCTGTTACAAAAATATATTTGGTCTGCTTTTTCATAATTAGAAATACTATGAGTTTTACAAGGTCTAGTCAATTATATGGTGTTAGCATGGTTGACATAATTATCATTATATGTCTATATTATATGACCTAGACACATTATTGTCCTGGTTACTCAGTTTGAATTAATTGAAATATATTCAAGCTCCTCAACCTCCCCCAAAAGAAATATTCTAAGGGGGTTTATTTATGCCTCAAACAACATTAATTACTTTGTTAGGTCAAACTAGCAGCGGCAAATCTGAAATGGCAGTTAGCCTAGCCAAAAAACTTGGCGAAGCTTGGGTGGTTAATTGTGATTCCCGTCAAATCTACAGGGGGCTAAATATTGGTACCGGTAAGGTAGAAGGTAAGTGGGTCTATGGTAAATATATTTATAAAGGTATCCAGCACCATTTGATTGATTTTGTTGACCCAAAAAAACGCTATTCATTAAAAAACTTTTTATTAGATTTTAACAAGGTTTGTTCTACCCCTAATATTCCAAAATATATAATTTTAACAGGAGGTACTGGCATGTACGCAGATAGTATTATTAATAAATATGAATTAGCCAATCTAAGCGAGTCGCAGGAAAAACAGTTTCAAAAAACCAAAAAAGAATTGGAACAATTAGATCTAGAAACTCTCCAAAATAAATATAATTCATTAAAAAATATAAGGCCCAATTCTGGCAGTCTTAATAACTCAGATTTTCATAATTTGCGTAGACTGGTAAATTGGTTAATGAGACAGCAAGATGATTTCTGCAATGCGGATATAATCTCAATACCAGAGTTTAGGAAAACATATAATTTTGCTATTAAAATTGACCAAGATATATTAAAGAAAAAAATCACCAGCAGGCTAGAAGAAAGGTTTTCCCAAGGGCTGATGGATGAAGTAAATCAATTAGATTTAAGTAGTGATAGGCTAAATGAATTAGGGCTGGAGTATAAAATAGTTAGCCAGTATCTGTCTGGTGACATAGATAAAGATGGCATTATTCCAAAATTAAAAACAGCTAATATTTCTTTGGCAAAAAAACAAAAAACCTGGCTCAAAAAAAGAGATTTAATTTGGGTTAAATCAGAAGATGAAATTATGGATTATATTAAATAAGTGCTTTGAGAAGATATTAAATAGGCTAACTTACAAATTAAATACTATTTATTAGAACACTTCTACTATAGAAATAGGGATAGGTGACAGCAACAATAATATGCCCTCTCCCAAAAATAGTCATGGGCAGAGGGCAGTCTGAGAACAGACATAGTTATACATACTTGCCAATTGGGTGAATATATTTTTTAATTCAAATATGAATCTAAAAGAATTCTTTCGTTTACCAATTGTAATGTTTATGGTGCACGTTTTCTTGTTGCTAGGAATTTTTGTTAATGTTTATCAACTATATAGATTAGATGATATCCAGAGAGAGGTGGATAAAAAAGCATTTAATTTAGATACTCTGAGACAACAAAATGAAGATAGCCGCAACAACAAAGACTATTACAATAGTGATTTGTTCAAAGAAAAATTTGCCAAAGAAGAGGATTTTAAAAAACGCGGTGAGATAGTAATTGATACCAGTTTGATCGAAGGTGAGGTTAACAATCCTGATTCAAACTATATTCCAGAAGAAAAAATTGTAGAAAAAAGCAATCCCTTGATGTGGTGGGAATTGATTTTCAATAGAGAGAGGTAAAAAGTACCGCATCTAGATAGATGCGGCTTTGGCTGTGTGTTCAACTCACTAGTCACAGTTTTAGCTTAGTGAATTACATGAGCCCGGTTGTGAGCCCTGAATACGTGATATCGTCCAGCATCATCGATCACGAAATAGCAGTTTTCATCGTATGTACGATTGCTTTCATAGGGTCCGATGTACCTATTCCGAGAATAGAATCTATTGTACTGCTGGTCTCTACTTACTCGATAGTATCTATCTCTATTTGAAAGTGCGTCAAATAGTGAGCTAAGCAGAATCCTCTTCAGCTTACTAGGTCGTTTTCTGTGTGAGTGAATCACACGGCGATGCTCAGTTGGGCAATACCTTGTACCATGTCGGTAAAAGCAATCTTTTTGTCTAAAAACTCCTCTTCTTCGATTAAAAACTCTCCGGCGAATTCGGCGGCTTTTTTGCTGCCTTCTTTTTAGGTTGTGAGCATAGTTCTCACACCATTGGTGGTTGTTATTCCGATCCATACAACTCGAATAAATCGAGAAGTAATTTTCACGTCGTTCGTGAGCATTTACTGAAGTAGTAAGTAGAATGGAAGGTAGTGTGATTCCAGCTGTAAACAAGAGGGCAAGGATTGATTTTGTAAGTTTCATCGAAAAGCTCCTAAAATAAAATCAAAATAAAACCTTAGAACTAATATCTATCTGATTTAATCAATTTTGTCAAAAAAACACATAAAATTAATGCTACCTTTATTCAAAGTAGCATATAGGAAAGGGCGGAAGAAGCTAAATTTAGTCAGCTCTTCTGTATTCCTTCCCTTGGATAATAATAACATCGGGCGGGGAATCAATATCCCCTTTTGGAAAAAAACGCTCGACAGTTTCTTCCCTTCTTGGCAAAATCCGAATTGTTTTGTTGGAATTCCGCCCTTCAAAGACGAAGGGGCAGCCTTTGCCGCCATCGGCGCAGTGCCGACCAGCGTTGTCAAATTTTGGCTTTCTCGTTCGCCCTGAATTGCCAAAAGAAGGCTTCTGCACTCGGCCTGAGTTTCCGAACCCAGAGAAGGGCTTCCCTTTCTGGTTATGCCCAGCAAGTGCTGGAGAAGATACAGAAAAAAGAGCCAAAAAAACAATAGGTAGAAAAATTTTTACGTTTTTCATTATACAATCCCCAATTAAAAATTACGTTTACCTCTTATATAATAGCCTAAAAAGAGGCTTTTGTCAAGCCCAAAAGACAACAAAAAACCACCCCGAAGGGTGGTTAAATTCTGGTAAAACTAATTCTAATTATTACCTCCACCAATATCGACAACACCAGTAGATCCTACCAGTCCTCCGATAAGGCTGACGATTGTATAGGCTACGATTGCTAATACTAATCCAATCAAAGCGTTTTTAACAATAGTTTGACCTTTTTTAGCATTATCATCATTACCACCTGGGTTAACTACGAATAGGAAACCTCCATATACCAAGAATAACACAGCTAGTGCACCAACGATAAAGGTTACAAAGCTAGCTATTCCCAAAATGAAATCAGCAATTGTTCCCTGATCTGCATCTGACAAATCTGAGTCTCCAGTTACTGGACATCCAGTGCTAGGACAAACTTGTGGGATTCCTTGAGCTGTAGCTCCAACATTACCAAGAGCTGTTACAGCAACGAACATAAATACACCTAAAGCGGCGCCTAAAATAATTTTCTTTAAAGTTGACATATATAATATATATTATAATTTGAGTTTACCATATTTAACTGTTTTGACGAGCAAAATCTGTTTTATGGATTAGGTGGATTTTAATGAAGATAAATTTAGTTGTCAACAGAAATGCTTACTGGCTACTGGATTTTATGGTTTTGATAATATTTACTCAGACCAGCTAGTCCAATCATAACTGCGTTATCGCCAGTCAAACTCATTGGAGGCAATAAAAGTGGTAAATTTGAATCAACGTTTTGAATATATTTTCGTAGCATTGGGTTGGCAGAAACACCACCAGAAAGACCTATAGATTGAATATTTCTATCAATAATTGCAGTTGATAATTTGTTTGTCAGTTGTCTGATAATTACAGTTTGGGCCGAGATACAGACTTTTTTAATAAAATCTAATTTTGGATTTAGTTTCGAATTTGAATCTACTAGTAATTTTAATTCTGATTCGGTTAATTTTTGTTCAATGTCAAACCCTGGAATTTGAGGTTTTTCTAAATAATTCCTAACACTAGTTTTTAGCCCTGAAAACGAATAAGCAATGGTTTTATTTTTGCTCATTCCAATTGGAAAATTCATTGGGTTATCATAGTTTTCACCAGCAATTTTACTAATCCAAACACCTCCTGGGTAAGGAAGCCCTAGCATGCGACCAATTTTATCAAAACTTTCACCAGCTGCGTCATCCAGTGTTGCCCCAATAATTTCCCACTCGCTTGCAGAATCCAAAACCAAAATCTGAGAGTTTCCGCCGCTAACAATCAAATGCAGGTGAGGGAATATTTCATTATCTTTTTGAAATTTATGGTTTTTATCAAAAAAACAGCTAATCAAATGACCATTTAAGTGGTTAATATTGTTTATAGGAAATTTTTTTCCAGATTCTTTTTCTAAATAATAACGCAGTGATTTAGCAAACTCTATCCCAACACGCAGTGCAGATTTCAAACCAGGTTCAGTAGTTACAAAAATCTCTTGTAAATTCTCAGTTAGGTATTTAATTTTTTCATTAAAATCTCCTGGGATTTCTAGTTTCATAACTAATTCACGAAAAACAAAGTGAATTTGCTTACTATGTTCACGAGCTCCGATTTCTGGCACAACTCCACCATATTTTTTGTGAATATTAATTTGCGACGAAATAATGCTAGATTTAACTTCGAAAGAATTTATATAATCGTAAAAACTATTTCCGGAAAAATTCTTATCACCCTGGAGAATACAAATCGAAGTCTCATCGCAGCTTGTCTCAATAGCTATGAATAACATAGGTTTATTATAGGCATGTTTTTTGGTTTTTCGCAAGCATAATATCTTTTATCAAATGTTTTTTACTTTTCTAGATCACCCACCGCTTTTGAATATTTTAGTGAATAATTGAAATCGACCCTGATTTCAATTATTTGCGTTAAGAAATTTTCATCTAAGTATGGTTTTGTGTAACTTTTTTTAAATTGATGCTACTGTCATCAATTCCTATTTCAATTATAGGAAGTGTTTTTAAAAATACACTAAACTATTTAAAATCATAATTAAATCCCATTTCCTAATATACTTTTGGTAAATTGAGGCTACTGCCCTCAATTCCTGTATATGCAAAACTGCTCTTAAATGAAGTTTTATTAACGCAATTTTCCTAATTCAGGGTCGAATTAGAAAAATCACTAAAACCTTCATGGGTAGAGAGCAATAGAACGAAATCATAACCAATATTAATTATACTTAAGTGCTTTTCTCAATCCATTCACGTGCTGCAACAAAAGCCATTGCCCATGGGGTTATTTGGTCTTGGTTGTTAGTCTTTGGATAATTTGCCCAGTTCCATGAAAACAGTGACCTCTCTATATGGGGCATCATAGCCAAGTGTCTACCGTCTTTGGAAACCAATCCTGCCGCTGAAAATTCTGAACCATTTGGATTAGCTGGGTAGTCAGGGTACGAATATTTGATAGCAATATCGTAATCAGATTCATTTGCTAGATTGAATTTACCTTCTCCGTGAGCGACCCAAATACCAAGTCGACTACCTGAAAGTGAGGATAGTATTATAGAGTTGGTTTTAGGTATATCAACATTCACAAATCCACATTCAAATTTTTGCGAGTCGTTATGATCCATCTTTAAATGATTTTCTTTATATTCTGGCTCAATTAACCCCAGCTCCATCATTAACTGACAGCCATTACAAACACCTAGTGACAATGTGTCTGGTCTGGAGTAGAATTTATCTAGAGCTTTTTTGGCTTTGTCGTTATACAAAAATGAACCGGCCCAACCTTTGGCAGACCCAAGAACATCAGAATTAGAAAATCCTCCAGTAAACACAATCATATTTAGCTCGCTCAAATCTTCACGTCCTGAAATTAAATCCGTCATGTGAATATCCTTGACATCAAAACCGGCCATATATAATCCGTAAGCCATTTCTCTGTCGCCATTTATTCCTTTTTCTCTAATAATTCCAGCTTTTGGTTTGTTTTCAATCTTTGGCAAATCAGCTCTTTTCGAAATATATTCTTTGGGGAAAGCAAATTTCAGTGGCTGAGTACCAAGGTTTGATTGTCTAATATTGGCCTGCTCCCTATTGGTTTGGAGGGTGTCAAAATTGTGAGAGGTTTTGTTCCAAATATTTCTATAAAAATCAATATCTAATTTGTGTAATTCTTTACCGCTAGTTATTTGCAATTCTCTGGAATTACTTGTTCCACCAATCTCATAAAAATCAATTGAGCTAGTTTTCAAAATATCAGTAAAAGAATTTGTGTGTTTTTTCTCTACCTGCACAACTAGGCCAGGCTTTTCACTAAAGAGCGTGTTAATTATATCACTATTTATTTCAGTTAAATCAATATCTAAGCCACCATTTTGGTTAGCAAAACACATCTCCAAAAGTGTTGTAATTAAACCACCAGCCGAGACATCGTGACCAGCAGCAATCAAATTGTTTTTAATTAATTTTTGAACAGTCTTGAAAGTTTTTGCTACGTACTCTGGATTATCCACAGTGCAAGATTTACTACCAACACCTCCAAGAACTTGAGCAAAGCTAGATCCTCCCAATTCAAAGTCAGATTTAGTAATATCAATATAATAAATCAATGAATCAATACTCGTATCAATACCAGGTTCGATTACTTTTGAAACGTCACTAATTTCACTACATGCAGAAATAATAACACTGCCAGGGGATAGAACAACTTGGCCATCGTCATAGGTTTGTTTCATAGAAAGTGAATCTTTACCTGTAGGAATATTTACACCTAATTCCACACAAAAATCTCCAAGAGATTCAACAGCTCGATACAATCGGGCATTTTGGCTAGGGTTTTTTGCCGGCCACATCCAGTTAGCACTGAGTGAAACAGTACCTAATCCACCAGTTAAGGGTGCCCACACCAAATTAGTTAGAGATTTTACAACTGAGAGTTTAGATCCATTTGCTGAGTCAATTAAACCAGCAGCAGGTGCGTGGCCGATTGATGTGGCGATTCCTTTTTGGCTAGAATAATCAATAGTCATGGCACCTAGGTTATTCAATGGAAGTTGTAGCTCGCCGCAGGTTTGTTGTTTGGCGACTTTTCCAGTGACACATCTGTCGACTTTGTTTGTAAGCCAGTCTTTGTTTGATACCGCCTCTAGTTGTAGTACTGATTCTAAATATTTTTCCAGGTTTTTTTGGTCGAATTCGAGCTCATCATATTCAGTAGTTGTTGCATTATCCTCTAATATGGTTTTTGGTGGATTACCAAACATATCACCGAGTTCCCAATCAATTGGCTTATCTCCTGTTTCTCTATCAACAAAAGTCAGTCTCATATCGCCAGTAACTTGACCACAGACATAAATAGGTGACCGTTCTCGCTGGGCAATCTCAGTCAACATGTTAATGTCTCGAGGATCTACAATCAAACCCATTCTTTCTTGGGACTCGTTACCAATAATCTCCTTGGCACTGAGTGTCAAATCTCCAATTGGTAGTTTATCAATGTAAACTTCTCCACCAACTTCCTCCACCAGTTCAGAAAGACAATTTAGGTGTCCTCCAGCGCCGTGATCGTGTAAAGAAATTATAGGGTTTGTAGTCATCTCCACAAAAGCCCTAATCGTGTTTGAGACTCTTTTTTGCATTTCTGGATTAGCTCGCTGGACTGCATTTAAAACCACGGTATTTTCTAGCTCCCCACCTCCAACAGACGAAACAGCACCTCCACCTAATCCAATGCGATAGTTGTCTCCACCTAAAACAACAATTAAATCACCTTTTTTTGGTTTTGCTTTGAAAGCCTGATCTTTTTTACCAAATCCAATTCCACCGGCTTGCATGATTACTTTATCAAATCCAGTAACATTACCATCTTGTGTATTTTCAAAAGTTAACAGGGAACCGCAAATTAACGGTTGTCCAAATTTATTTCCAAAATCACTAGCACCATTAGAGGCTTTTATTAAAATATCTTCTGGAGACTGATAAAGCCAATCTCGAGGTTTAGTTAGGTTTTCAAACGACCTGCCAAATCTCGGATAAGAAGTCATATAAACTGCGGTCCCAGCAAGGGGAATGCTACCAATTCCACCAGCCATTCTGTCTCTAATTTCGCCGCCGCTACCAGTTGCTGCTCCATTAAAAGGCTCTACAGTGGTAGGAAAATTATGAGTTTCTGCCTTGAGGGAAATTACGGATTCAAAATCTGACTCGCTAAAATATGAAGGTTTGGTTGGGTCTTTTGGAGAAAATTGAACCGATTTAGGTCCATCAATAAATGCCACATTGTCTTTATATGCAGACACAACCAGACCTGGAGTTTCTTTGGTAGTTTTTTTAATATGTTCAAAAAGAGTTTTAGGCTGTTTTACTCCATCAATAATAAAATCTCCATTAAAGATTTTGTGCCTACAATGCTCTGAGTTTACCTGAGTAAAGCCAAAAATCTCACTGTCTGTTAGGTTTCTGCCTATTTTTTTAGCAACAGATTCTAGATAATCAACCTCATCATCAGTTAGGGCTAGACCTTCTTTTTTTCTATAATCAGCAATATTATCAATACTGAGAATGGGTTCTTTTTGAATCTCTAATACGAATATGTTTTGAGTTAGGTTTTCAATAACGCACTCTGTCATTGGGTCATGTCTTGAGTGGTTTTTAGAATCAATTTTGGTGTATTTTTCAACCCTTTTGATGTCACTCAAATTCATATTGTTAATCACCTCAACAACATTGGTACTCCATGGAGAAACAGTTTCAATCCTTGGGCCAACAAAAATTCCCTCAATAGTTTCTGTCTCATTTTGCTGGGTTTCAAATAACCATTCTAGTTTTTGTAAATCTTTTTGACCTAGTTTTTTTCCTGTCTCTACTACAAAATAATCTTTCCCGCGCGCCCCAAAAAATAATATCATAAAATTGCTTATAGATAGATTAGGGCGAAGCCGCAAATAATTGTCAATATTACCTATACAAGGGTAGGTACTAATAATCTATAGAAAAACTGCAATTATAGTAGTAGTAATCACCAAACAACCTAGTATATTCTTTTTTGTTTTTGATAACTCTTTGTTTCTCCAAATGACTCCTAGCAGTAAAATCAGAGCCAGCACTAGTAGTTTCATCATTACCTTTAATCCGTTAATCTCATCAATCTTTAGTGATGTTAAAACAATACCAGAAATCAGCTGAATTATAGAAGCTAAATAAAATAGTCGAGGTAATTTCATTTTTTGATCTTTTTTAATCATCCCTAGAGATGAAATTACACCAGCAAATCCAAACAGATGAATAAACCTAAATGATAAAATTAATAATTCCATATTTATGTTATGAGTAAAATATTATTATATTGTCAATTGACCGAAGTTATGCTATATTTATCGAGTTCGTTGTGAATTTCGTTGGAGAAGAAAACGTGAAGAAGCAATCTATTATTTTATTTTTGCCATTACTTCTAATAACAGCCTTATTTTCTAGCTGTTCAAGTGAGCAGCAGGTGAACCCGCTGAACATAAACAAAGCAGGGGTGAATTCTGAAGAGCTAAAAAAAGAGAAAGGGACATCCAACTGTCAGTATACCAAGAGACAACTAGATGAAGTTAAAAAATCTGGATATACTAGTGAATTGAGACAGGCTGAGAAGCTAGTCGAAGAGTCTTGCTAAAGTAGCCAAATTCATCAAGTAGATTCATGCGCAGAGTTTATTAACTTTGCGCTTTATGTTTTTCTATTACTTCTATGATTGGCGTAAATAAATCTGTCTGATAAAGAGTTTCTTTTTGGTTCAAAACAGTCAAAAGCCTTTCATATCCAGCACCCGTATCAATGTTTCTCACAGACAAATCAGATAAGTTTTTTGGTTCGCTGTTTTCATCTTTTTCACCCTCATATTGCATGAAAACATTATTCCAGATTTCTACAATTTGATTTTCCAAGAAATCCTCAATTTGTTCACCGGACAAATTTCCCAACACCGACTGCTCAAAATCTAATGGGTTTTCATCCATCAAATAATACACTTCTGAGCATGGCCCACACGGTCCTTTATAAGGGAGACCCCACCAATTATCATTTCCACTTTTTTGAGTTATTCTATAAATATATTTTTGATCTGGTTTGTTGTTTTCTGGGTTTTTAAAGTCATATTCGACACCTGTTGTTGGCTCCACACCAGATTTATCAAATAAATCCTGCCAAACTTTTATGGCTTCATGATCAGCCTTAACATCGCCGCAGCCTCTGTAAACTGTAACAAATAATCTACGAGGATCTAATCCTAAATAGTCCGGGCTAGTCAAAAATTCATACGTATATTTGATTGAATCTTCTTTGAAATAATCACCTAGTGACCAAACACCCATCATCTCAAAAAAGGTTAGGTGTCGATTGTCGCCAACTTCTTCTATATCTCCAGTTCTAATACATTTTTGTAAATTTGCTAAACGATTTCCTGCTGGATGAGTCTGGCCAAGTAAATATGGAATTAGTGGCTGCATTCCAGCAGTTGTAAACAAAACAGTCGGATCTTCTTTTGGCACTAAAGAGCTTGAAGGAAGTATCGAGTGGTTTTTTGATTCATAAAATTTGATAAATTTCTCTCTGAGTTCTTTGGAGTTCATAATTATTTAAATAGTTTAGAATGAATATAGATTATTGCACTAGTTATTATTATCCCGAGCGTGGAACTAACCAAGGCGTCTGTTAGTTGAGCCTCTGATTGGATTAAACTTTTCTCTTCTTGTTTGTCTTCGCATTCATCTATCTCTTCTTGGGATAGCTTGTCTTCAATAGGACCAAAATCCTGCCTGCCATTGATAATTTTTGAAGGGTTCTCATCCCAGCCACCAGCTTTTTCTACAATACATTGTTCATAAACAAAAGTCTCTCTACCTGGTTTAAGATCTGTAAAAACAAAGTTAACTAAAATTGATATTAACAAAGTGTAGATAGAAATCCCCAAGATTAAAATACTCACACCAGTTACAAAATAATAATAGAATTGTTTTGCCCAATGTGAATTTGATTTCATAGTTATTAATCTTTAATTTTTATAATTTTGGTGTGTAAGAAATATATTGCAACTGAGACCACCATCATCAGTGTCGAATTAAGAATATCTTCTTGGTATCTGATACTAATCTCCTTTGATCTGCGAGATTCGTCAACATATGAAAACGTGTTTTCGTTAACAACAGGAAAGAAAGTATTGATAATTACAGCCCTACTAAGCCAGTATAAGCCAATCGAAAAGAACAAAAGACATCCTGCAATCACTAAATAATAATATAATATCTTTACCCAATGGGAATTATTCTGACTTTCTTTGACTGGTTTATTAATCTTTTTTGGAGATTTTTTTTTATTTTCAGACATAAGTTAGAAAATGAGAAACTTTATAAGATCTCAATTTTTTGGATTTTTATTTCCTGATTTGGTCTACCATCTTTTGTATCAGCTTCACTATCATCAACAGGATCAACCTCATCGGTGATTTTATCAAGCACGGCAAAATCTTCGCTGTCAACAATTCCAAAAACAGTATACTGTGCAGGCAAGGTTGTGTCATTCAAAGTTACAAAGAATTGACTACCAGCAGAGTCAGGAGCTGATGTTTTAGCCATAATCAATAATCCTTTTCGGTATTTTACAGTTCCAGTGGTTTTGTCGAAATCTTCATATAGACTAGTGTCACTAAACACAGGGTCGTTTGTAATTGCTAATGAACCTTCAGATTGATTTGTTTCTGGCTCAACTTCCCAAAGTTCATCTGGAATTGGTGTACCAAATGCACTTGCCCCTCCTGTTCCAGTTCCGTCTGGGTCTCCACCCTGAATAACGCTAAATGTAGGACCTTCAACCATTCTATGGAAAATCTGGTTGTTATAATATTCTCGATAAGTTAACCTCAGAAAACTCTCTGTTGTTTTTGGTGCGGCCTGATCTTGGAGGGCAACTTTTATTTCACCATAATTAGTTTCAATAGCTACGTTTTGGTCTTGGAAATTCAAAACCTCATCTTCGGCAGCTAATTGGTCTTCGTTGGTTTGGTTATCTTCTTGGGCTTGGGCAGTTTGGTTGTCGTCATTAAATTCTTCCTCTCCAGTAATCTTTGGAATATATGTGTTATTTAACCAAACAAATCCTGCAATTATAGCCACACTAACAATAACTTTGAAAATCTTTGACAAGGCTTTTGTAAAATCCAGATCCTTTTGTTTTTTCTCAGTTGATGGGTTGTTTATGACTGTTTCTTTGATTTCAGTAGGGTTTTTTTCTACCTTGGTTTTTGTCTCAGCAATTTCTTTTTTGCTTGCTTTAGAAACTGTTTTTTTGATAACCTTTTTCTTCTTTTTAGAGGTAACTTTTTTAGCCATAATTGTATTGTTCTATATACATTTAACTAAAAGAAGTAAAAAAGTCAAGCTGCTAAATACCCTTAAAACGGTCTGAATAAAACCAAGATGAAGTTAATTATATAATAATATTATTCATGTAAAAACTTATCTTTGAGGCTGCAGCGACGAGTATTTGACATTTATATGAAATTATATGAACATTTTTCTATATATGACCTTTGGAGAATTACGTAAAAAATTAATAAATAGGTGGTTAGTCGTAGCTATCTTGATTATAGTGACTAATTTAGTCCTTTTACCTAGAATCAACCAAGAATCATACGTGGCTAGCATTGGTTTTGGTTTGAATCCAAGTACACAAAAAACAGACGATTCTCTTTCAGCTGGGAATAATGGGGAGGGTTATGGTCTAGTATTAGAGCAGCTTAGCTTGTATATATCAAATAGGTTTAGCTCAATAGAAATCCAATCAAAAATTGCCAGCGAGTTAGGTTTTGAATCCAATTACAAAGTCGAGAGTCCTTTCTATGATGTTAATCCGCAGCAAGCCGGTTTTGTTAGTTTGACTTATTCTAATCCTAACAAAGAAAATGCTGAAAAGTTTTTCCCAGCAACTAAAACTGTCTACCAACAAATAATTAATGAATGGAACAGTAGTCGCCCTGAGGTTTATAAAATTAGAGCAATGAAAGACTTTAATCAGTCAGTTAGTGTAAATTCTCCAACCAAGCAATTCCAAATTCTGCCAACTCTAGTTGGTTTGCTAGTTGGGTTAGCAATTATTCTAACTATACCTTTGAAATCAAATAAAAAATAATTTAATATGGATATTGTTGTAGGAATTATAGCACTAAACGCATTTATATTTGTACTGCCTTATATTTACAGTTTTGGGCCAGGCGGGAGTAGTTTTTTGTATTTTATTTCTCAGGGCTGGAAAAGTAATAGTGAAATTAGTGACGGTGAGTATTTTCGATTATTAACAGCAACATTTCTCCATGGTGGCTTTTTTCATTTGTTTGTGAACATGTACTCACTGTTTCAAATTGGGCCAATAGTTCTAGCAGCTTTCAAAGGGCCGATTTGGTTTAGTGTAATTTATCTAGGTAGTGGAATTTTTGGCAATCTATTCTCATTCTTTTTCAACCCTTCTCCTAGTGTAGGAGCCAGCGGTGCAATTATGGGGTTAATGGGCTCGCTGTTTTCTTATGGCGTTTACACTGGAAATTATTCTATCCTTAGCTCAATATTTTTAAACTTGGTAATTATTGCACTATATGGTTTATCCACCAGCTACATTGATAACTGGGGTCACTTTGGAGGTTTTATTGGTGGCTTTTTAATAGCAATGATTCTACTATATTCTGGACTTGTGGCATAGTATGCAAATTCTCACAGTCAAAGACCTAGATTTTCATTTCTCCCCGCAAAAGGTGGTTTTTGATAAGGCTTCTTTTTCCCTAGATTCAGATAATATTTGCGGCCTGGTTGGAAAAAACGGAAGTGGTAAATCCACGCTATTTGACATCGTCAGCCAAAAAATAGAAGCCGACAAAGGCGATATTATTACACCAAAAAACCTGGTTATTTCTAAAATGCAGCAATCGGTCAAAGCAGCAGGAACAATTGGGCATTTCCTAAACAAAGATTATGATGACTTAACTCAGGATCACAAAGAATTAATTAGTTTTTTGAAAATTCCCAGTTTTGAAATATTTTTAAAAACTCTTTCTGGAGGTCAGCTACAGAGACTTTCTCTGGCAAAAACCTTGATGGATCATGCAGATTTATATTTACTAGACGAACCAACAAATCATCTAGATTTAGAAACTATCCAAAAACTAGAATTGTTTATAAGTAAATCCTCTTCTTCGTTCATGATAGTTAGTCATGATAGATATTTTCTAGATAGAGTATGCAATAAAATTATTGAAATTGATAAAGCTAAAATCTACGAGTACAGGGGCGGCTACAAATCTTTTTTGAAATCAAAACAAATTCGAAATTCTGTAGGATTAGAAAAACAAAGAAAAAAAGAAGAGTTTTTAACCAAAGAAAAACATTGGGTAGATAGTGGCGTAAAGGCTAGAGAAACTAAAAATAGAGCCAGGCTCAAAAGATACTATGAGATTCTCGATAGTGGGGATTTTTCTATCGAAAAACAACCAAAATTACAGTTACCGAATATTAAACCTTTTGGTAAAAAAATCCTAAATCTAAAAAACCTTGAGGTTGGTATAGATAATTTAAAATTTATAAAAGATTTTGATTTCGAGTTCCAAGAAGGTTATAAAATTGGAATAGTTGGTAATAATGGAGCAGGAAAAACCACCATTGTAAAAACACTAATTGGCCAAATTGAACCCGCTAAAGGGAAGGTAATTCAAGGAATCAATACGGAAATAAATTATATAAGCCAAGAAAAAGATGATTTAAATTACGGCAATACTGTGTTTGATGAAATCACAGAAAAAACACCTATGGTAAGCTTTGGGGATAAAAAAATTAACGCCTTTTTTTACCTTTCACAGTATTTATTCGAAAGTGAGAAACTTGACAGTATGGTTTCTCAACTAAGTGGGGGTGAAAAAGCTCGACTAGCTTTAGCCAAAGAAATAAAAAAAGGTGGAAATTTTTTGGTACTAGATGAGCCTACAAATGATTTAGATATTGATATGATTGAGGTTCTTGAAAAGGCCTTGATGGATTTCAAAGGGTGTGAACTAATTATTAGTCACGATAGGTTTTTCCTAGATAAAATCTGCACTCATATACTATATATTTTTGGCGATGGTAGGTATTTACTCAGCCATGGGAATTGGTCAGATTTTGAAAAAAAATACCAAGACAGTCTAAAACCAACCAAGGTCCAATCCAAAAAAATTAACAAAAATGACCCCTATCAAAAATTTATTAATCGGCAGATAGAACAAAAAAGGAAAAAATCCAAGGATCTGGAAACACTCATTGAAAAATATGAAGCCGAAAAATCCAAAACAGAAATAGCCATTAGCCAGCCAAATTTATATAATTCTGACTTAGAAAAGTTCACAAAGTTAACCAAAAGACTAGAGTTTTTGAATTCTAAAATAGATGAATTATGGGAAAATCTCTCTAGTCTAATTTGACGTAAAATAAAATACTTTGAATTAATAAAATCGTACTTTATACTCGCGAAAAAAGGAAATGATACTCTGTCCAAGTCAGTTTCCTGAAATCAATCAAACTCTTTTTGGTGCTGCAACTGTTGTGATAAATATTTATAATAAAGTTGATGCGTATCCAGTCACTGGAAATAACCCAGAAGCTAAGTATTTTAAAATTATGGAACCTACAATTGGTGAGTTATTGATTGATTACAACGATGATAGGATAATTTCTGTTTATGCTCTTCCAATTTAATAATGCTTGGGTAATTCGGGTCAGATTTTCTCTGGCCTGCTTCTTTGACTAAAAATTGGATTTATATCATGGATATAAAATGGAAAAATTTTCTTCTACAAATTTATCAAAAGCCTCCAAACAATTATGGGAGTTTCTTTTGCCAAGTCTAAAATATTTAGAAGCTGCTGATTTGGCCAAAGTTGAATTGGCATTTTTGCAGATGGTCGAATCTCATAAAGATCAACGTAGAAAAAGTGGAGAATTCTACATAATTCATCCAGTTCATGCCTGTCAGACGCTAGCCAATATGCAAATGGATAGTGATACGCTTTCTGCCTGTTTAATGCATGATGTTCCAGAAGACACAGAAACAAGCCTGAAAGATTTGGAAGAAAATTTTAACCGCGAGATTGTTTTTTTGATCTCTGGAATTACCAAACTAGGCAAACTAAAATACAAAGGTGAGGATAGATATGCGGAAAATCTACGGAAAATGTTTGTAGCTATGAGTCGAGATCTCAGAGTTATTTTCATAAAACTAGCTGATAGACTGCATAATTTACAGACCCTGGGTCACTTACCCGCTCATAAAGCTCATCGAATAGCCCTAGAAAGTCTAGAGATTTATGCACCAATTGCTCACAGGCTAGGAATTAACTATTTCAAAGGGGAGATCGAAGATGCAGCTTTTCCTTACGTCTACCCAGATGAATACAAGCAGTTTAAATCTATTTCCGAGGTTGAAATTAATAAAAGGAGAAAGCAAGTTGAAAAAATAATTAAAAGAGTTCATAAAATCTTGACCGAAGAATCAATAGAAAATTTTCGTGTAAAAGGTAGAGCCAAAAGATATTATTCACTGTATCAAAAGTTAAATTCCCAGAATATTAAAATTAACCAGGTCTATGATTTGGTTGCTGCCAGGATTATTACCAGCAGTGTTGATGAGTGTTATCATGTACTTTCACTAATTCACAAGCATTTCACCCCAATTGATAAAAGGCTAAAAGACTATATCCAAAAACCTAAACAAAATGGTTATCAAAGTATTCATACCAGTGTTAAAGATAATCAAAGTGGTGTAGTTTTTGAGGTTCAAATTAGAACTGATCAGATGGATGAGCAAGCTGAATTTGGAGTCGCCTCGCATTGGTCGTACAAAAATAAAAATAAAAGTAGTTTTGCCGACCCCAATAATCTCAAATGGATTAGTGAGCTTGTTTCACTTTCTCGCCAGGAAATTTCCAGTGAGGACTACCTAAAACATGTTAGGCTAGATTTGTTTCAAGATAGGATTTTTGTAATGACACCCAAAGGTGATGTAATTGATCTGCCAGCTGGGGCTACTCCAATTGATTTTGCCTACAGGATTCACCAACAAATCGGTAATAAAGCTGTGAGAGCTTTTGTGGGAGGTCAGCCGATTAAATTAACAGATGAATTAAAAAACGGTGACCAAGTTGAAATCCAAACTGACAAAAATCAATCGCCCAAACCAGATTGGCTGCGGGTGGTTAAAACTCACCAGGCTACCAGTCAAATCAGAAATAATTTGCGAAAACAAGGAATAAAATTAATATAAAAAAGCCCCCTGCAAAAAAACAGGGGAGAGATGTTGGAGAAAACCTACGTATTGAAAGTATAGATACGTAGAATTGTAATCAGGCAGTTAATCCAAGCGAAAATGAAGCGAAAGAATATACCGACCTTCTAAAGAATAATATTCCATATTTTTTAGGTTTTGTCAAGTATTAACTCAAAATCTCCTTGGTTAGAGTTTTACTTCTCTCAACACCCGGCTGGTTAAATGCGTCAATATCATAGAATTCACCTAAGTATGCTGTGGCAATTTCAAAAATCATAAATAGGCCTCCAATATTCTTTTCGCTGATACCGTCTATTGTTAAACTACAATTTGCTTTGCCACTTTCAGTAAGAGATTGCTTCGAACCAGCCAACTCAGCTGCCAACAATTTTCCAAAACTAACACCTGATAAATAGCTATTTTGCTCATCGTCAACCTGTGGAATACTTATATTCGACTCAAAATTCTCAACCTCTAAAAATATCAATAGCTTATCAAAAGGACCTTCTTTGAATAACTGCATTTGAGAGTGCTGATCTGTGACACCAATAGCAGGGTGTGGAGTTATCCCTGTGTTAACTACTTGGCCATTTCTATCTATTTTCTTACCAATACTTTCAGAAAGTAGCTGGACATACCAATCACCAAATGTTTTCAATCGAGAAGTATACGGCATAATCACATTTATATTGTGACCCAACTTGGCCAAGGTGTACTGCGTTGCTGCCAGTAAAAAAGCTTTATCATTAGTGCCAGCTTGAGAGTCTTTAAATTCATCAGCTATTTCACTAGCACCTATTAATAGCTTTTCTGTGTCTATACCCATGAACTCAGCGATTACCAAGCCGACATTTGATAGAACTGAGAATCTTCCTCCGACGTTTGATGGTATATCAAATGCAGTGATTTGCTCTCTTTGACTTACTTCTCTGAGATATCCACTTTCTGGGTCAGTAATAAAAACAAAGTGGTTCTTTGGGTCGAGGTTTGCAGAAACAGTTTTCTCTTTAAAAAACAAATACTGTGACATTGTCTCTGGAGTTCTACCAGATTTACTGATTACCAAAAATAGAGTTTTTTCCAGGTCGATATCTCTTGACCAGCTAGAAAGGTAATCAGGGTCAATGTTATCAAGAATTATAAACCTTTTAGATTTGTCTATTTTGTAGTTATAAAAACAATCTCTCAGGCATTTCGGTCCTAGACTAGACCCTCCAATCCCTAATAAAACTATATTTTCATATCTACTGCCGGTGGTTTCTACAAATCTTTTAACATCTTGTAGGTTTTCTCTATCAAAAGGTAACCCCAAAAAACCTAAATTCTGCCTATTCAAACTGTTTTTATATTCGCCGTATTTATCAATCAGTTGATTCATCTGATTAATATACTGAGGATTACTCTCAAATATTTGTTGGGTGTTCTCATTATTAAAATTAATCATGTAGATTTAATACATCCTAAACAGTTGTTTGGTCAAGAAAAAACAAGGCTTAGAAGTTGTTGTATTCTGTAATTTAGTCCCAACAAAGCAAGTTAGTTCAGACTTGTGTAATTATGATTCTATGTGATTACATCATTGCTGGGATAAGAAAATTATAGTCTTTTGTTCATTCAGAGACTTGACAAAACAAGCAAAATCATTCACTTTATTATCGAAAGGACTTGCTATGAAAAGAACGTACCAACCAAAGAAAAAACAGAGAATCAGGAAATGTGGATTTAGAGCTCGTAGCAAAAAATCACCTGATGTTCTTAAAAGAAGAAGAGCCAAAGGAAGAACAAGACTAGCTTTCGCAGTAAAGGTATAGTTTTTATTGATAATTGATTTGTGTGCTTGCTAAAAAAAATAGACTTGTAACAGATACAGAGATTAAAAAGGCTCTTAAAACTAAGTTTCAAAAGTTTGCAAAGTTTTATTCAGTTAAAATTTCGCCTAACGAAGAGCAACAATTTAAACTACTGGTTATAGTACCCAAAAAATCTATCAAAAAAGCCAATAAACGAAATCTTGTTAAACGTAGAATTGTTAGTATTTTTGAGGAACTCCAACATAAGAATCAATTACCGATAGGAGTTAATTTGATTATCCATATTAAATCCTCTGAAATTATTGATCTTGACTATATTGTGTTAAAAGATAATATTCTATCATCAGTTATTAATCTATATCAAAAATATCTTGATAAGAAGAATAATCGACCAAAGCAATAAATTGCCGAAGTAGCTCAGTGGTAGAGCAGTGGCCTGAAGAGCCTCGTGTCGACAGTTCAATTCTGTCCTTCGGCACCACAACGTCTTAACAAATTTCATTAGTTCCGTTTTGCTTTAGCAAAACTTCACTTCTACATTTGTTACTCCTTCTCCCTAAAAATCAAATAGATTTCCAGGGTACCCAGGTAGATAAAGATGTTTAGAATTATCCAAAGTAGATAATTACCCAACATCTTCCTTAATTCATCCTTATCTTTATAAATAAAACTCGGTTCTTCACTCAGTGAAACCATTATTTAAAGAGGCTTCCAGGATTTATTTATGATTAGATGTAACTAGTTAGTTTTAATATATTTTTATTTTAATTGTCAGACCGTAAAAGGTAATTTTAATTTTTTTTAATTTAAATAACAATATGTTTAATAATAATAGTGGACAGAGTCGTAGCGGCTCTAGACCAAATACAAATAGAAATAGTTCAAATAGTACTAATTCTAATAATCGAAATAATAACAGAAACAGAAATAATAATCGCAACAGATCTCGAAACAGAGGACCAAAAAAACCTTTTGATCCAACTGAGATGAAAGCGAAAACAGTGCAAAGTGCGCACTATATGGTAAAAAGAGATGATGAAACAGTCAAAAAATCTTTGGCAGGTGCTTTGTCTAATCTTTCAGCCGTTAAAAGAATGAAAGAGACTAAATTACAAAAAGGTAATCTAGCAATCTCACATTTAAACCCAACATTAGCACATGGTTTAAAAATGCAAACCAACTCTCCATTGAGTTTCCCAAGTGATAGCAAACCAGTTAGAATCATTCCAATTGGCGGTGTTAACGAAGTTGGAATGAATATGACGGCTTTAGAATGCGGTGATGATATTGTCATCGTTGATACAGGCTTTGGTTTTGGTGGAGGAGATAGATTCCCCGGTGTAGATTACATCATTCCTGATACTAGCTACTTGGAACGTAACCGAGAAAAAATCCGTGGTATTATATACACTCACGGTCACTTGGATCACATTGGTGGAGCTCCATATATTTTACCAAAACTGGGAGAAGTACCAATTTATGCAATGCCATTGACTCTAGCTCTGCTTAAAAACAGACTGCAAGAATTTGAAATGCAAAATAAATTTGTTGGTAAAATAATCGAAGTAGATAAACCTTTGGTACTTGGTGCCTTCACATTTAATTTCTTTAGATTGAATCATTCAATTCCAGATGTTTTAGGACTTGGTATTGACACACCAATGGGTAGAATCATGTATTGTACTGACTGGAAATTCGACAATACACCTTTCGATGGAATGCTTTCCGACTATGGAAAAATCGCTAAATTAGGTGATGGCGGAGTTAGATTACTACTAACTGACAGTCTTGGAATTATGAAACCTGGCTACGCAATTAGTGAGGCTGATATTCAAAAAACAATGTTTGGAATTTTCAAACAAGCTCAAGGTCGTGTAATTGTAACTACATTCTCTACAACGATTGCCAGAATTCAACACACGATTAATAGCTGTGAGAAATTTAACAGGAAATTAGCTCTAATTGGTCGTTCAATGATAAACAATTTCAATGTTTGTACCCAGCTCGGCTACATCAAAGTACCACCAGGTTTGCTTATTGATATGAGAGATGCAGACAAGCTACCTCCTGAAAAAGTCTGTGTATTGTCTACTGGTTCGCAAGGTGAAGACAACGCTGCTTTGAGTAGAATGAGTAGGGATGAGCACCCAATGATTCGATTGCAAGGTGGAGATTCAGTTCTCTTCTCTAGCAAACCAATTCCTGGAAACGAGGATTCTGTACAAGACCTAATCGCTAAACTTTCTAGAAAAGGTGTTGAGGTATTTATGCATAAAGAATTCGATCTTCATGTTTCAGGCCATGCTTGTCACGAAGATTTGAAACTGCTATTCTCTTTGGCTAAACCAGAATATTTGATGCCGATTCATGGAGATCACTTCATGCTGCGTAAGGTATGTGAGTTAGGTGTTAAAATGGGAATCCCATGGGAGAAAAACCTGATTGTTGAAAACAACAGAATAATCGAACTAAGACATAATGGAATCGAAGTCACCGAAGAATTAGTAGGTGAAGGATTTATATTAGTAGATGGAACTGGAGTTGGGTCTGTTTCAGAAGTAGTTCTAGAAGAGCGAAGGCAAATGGCTACTCAAGGCTCATTAGTTCTAGTTTTGCTGGTAAACAGATCTAAAAAACTAGTAGGAGGTCCTGAAATTATCAGTAGAGGCTTTGTGTATATGAAATCGACTAGCGGATTATTTGATGAAATGAAAAAAGTCGTCCGCGATGAGTTTAATAAAATTGATTTAGATCCAAAATCAAAGACTTATTGGTCAGATTTACGGAATAAGCTACGAAACATTACTAGAGAGTTTGTCTACGACAAAACTGAGAAAGACCCAATCATTGTTCCTGTAGTGATTCAAGTCTAAAAAAAAGTGTAAAATATTAACCCCGAATTATCGGGGTTTTTTTGACGAAAAAATAATCATTAAATATTAATATTGATATGTTCAATCTGTATCTTCATATAAGTGCTTCAACAACAGCGTTTCTTATAGGTATTATAGTATTCTTTTTTAAAATCCAAGGCACTAAAATTGAAAAACATTTATATAATATCCTCAAATTATCTCTTGTCATAACTGCAGTAACTGGGGTGTTTCTAAATCTAGTTTATTTTAGCGCATTCCATGCACTCGCGATATTAACAATGGTAAATGTTCCAATATCAATTAAAGAACTTGCCAAAGGTAATCAATTAAAACATAACCAAAATTTATTTGAAAACTATCTTGGCCTCTTCATTGCTATGATTGGAACTACATTCCCTCTAAGGTTTATCGGGATTCGAATTTACAATGATCTATTAAACATTGAATACGATAATGCTGTTAAATATTTTTACATATCAATGATAATTGCAGTAATTCTATCAGCCATTCTATATATTCAGGGTAAAAAGAAAATTCTAGCATATAGTAAATACACAAAATAATCTTTATCTAAAAGTAGTTTGGTATTTTGCTTCTTCAAATCCGATTAATAATTCATCATCAAATTCAATTATTGGTCGTTTGATAGATGTTGGGGTTTCGATCATAAAATCAATTGCAGAATCCATATCTACGACGGCCAATTTACGATTTTCTTCCGATTTACGCCACATCATTCCTCGGCGGTTTAAAACAGTCTCCCAGCCTAATTTCTGGCACCATTTTGACAGGTGGGTTTTATCAATACCAAGTTTTTTGTAATCATGGAATTCATATTCGATATTATTTTCTGCTAGCCAATTTCTAGCTTTTTTTACAGTGTTGCAATTTGTTATTCCGTAAACTTTAGTCATATTTTATTACTCATTAATTAGTATATTTTGGAAATTGACAAGTTCTTTTGACACAACTTTGATACTATGAAATTGTTATGGTGGTTGTTGAGGTAATGAAATGCTTACATCCACTGATTTACCACATGCAATAATATTTAATCAGGTTATTGAATCATTCACTAATACACAGTCAGTTGGAATTGATGTTTTTAAAAAGGTACGTGATAGTTCCGTAGAAATAATTTGCCAAAAATTAATTGAATGCATTGATCGAGGGTATGTATCTATACTGCCAATTCCATATGTTAAAAATTTATCCTATTGGGAAAACTTTGATAATCCAAATGGTGATTTTTATAGAAATCTAACCCCTAATATAAATCTAATTAATTTACTAAAAGATCTCTGTTGTTTAGATGACAGTGATCTGCTAAGTAATTATTATTTCGTTCAAGAAAATATACTATCATTTTCCACAGAAACCATACTCTGTCGCCAGAGAGCAGGAAAGGAACAAATAAAGCTTGTTCTAACTATTCCAGCTTGTTTATGCGAGAATGATCCAGTATGGACGCAAGTCATCATGATAACCACAATATATTATATGTTATGGCATGCATATGATATCTGGGGAGATGGTCTTGGTCTGTGTGATATGAAAATTGTAGATTTAAAGACAGATTTGTTCACAGGGTGGTTTGTTTTAAATCATGCTCCAGAAGTATTAAAATATTGCCATTATAAAAACTTGGCAGAAAAATTTACAAATAGTGGCAAAACAGTTGAATCACTATTGCAACACATTAAATTCATATAGATTTATAGAAAAAAGCAAAATATCCGTTAGGGCCAAAGTCTGGCTCTATTTTTTAGTAATTTAAAACCGTAGCTGAGTTTATTTCTCAATTATATCTTTGAATGTGGATAGTGTAATGTCTTTGAAAGAAATTCTAAACGTTAAAAATAGAGGGTTTAGGTTATACCCATTTCTTTATTTTTGGCAGAAAATAAGTACCAAATTTTGAAGTTTGCAGTGGTGAGCGAATCAATATTTCTTTGAAATTTAGTTAAAGAACATTTTGACAGTTTCTCAACAGTATGAAAATCTAAATAGAGACTTTCGAGGAAGGACGTGGCGTTATGAAAAAAAATATCAGCCCACAAGTTAAGTTTCTATATGAGGCTATAATGTCTCTGTCTAGAGCTACTCATCCTGAGAATTGTTCTGCAGGGTTTGTGTTTCACGATGATTGGATTTTGAAAAAACTATTTAATAAATTCATTAACTTTTTCAAACAAGGTAAAATAAAAATATTATTAATGCCCAAGGTTCCCAATATTAAATATTGGATTGAGGTGGAAGGGGAGATACCAGTTGATGGTGACTATTATAGAGAATTAGGTAAATCTAAAGATATAATTAAGGTTTTAACAAAACTCGGGTTTTTAACACCTGATGACTATAATAACTCTGCTAAAATGAGTGATATGATTAGTGATTTCTGTTCAGATTTTATGAGTGGCCGGACTGCTAATGATCAGTTAATCCTATCAGTTCCTAATCGTATTCACCATGAAGAGTGTCTGTGGGTACAAACAAATCTAGTCACATCTGTCTATTTTATTATGTGGTCTGCTTTCTCAATGTGGGGATCAGGTCAGATGCTGGAAGAATCAGACGTGATGGCACTTACTGATATTTTCACGGGGCGATTTGTTTGTTTATATGCAAAGGAATTAATGATATACGAGCATTATTATAGTCTGGTAACTGCTTTTCAAGAATATGGATCTTGTGATGATTATGTTTTAATTCAAACCCTTATTGATAATTTATAATTAGCATTTTGTTTGTAAATATTCCAATCAGTAGGGTTTTATCTAGCCCTACGTTTTTTTATATTTTGAATTGACTCTATCCACCAATTTGATCTTTGGATGTAGTTAGTAAAGTCCTTGAATGAAGTTCCACATGGTGAAAATAGTACATTTAAATTATATTCATCTTTATTTAAAATAGCCTGACTTGATTGGTTATCATTAATTGAATCAAAGTTATTCACGAGCTCTTCTAACCATTTCGTAAATCCAGTGCGGATTTTTGCCAGGGATTCAAAATTAGCAGTCATTGATTGTTTAAAATCTTCATTGCTAGCTTTTATATCAATACCCATTTTTTGGTAAATACAATTTAGTAAATGCTCACCAACTTCACCGCAATAGTTTACTTTATGTAGTTGATTCTTTTTTTGTACATCTAAAATTGCTTCAATCAAATTGCTCAGATCTCCACCTTTATCCAGTCCATCAACAATTAACCATAGATAATCGCCTAACTCAGAATAGCTCAAAACGCCGGCTCTAACGGCTTCTGGCTCTGTAGCCGCCCCATCATCGATAAAATTAATATTCAGTTTTTTTTGAGTATCTTTGAGTAATATTTCAGTTGAAATTGTCTTAACTAATTGCTGTCTATGAGGTAGGTTACTAAAGCTCTTCATTTCTTTTTTAACAAACTCAGGTTTAGCGTTTATTCCAATTATTTTAATTAATTCCAAAGCAATCGATAAATTTTGGTAATTATGATAACCGCGCAGCTCAGGAATTTTATATTGCTCTATTATATTTTCGACATTTTCTTTGGTGATAATATTCTGATTGTTTATTGTATTTTCTCCAAGCCTTTCCTGGAAATCCTTTAAAAATACTATCGTACCAGTATTATCTTGGTGTATAAAAATATTATCTTTCGAGGCCCAGTATTCTTTTTTGGTCTTATGCTGATCTAAATGGTCTATATAATAGTTAGTAATTCCAGAAATTTTCGGACTGGTTTTACTATATCCCAAATCCTCTAGCTGGAAAGAAGATAATTCAATTACAAAAAATACATCATCAGAAATATCAGCATCTAGTATATCCCAAAAAGTATAGGGGGAAATATTTGTTGTATTCCCGCAGTAATATGAAGTGTATTGAGTATCTTTATTAATTAGGTGATTTACAATCCCACATGTTGTACTTTTGCCTTTGGTACCAGTAATCCCTATGATTTGATCTTTAAATTTCTCTATAAAAAATACTAAATTTGATAAAACTCTATCATCACCTTTGAGACTTCGAAAATCTTCTAATTCTTGAATTTTACTCCATATTCCAGGTGATTTGAATACATATTCCAGTTGTGGGTTTTCCAATACTGATAAATAGTTATCACCAGCAAAGATATTTTCTGGGTCAAAGCCCATATTAACAAAATCTGCCAAGTCTCTTTGGTCGGCTAATAATATATTTGATTTCTCAAATTTAAAAACATTCACTAACCAATCTAAAAATTGTCTATTTTCCTGACCCAGCCCCAGTAAACAGATTTTATCATTTTGTTGTAAATTTTTCAGTTTCTCTAGATACATGTAATATGTATCACTAAAGGGCTATCCCTTGTCAAGTATCTAATGCTAAATTACCCTCCCAGGTTTGTGTTCTGTACGAAAAATACAATCAATTGAGAAATAGTAACTGCTAGTAAAACAACAATTAATCCAATAATTGCATTGTTTAGCTTGTCTTTGGCGCTTTTTACCTTACCTTGGTCTCCTCCAGAGAAAATATAGTCATATCCTGCCCAAACTAAGAAAAATACAGTCAAAACCGCAGAAACAGGAATCAAAAAATTGTTCACGATAGTTGAGATAATTGAAACAATACTGCCTGTTTCCAAACTTAGCTGACTTTCTTGTGTACCAAAGGTAGATTCCACCAAATTCCGAATAGGTGTGGCAATTAATACAATCACAAGTCCAATAACACCATTGGCAATAGTCTGTTTACCATCTTCTTTGGCACCAGGTAGGGTAGATAGGAAAAATTTATAACCACCCCAAATAATTGTCAGCACAGAAACCAGTCCTGCAATAGCAGTCAAAAATCCAATCACAGCGTTAATAATATTTTCTGTAGGCTCTGCATTGATTCCTTCGGCTGTAGTGCCCCGAAGTGTATCTTGAATAAACGTTAAAATAACACCGTCACCGCCACCGCTAACACCATAAGCTAGGAGGATCAAAGCGTAACCTATTACAGCAGAAGAAATTGCTCGCCGGCCACTGGTTTTTTGATCGAATCCACCCAAAAAATATAAATAACCACCCCAAATCAAAACCAGAGTTGCAAATATCGGTGCCAAACTAAACAAAAAGCTAACAATCGCACTGGCTAAATCATTTTTGCAAGTAGCGGTTTCAACCAAACAATCAAACGGAAGTAAATTCAATGCACCTGCGTCCTGAGCGTGAGCATCCACACTACCAGAAATCATCGGTGCTAAAAGAGCTATTACAACAACAAACAATACCAAGGGTTTGTGTAAAAATTTATTTATTTTGCGAATTATATTAGTCATAAAATTAGAATGTGAAGAAATCAGAAACATTTGTAGTACCAAGACTTTCAATACCCAGAACCTGTAAAACCGTAAAAACCAACATATAAGAACTGATAACTATTCCAAGAGCCATAACTGAATTCTGAATATCTCTTCGTGCATCCAAAATCATTCTCTCGGTATTATCACCAATTCCACCATAGATGTATTTTAATCCACTTACAATTAATGTGATTCCAAAAACGTAAAAAACCAACGAAGCCATAAACCCATAACCTCTGATCAAAACACTAGGAAGTACTGCCAAAGACAGCGGTTGAGCGCCACCATCACCGTCCGATGTACAGGCAGGGTCCAGTAGTGGGGTAAAACTAGTAGTTACAAAAATATCAGTAATTTTAATATCTTTTGTCTCCGTACAAGCTGCTGGGTCTGAAAATTGAGCATTAGCAGTTAAATTACTAAACAAACCAAAAGCCAAAAACATCAACCCCAAGATTGCCACAAGTTTTTTCGAGGTTAAACGCATTTTTGAAATGATAGTCATACTTTTTTCTAATATAAATAAAAATGTCACATAAGTCAATTGACATTATGCTTTTCTTGTCCAAAGCTTGGCCATAAATAAACTAATCATGATCTATATCTATATTGTTCTAGGGTTTAGTTTCGCATTATCTTTTCTTGGATCTAGGTTGTCGATTTTACTGGCAAACAAATTGAATATCGTAGATGATCCAAAGTTCGAACCTACCCGAAAAAAACAAAAAACCCCAATTCCACTTTTGGGAGCTAGCGGTTTTATTATTATCGCTACAATTTTTTCATTATTAACTTGGCTAACCTATATATTTGATTGGTTCGGAGTAGGTAGTTCGCTATATACAAACCTAGAAGGTGTAAATTTTGGCTGGATATTGGTTTCCGTAATCATATTGCTGATAGGAGGGTTTATTGATGATAAATATAGGCTCAAAGCCAAATGGCTAGCTATTCCAATCACAATTGCCCTGCTAATTACAATATTTTTAGGAGGGCTGCAAATCGAAGCTCTTTCGTACCCTTTTGATTCATTCCTACCTCAAAATCAGTTTCTACCTCCGCTGCTTAGCTTTTTATGGCTTGGTCTATGTGTTTCAGCAACCAAATTCTTAGACGGCCATGATGGGCTAGTCACTAGCATGGGTTTTGTGACTTTTTTGGTTATCGCCTCAGTTAGTCTTTTTGATAATGTTTTCCAGCCTTTTACTGCTATTTTATCATTAATCTGGGCATTTTCTTTGCTTGGATTTTTACCTTTCAATTTCCCAGAAGCCAAAAGCTATTTAGGCGAGGGAGGTTCAGAAATAGTCGGTTTTATGATTGGAGTTTTGTCGATTCTGTCGGGAGCCAAAGTTGCCACCAGCAGTATGGTTATTGGCTGGTTTATAATCGATATTATTTTCGTAATCTTGCTGCGAATTTACCAAAAAAAGAACCCCCTAAAAGGGGATAGACTACATTGGCATTTCCGATTGTTAGACATGGGAATGAGTAAAATCCAGGTACTTGTATTAACTACAATATTAATTCTAATTACAGCCCATGCTGGTCTAATATTCCCAACAAACTGGAAATTATGGGTCATCATCTCACAAATATTTTTCTTGGTTATAGTCTTTACTATTTCAATAGTTCAAACCAAATCAAAGAAATTAACCACGCAGGTTAGATAACTCCTTCTCAACAGAATCAAGACCTTTAACACCTTGTTTACCACCTGTAACTAGGTTTTTAGAGTCGTCTGGTCTAAAGAATTTAATAATTCCATTTGCAAAACCAGTCTTTTTGTTAGGCTCTTCGTTTAGTGATTGAGCAATTTCAGAATTAATGTCTGGTTTTTTTGCGTCAACCTGGGGTTTAGTAGGATTCTGGGCTAATACTGGTTTCTCAGGGGTTTTCTCAGTTTTGATGTTTTTTGCTGAATCATTAGATCCGCCAGATAATGAAATATTTTCAAAAGACTTATCTGCCTGTGGTATTGGAGATTCCAAAGGTTGTTTAGGTGGCTCAAAAGTGTTAACCGGTTGGTTATTTACCTGAGGTTTATCGAGTTTTGGTGATAATTTTTTTAATGCAGCTAATTTATCATGGTGCACAGAACCTGTACCGCTAGCAGCCTCTAGAGACTGATTAATATCGGGTGTATTAGTTTGTTGTGTGTTATTTCCTGGGATTGAAAAACCGTCCTCTGGGAAATTAAAATTAGAATCTTGCATAAAAATCAAATCTATACATATAATTATAGCATATATTCCCAATACAGTCAACAAAATTTCAATTATTTCTCCAAAATCTAATTTCTAAGGTGGTCAATTAGTTGAGGTTATGGTAAGATCGTATACAATAATCAATCAAAAATGTTCACTCTCGCAGGAAAAAAAGGAAACTCAACATACTCCAGCAATCACTCAACAGCCATTGAAGGTAGTAAAGTATTTTTTGAGTCGTTATCCAAACTATCTTTTCCGCATAGAGTAAAATTAGGTAAAATCAATAACAAAGACAGACCAAAATCATATTTCATTAATTGCACCGTTCACAAAAATTCTTTGGAGTTCAAAATAGGTTTCAAAGGGGTTCAGCTAGTCACGGTTACCACTTCGGCAAATCAAGAGGATTTCCTGCAAGAGCTCCAAAAAAACATAAATTCACCCAAGATCAAAGTTAGAAAATCTGGTGCTTAATATGCTAAACTCGTAATTTCTTATTCAAACCTTGAAATAATCATAAATATATGCTATACTATGGGGAAATTGTTATTTGTATTACTATTACTTAACAATTTTATTTCCTATATTGTTGTTAGGAGTTAAAAACATGTATACCCTTACAGGTACCAAAAAAAACTCAATATTTGGTACCAACCACACAACTACTGTAGGAGGCAGTAAAAAGTTTTTCACGAGTCTTTCAAAAACTCCCGATACACACAAGGTCATGCTGGGTTATATCAATAACAAATCCAGACATCGCAAAAACTTTGTAAAATGCTACATATATAAAAACTGTTTGGAGTTCAAAATTGGCTTTAATGGTGTTCAAACTATTACAGTTATGCCAAGCACGATAACCCCTAAAGAGTTTTTACTCAAATTCCAGAAAATATATAAGCAATTAAAAGTAAATATCGAAGATTATTCGGATACTGATAAATATATTCTAAATTCTGCCAATTAATTATAGATTGGTTGTTATATTCGAATTCTATTCAGGAATCACCACCGTCACAGTTCTATTTGTGGCGGTTATTGTTATTTATTTGTTACAAAACTGAGTGAATTACACTTGTTACAACTCCCCAGATGCTAAAATCATTCTCACCGGTAACCACAATAGGTTGGTAATCAGGGTTTTGAGGGTGTAAAATAACAGTATGGCCTTTTCTTTGCATGGTTTTGACTGTAAACTCACCATCGACTACAGCCACCACTACCGAGCCATTTTTGGCATCAATCGATCTATCAACAATCAATATGTCATTATTATTAATCCCAGCTCCAATCATAGATTCGCCACTAACTCGAACAAAAAACGTACTAGCTGGGTGGCTAATCAAATATTCGTTGAGGTCCAGTTTTTGATCCAAATAATCGTCAGCAGGGGAAGGAAACCCAGCAGATATCATCGCACCAAAAAGAGGTAGCTCAATTTTGCTAAATTTCTCTTTTAGCCCGTAGATTCCGCTAATATTGCTGAGATAGATATTTTTCTGATTTTGCATCAACTAAGACAAACACATATACCCAGGTTTTGCAAGGCTGGTTCTTGGTAGAAGCTAATTTTAACTAGACTGCTCTCTCTTTTTTTTGATAAAACTAGGAATTAGTGCGATTAATCCAAGTAATACAAAACTAAAAATCAGCGAAGGAGATAATACATCTCCAATACTGGAAATTTTACTGATTTCTGTCCCGGCGTTTACATATGCAAATGATCCAGGAATTATTCCAACAGCTGTTGTCCAGAAAAATGTTCGTAAATTAACTCGAGATAAACCTGCTAAAATATTAATCAAAAAGAAAGGAAAAATAGGGAGTAGGCGCAGAGTCAGTAAATAGCTAACTTGGTTTTCATCAATTTTCTTGTTAAATCCTTCCAGCTGTTTACCAAATTTCTTTTCTAGCGAGTCTCTAAACAAAAATCTAGTAAATATAGCTGTTAAAGTCGCTCCAACACTAGCTCCAATTAAAACATAGACAACACCGAGGAGACCAAATATTAACCCTCCTGATAAAGTCAAAACCGTCGCCCCAGGGACTGAAAAAGCAACAGAAATAATGTAAACAGCAATATATCCCAGAACAAACAAGATGTAATTATTATCCCGGAGATCAAATAGGTATTCTTGATTGTCTTTGAGGTTCTCTAGAGTAAGCAGGCCGAACCAGCCCTGCGAATAAGCCACAGCAATTAAGGCGATTATTACTGCTAAAATGATAAATTTCTTGTATTTGTTAATTATTGACATAATGGTTTTTTAAACGTAATATATACATGAATATTACAACCCAAATTGCATAAGGTCAACATAAATATTATTTTTTATTACCAAACAATTAACCATGGAGTATAAACTCAGAAATATAGTCACAAATTTCAAACTCAAGTTAGTCACCAAAGTCCTATTGGTCTGTTTTTGGATAGCCTTTTTTGGTCTGTTTGTAGTGGGCTTAATTAGCTGTGGTAGAGTAATTTTGATGGAGAACCCAGATATCGCCGCGATTAGTTTTACACGTGAAACTCTCTACCAAACAATCAAAAAAACTCAGGAGTTAGTTAGTTCATGGGGTGTTGCAGCACCAATTTCATTTCTATTTCTATATCTCCTTCGCCCTTTGTTTCTGGTCCCAGGCAGTATCATGGCAGCATTGTCAGGAGCATTTTTCGGTCCAATCCAAGGTGCTATGCTAACCATGTTAGGTGAGAACATTAGTGCCAACACAGCCTTTTTTACAGCTAGGTATTTTGGCGGCAAGAAAAAAATAATGGAAAAAACCAAAATAACCAGTAAATTAAATAAAAAACTAGAAGCTGATGGGTTGTTTTATGTGCTACTGCTAAGATTTCTGTGGCTCCCGTTTGATTTAGTGAATTACACGTGCGGTTTATCCAAAGTGAAATGGAAAAACTATGCTCTAGGAACTTTCTTCGGTATTATACCAGGGATGCTAACCTTTTTATTTCTTGGAGATACTATAGGGGGTAATAACTCCTCAATTTGGTTAGGTGTCATCTTTGGATTACTCACGACAACTATAGGGTATTTGATGCATCACAGTAAAAAAGGTCAAGTAGTTGATCTATAAAAATATGACCAAAGTCGTAACAACAATGGTCATTATAATACCTCCCAAAGTTTGTCGATTTAATTAAACGTATATATAAACTTGAAAGAAGTGATACTTTCTATTGGGTTAATGTATTGATATATTTTTGTAAAAAATTCAATTAGATTTAATTGAAGTTTAACTTCACAAAAAATAGTACCTTGGATTAAAAGCTGCTCATCATCAACCGGCTCACAACATGACACATTAGCAAGGCCAAAGTCGGTACATACCCCAGCTATATCTAATAAAATAGAACTGTTATCTTTATAACCTAACTCTACTTCATATACGATAGGCGCATATATATTAGGGTCTCGTTTTTTCAAAGCCGGCAAATTAAAAGAGGATTGAACATAATTTTCAATAGACATTTGATCAATTGGGACACCAATATCAAAAGGTCTAACATACTCTAATAAATTTACAAAAGGTATCTCTAGCTCGGTTAATAATTCACCAATAGCCATTTGGTTGCAGACTGGGTCTAGTCCTTTTGAAGTAAATATAAAATCGTATGAATCACGAACTCTAATCAGAGATTGTAAATCAATATTTCTTTGTTGTATTTTAGAAACTAAACCAATTAGACCATCTAAATTCTCAGGTGTTTGTAATACAAAATAATTCTCCTTTGTAATAAATCTATATCCTGAAGCTGTATTTATAGAAGAAACCATGACAACAACCCTCCAAGTCAAATAAAAACAAAGTCCTAAGCAGACGATTATGTGTAAATCAGTCTTTAGTCAAGAGTTGGTATGAGAAAATTCTTTACAAGACCCTAATCATATGCTATAGTAACCAGGCAACAACCGTTGAGTTTAGTCGACTCAATCAAAGTTGTGATTTGAATCTGGTATCGCTTGTCCATAAATCATACTTTTGTATGGTTTTGGTAAGCAAACACTTCTACTTCCCCAGGGAGGTAGTTTTTTTGTAGTTAATCAATCTTCAAGGTTTACCAGCTTCCGCCGCCTCCTGAGAAACCTCCGCCTCCTCCAGAGTATCCACCACCTCCAGAAGAACTGCTTGGTGGGGTGTAGAATCTGGCAGAATTTAGATTAGTGGCTAGGAGTCCTGAATTATTCACTTGGTTGTTTTTAGGTAGAATTTTGCCAAAGTATTTATTAAACCCGGCGAGCATCCCGAAACTAGCCGCGTAGGGAACATTTTTCAAATAATACTGCACACCGTCACGAGGGTTGTTGCTGAAATCTAGCTTATCTTTGAGAACATAATCCAAAAAATACCGATATTCTTTGATGTGAATTTTGTCCATAATACCTTGCTTGTTCAGATTTCCCCACTTGCGAACAATCACTAATAGAAATGGCAAAAAGAAGAAAATATTAACCATTCCAAAGCCTATCCAGCTATCTCCCAGCAAAAGGGTTTCTTGGAATACATTAAATAAAATAATTCCGCCAATTACCAATATAAGTGAGATTCCCAGCCACACTCCAAAACTAGCCGCTGGTGAAAAAGGTTTTTGGGAGTATTTATCCTGAATTGTTTTATAGACATGGCTGTGTAGTTTCTCGCTGTGCTGACCAGGGTTGAGTTTGGAGGATAGTAGTCCTTTTTTAATTCCTTTGGATACCATCAAATCAATTGATTTATTAAAAATGCTAGGAAGCAAGCCTGTTGGTAGTTTTTTCTTTTTTGTTATTTCCATTTTAGGTTTCTTTTGGGAATTATCAGGTTTTATAGAAATATATTTGTTATGGTTTAACCACAGTAGATAGGAAACCAATGTTTTTTTCAAATCCAGCGAGCCCTCGGATAAAATAAACTGAGATTGCCATGGGTGTAGTCCCTTGGGTGGTTCATATCTAGTACCGTCCTTGGTAATTTTTGGTAGCTTTGGATCTCTTGCTAGTATAAACCAAAGCAGGTAACTGATTATTGTAATGCTGGTGAAGCTAAATATATATAGTCTATTTAAATTAAAGAATTTGCCAAATTGACTAATTTTTTCACCCCCAGGGTTAATTGTTTCAGAAACTTTGATTCCTTGGCAGGTTAGATCTCCTGAACAGACTGGTTGACCATTCAATCTAACTTCTTTCAATGGGTCTAGCCAGTCACGAAGGTAAACAGGTGAGATTTTATAATCAGGATTTATTTGGGTTTCTAATTGAAAATTATATTCATAAGTTTCAGGTGCTAGAAAGGTATTTTTTTCACCAATGCGAAATCTAAACTGGTCTCTTTCTTTGATAATGGAATATGGCTCCGAGACTGGTTCAGGATTAGTCAAACTAGATTTAGTAATAGAATTTACTTTGTAATCAAGCCAAACCCCATCAGAAAAAGTAGGAAGACTTAGGAAAATTCCTCTATTTTGGTTAGTTGGAAATGTGTGAGAAATTGTATAGTCCAAAATAAGTTTGTCGTCTTCTTGGGTAGTGTTTATTTCTATTAAATTAGTCTGGATAAACTGGGCCTGAGCTGGTAGATTAATCAAAAATAGTGAGAAAGATATTATTATCAGAAATAATTTTCGAAACATATGCTGAGCATTATAAACAAATTCTAGCCAGTATGTCCAATAATAAAAGGGTAGCTGGGATTAACCTGTAGTTGACAAATTTTGAGTTTTAATTTAGATATAAAAAGGTTACAAACAAATTTATATAGTTATTATATGGCAGATGTATTTAATAGAGATAAGGTTCACGTAAATATTGGAACTATTGGTCACGTAGACCACGGAAAAACAACATTAACAGCGGCAATCGTTGATTACGCATCGAAAGCTGGAAATGCAAAAGCAAGAAAATTTGATGAAATCGATGCTGCTCCTGAGGAGAAAGCTCGTGGAATCACCATTAACACAGCTCACGTTGAGTATGAGACTACTCCTCGACACTACGCTCACGTTGACTGTCCTGGACACGCTGATTATGTTAAGAACATGATCACAGGTGCGGCTCAAATGGATGCAGCTATTTTAGTTGTTGCAGCTACTGACGGTCCTATGCCTCAGACTCGAGAACACATCCTTCTTGCTCGTCAGGTTGGAGTACCAAAGATGGTTGTATTCTTGAACAAATGTGATATGGTAGATGATGCCGACATGATTGAATTAGTTGAAGAAGAAGTTAGAGATCTATTGACAAAATATGGTTTCGATGGCGCTGCAACTCCAATCATCCAAGGTTCAGCTTTGAAAGCTCTTGAAGGGGATGCTACATACACAGCTAAAATTGGTGAACTACTAGACACCCTAGATAGTTATATCGAAGAACCAGTTCGTGAAACAGACAAAGATTTCTTGATGGCTATCGAGGATGTGTTCTCAATCACTGGACGTGGAACAGTATCTACTGGTAGAATCGAAAGAGGAACAGTAAATCTAAACGATGCAGTAGAAATTGTCGGATTAGCTGACACACAAAACACTGTTGTTACTGGAATCGAGATGTTCAACAAACAATTAGACAAAGGTATGGCTGGTGATAACGCTGGATTACTTTTGAGAGGTGTTAACAAAGAACAAATTCAAAGAGGAATGGTACTTGCTAAACCAGGTTCAATCACTCCACACACTGAATTTGAAGCAACTTTGTATATCCTAACAAAAGAAGAAGGCGGTCGACACACTCCAATCCTACCTGGATACAAACCTCAGTTCTACATAAGAACAACTGACGTTACTGGAGCTATGGCTTTCGCTGACGCTGGTAAACAAATGGCTATGCCTGGAGACACAGAAGTACCTGTTAAAGTTACTCTTGAAAAACCAGTAGCTATTGAAGATGGAATGAAATTCGCTGTACGTGAAGGTGGTCGAACAATCGGTGCCGGAATCGTTACAAAGATTGTAAAGTAATTAAATATAACTATTTAATTTGAATCTATCTAAATACAAGATTACCCCGAAAGGGGTTTCTTTTTATATATTTTTTATTAACATCACCCAGTAATCACTGTAGCCCCTTGACAATCCATAAAATTACTAATATAAGGTTCTAATTACTTTGTAGGATGAACTGTTGTGAGAAATCTATCACTGATCAAGTATGGGGTATTCTGGGGTGGGTTAGTACTTCTGAATTCCTGCTCGCAGGTTGGTTTTAAAGAAAAAGCAACAAAAATTGAGCCAGGAGCAACTGAATTCAGGCTTTCATGTAAAACTAATCCTCCCAAACATGAGGAAGCTTGGTATATAGTAGGTCTTGGATGCAGCGGTGACCAAAATAATAAGGTTACTATTGCTTTTAAAGAAGGTGATGGTCCAGATAAATGTATCCAGGCCTCCGATGGAGTAATCTCACTGAAAATTTGTAAAAATCAACTTGCTGGGAGAGTAGCAGTTTTTGAAAAAGTGTTTAACCCTAGCGAACGAATCAGTTTCAAAATTTTGAAAAGCTAATATTCGACTTACCAAAAAAAGTTCATATATCTATATGGGCTTTTCTGTTTTCTTGACAATAAAAAAGTAGAAGCGTATAAAAAACAGATTGTTGTGGGATGGGATTATGATTCCAAAGAAAAGATGTCTCTTACTTAGTTTACTAACAGCCTGGTTAGTTTCAAGCTGTTCTCTTTTTGAAAAGAAACAATTAAAAACCACTGATCTAAGCACAGCCCTCAACTGCAGTGGGGGACCAAAAATTCTTGAGAATCATGATTTTGTAGTTAGTGTAGGATGTTCAGGTCCGACTTTGTCTCATGTAAGCACAACCTTCATTGAATCAAAAAATCCAATATCTCCATTAGAAATAGAATTGTTTACAATATTGCCTGGAGATCGTAAAATGAGCACTAGTCTAAACTCAGACAATTTTAGTTATGGTCAAAACATAACTTTGGCAAATTACTTTCCAAAAAATGCCAACATTGAAATTAGTCTAGTTAAATAATAAACATTTAATTTCGGTAAATTTGAAACCACCCCCTTGTTTTTATTGGGGGTGTATATTTTTTAATTAGAATCCAATTGTTGACCACAAAAAAAGTATATAGTTTATTCAGGGTATGAAATATATAGCGTTGTTGCGTGGAATTAATGTTGGTGGAAATAACAAAATTGATATGAAGGCATTAGTAAAAACTTTTGCCAAAGCAGGTTATAAAAACGTATCAACCTATATAAATACAGGCAATATAATTTTTGAAACTAGTGAAACTGATTATAAAAAAATAGCCAGTAATATCAATAAATGGATTAGTAATGATTTTCATTTAGATATTCCAGTTCTATTAAAATCAGCCGATGAGTTTATTGCTATTTCTAACCAAGTTCCAGAGATCTATCAAAATAACAAAGAACAAAAAACAGATGTAATGTTTCTGTGGGCTGAGACTGATTCCAAAAAAGTTCTAGGTGAATTTAGTACTAATCCGCTAGTTGATAAAGTCAAATATGTTCCTGGTGCATTAATCTGGCATATAGATAAAAGTTCATATAATCAAAGTAAATTGGGAGATTTAATAAAATTAAAATTGTATAAACAAATGACAATTAGAAATGTGAACACAGTCAGAAAAATAGCAAAATTACTAACCTCTGATTAAACAATATTTTTTGACATAAAACCTATATTTAGCTAGTATCATCAATATGCAAACAAAAACACGTAATAGCCAATCTTTTCTAGTAAAAGCTTATACTCATACCCTTGGTGGTTTGGTTGTTTTTGCAATATTTCAATTTATTATGCAGCTCCTTGGAGTAGGTAGTTTTTTGATTAATTTAATATCAAGTGTGAATTTTTTCTCCTTTATTTATTTTATTCTCTTTGCAGGAATTACCAGTTATGCCAGCAGCAATGCCCGAAGAGCTACTACTAAATCTAGTCAATATCTAGCTTTTTCCGGATATTTATTAGTTGAGGCTCTGTTTTTCTCACCTCTTATATATGTAGCATATATGGCCGGAATTTTACCAATCGCCATAGCTGCAACGGCTGCGCTGTTTATTATTTTAACAATTACAGTTTTAATAACTGGAAAAGATTTTTCATTCCTGCGAGGTTTTATCACCTATGCTTCAATTCTCGCCTTTGTAATTTTACTAGCTTCGTTTATTTTCCCAGCCCTAGCCGCAAGTAGTATTTTCAGCGGGTTCATGATTCTATTGGCAGGTAGCTACATTTTGTTTGATACCTCCAAAATCCTTTATAATTACCGTGAAGATCAGTACATCTCTGCAGCGGTTGCTCTAACCAGTTCAATCATACTACTGCTATGGTATGTAATACGGTTTTTCCTTCGTTCTAGTAGGAATTAGTTAGTGTTTTAACTATTTAACTTACCTCTATTATCGTGGTATTCGCTAGCATTTAAAATCATAATTTGGGGTTTATTATTTTCAACATATACAATCATTCGGTCTCCAGTTGTTATATTTATTTTAATTGCATTTTCTAATTTCTTTCCAATTATCATTCTTTTTCTTACCTCATTCTTTTTATATAAAATTTCACTTTGGTATTTCATTTCATACGATATTGATTGGGCTAGGGAGCTAACATTATTATCAAAGTTATCCACATAATCAATCACTGAATCTATATAGGCTAAAAGTGTTGGGTTTATTTTTATATTTTTTAACTCCCCTTTTTCACCGTAATTACTTAACCTATTTGAAACTGATTCTTGAGATGGTTTAGTTTCCATAACCTCAGTCTGCACCTCCTCAGATTGCCCTTTTTGTTTAAAAGGCTTGTATTCATATTGGTATGCATCATTCTGAATTTTTTCTCCAACAGGCTGACTTCCAAGGCTATCAGAAATTTCCAACTTCAACTCATCTGCTTGTTCTAAAAGATTATCTGTAACACCTTCGGTTGAGTCTTCTTGTCTCAGTCTACTATTTGGGTTGATATATGTATCAAATAGGTCAGTATATATTCTATATGTCTCACTAATTTTTTTTCTAAATTTCCGTAAATCTTTTGGAGGGGTTAATCTTTCTTCTTTTTTTACCTGCTGAGAAACCCATAAAGTTCTATAAAGTTGATTTAATAACTCTGCAATTGGAGTAGCATATTCATCAAACTCCATTCCGCCCATACCAGGATTATTTAAAATCAAGCTTACGCCATCTTGGCCACTTGAAAATGTATGCAACCCGATCAAAAGCTTCTCCATCTCAGTAAAATCAATATCCATTTGATCCAAGTCGTCATAGCCTAAATTAAAACTAATTAATTGCATATTTTCAACAGGCTCTGAGTGTGAAATACCTTTTGAATTAAGCTTATTGATTATTGATTGAAACTGTTCTGGCTGGTGAGAGATAGAGGCAAATAATATCTTCAGCAAAGCTGATAACTGGCTAACATTCTTTAATTCAGTCCCTAAAATATTATACCCACCCATGTTGAGTTCTTTAATAGGCTCAACAAGTTTTATACTAACTTCATCGTCTTTGAAATACTCATTCATCCCATTAACTAAAAACCCAATCATGGAAATTCCTTTAACGTAATCAAAGTCACTATCGTTTAGCTTTACAATGTTGTTATATGAGTTGTATATTATTCTTCCAGCAATTATCTTGGAAACCATACCATGGTAATCAAATTCAGTAGATTTTTTAAAGCTTTCAAATTTCCCCCTAAAAACAACATCAAAATCATTTTTTGCTAAATTAACTCCTCTGGCTTTTTCGGTGGTGTAGAGTATTTCTTTAAATTTACCTACCATTTTATAAAAAAGACCTTCTTCTAGGTATTCTTTTTTTAGTTCTATAAACAGTTTTAACTCGTCTTCTTTAAAGTTATATTGTTTATATGGAATTATAGTCTCAAAAAGTTTATCAAACAATTCATCCTGTATATCAACAATATCCTCCTTAATTCCTTCTCCATAAACTTGGGCGATAAAATACAAAGTATCCTTTATTTCAGTAATTCTTTCTTTGGCAAAATCACTTATAGTTTCAAAATTCTCAATCCTTTTTCCATTTAGAGATCTCTCACTTTTGTTAGGTTTATTTAATTCTGAATTATTCTCCTGAGCCATATATATTATGAATTTAAAAAGAAAAATGTTTTTTTACAAGTTGATTTGACCAAAATCAAATTTACATGGATAAAATGCAAGGTAGGTTCTCTAGAAAATAATGGAAGTTTCTGGTAAAGTTTCTGAAATAAAGAATTATTCTGATATCATTCTTGAATTACTTAGACTATCAATTATCATAGCTTTAATGTTTATTGCTATGCCTATCTTAGAGCAAACTATTGGTAGCGAAAAAATCTCTAGAATTATCAACCAAGCTGGGCCAGTAGGGGTGCTGGGCTATCTTTTACTAAAAGTACTATCTATAGTGATTCCCCAAATCCCTTTCGAGCCTGTAACTATTATCTTTAATAGGAATGTTGGTTTCTGGGTTGCTTTGTTTTATTCGATAATTACTATTCTTATCGGTGGGAGTATTAATTTTTTCATCAGTAGAAAATTCGGCCATCAAATAAAAGCATTAGTTGGTAAAAGAATAATTCAATTTATCAAACTACGAGCAACAAGGCTTTCAGATAAATCTTGGCTATTTGTTGTTTTCCTTTTTTTTGGGTTTAGTTTTAAATACACTAGCTATGTTCTCGGAATGAGTAATGTTAGTTATAGCGTTTTTATTAAATCAATGCTACCAGGCAGTATTTCAATCACTCTTTTATGCGTGCTTAGAGATATTAATATTGGTAGCAACAATTCGCTTGCCTTTGCATGTTTAGTTGGGGTTGTGTTAATTAACCTCTTAGGTATGTATGGAGTAAAACTATTATGTAGTATAAATCAGTAACTTTTAATATTTCATTGCAAGCAAGTTGGGTAGTAACCAGCTTGTTTTTTCTTGACTATATATTAAGTTTATATCTAAACTAAATTAGAGGATAGTTGGAGATTTATAAATGATAGTACAAATAATCTATCTAATGTGTGGTTTTGGCTGCATATTACTTAGTCTCAATATATTATCTATTTCGATATGTGGATCATTATTCTATTTACTAATGTTTAGTGGATTGATAACCCTCAGTATCGATCCCAGTTTATTAGATTATTTCGCTATTCCTTTTGTGATTTTTTCGATTATTTTCAAAGTGCTGGTTAGTTCTGGGCTAGATGAGCAAATAACTGCCAAAGAGCTTGGTTCATATTTCGACATTTAGTTATTCTAAATTAAAAATAAATTCGCTTCCAAATCCATCTTTTTTACGGGGTTTGGTCTTTTTTTTGGATAGTTTTTTTGTAATAAATTCAATAAACTCTTCCTTGTCTTCTAGTTCACTAACAGTAGTGCCATTGTAATAATAGGCAAACCTACCACGGCCCAGGTACATTTTGTAGTCAGGTTTTGGGTATAGCTTCATTATTAACTTATCATTCCAGCCTCTCTCTACCATGTCTTGTTTGTTCAAAAAATAAATTTCTTCTTTACCCTCTTCGGCTATTTTGGTTTCTACCCATTCAAATAGTAAGATAAATTTTCCCGGATTCTTTCTCAGAGAAAGTGGTAAACGTGCACCGTTTTCTTTGTAGTATTCACGGCGAACATGACTCCAAATATGTTTCATCTTGGAAAACTGATCTCCATAAAGAACCACCAATCTTTTGTGGATAGCGTTTAGTGATTTTAAATCTTTTTCTGTAGGTTCCATTTAGCTAATAGTTCCAAATAAGCAAAAAAAAGTCAAAAAAAGCTGACTCAGCAAGGGCTGAGCCAATAATATTTTAGACAATTTATTCACATGGTGGTAATCACCACAGAAAAATGCTCTTTAAATATACTCACAGTTAAACTGAATATAATTAAACATGGAAATCTATATTTCAAATTAATAGGCATGGTTAATACTGCGAACATGGCAATTATTACTAATAACTCCAGTGTAACTAAAAACAGTAAATAGTTAACATGGATCATAGCAGCCCATGCCACTCCTTTTTTCACAAAAAGTAACTTTCAGAAATGTTTTGAAAAAGATATTAAATAGGTAATCTATAGATTAAATACTACTTATTTAATACTTTTGATAGCAAAAAGTTACAAAGAGAAACATTAATGAAAAATAGTTCAAAACAATTATGGCTATAAAAATAAAAAAATCCGACTCAGCAGATGCCAAGTCGTGAGTATTGTTGTTGTCCGCCACCTCACCAGAGAGCTACTCCTTTAGAGAGAGCCTCCGGAAAGTGGGTTAGAAATGGAAAGAATAAAAGTCCAGTGCAAACGTAGCATGAGAGTCTAACCCATTTCCCAACAGGGAAAACGGAGAATCCCAAAAAAAACAGCATAATCCCCAATTCCACGGCTGGGAGGGTGTATATGAAATCCTTCGAAATCATATACCCAGGCAGGAGAGTCATTCCTCCAAAGCAAACAAGCATCAAGGAAATCTGAAGCTTGGTAGGTGGGGTAGCCTTTTGAAGACGCTGGGACAAGTTTGAGCGCATGGGTAGGATTCCTCCTTACAACCCCTTAATATTAGGCTATTTTAAGGCTTTTGTCAAGGGTTTATAGCATATCCATATTGTACCACTGCTTGAGAAAATTGAAGTGTTAATACCTTTATAAAAACCCAAGTAAAAAATACAAAGATAACCAATATATTAAATCTATTTGTAATATACTTCATTAAATTAACTACTATAGTCATCCTGAATTTAGTTCAGGATCCAGTATCGTTAAATTAGATTCCGGATCAAGTCCGGAATGACGCACATACCTATCTTATCTATTGTATAAAAAATCTAATTTCTCTATTAGTGCTTCAAATCAAATTATTTTACCAATATGCCCTCTGCCCATGAGAATTTTAGTGAATAATTAAATCGACCCTGATTTAAATTATTTGCGTTAAGAAATTTTCATTTAAGAGTGATTTTGCGTAACTTTTTTCACAAAAAGCTACTAAGAGAAACATTAAAGAAAAACAATTCAAAGCAATTATAGCTATAAGAATAAAAAAATCCGGTTTTAACCGGAATAATTAATTATAACTCTAGTGTATTAAACCACACTACCACTGACAACACTATCTGATTTATGTAGTCTAATAACCTTGATTCCTTGTGTATTTCTACCTAATTGACTGATGTCTTCTGGAGAGATTCTAATAGTAACACCTTTTTTGGTAGTAACAATCAAACTTTCTTCTTGGCCATCTAAAATTTGCACCAATACTGGTTTCCCTGTTTTCTTGGTCATGTTTAGAGTTTTGACTCCACCAGCAGCTCTCTTGGTTTTCCTGTAGCCATCTAAATATGTTTGTTTTCCAAATCCATTCTCAGTCACAACCAATAGAGAAGGGTAGGCTTTGTCTCCTGATTTCTCATCCTCAACCAAGGCATTATCTTTTGCATCACCCTCAGCCTCGTCGCCGCTAGCAAAGTTGAAATTAGCGATCTGTAAACTAATTATATGATTATCTTTCTTGAGTCTCATTCCTTTGACACCTTGGGCAGTTCTACCAAGCGGGTTTAATTGTGTTCTATCAAAAATCACAGTCTTACCATTGTCAGCCGATAGAACAATCTTATCCTCATCGCTAGTAGATAAACATACAGCCATTACACGGTCATCGTCTTTTAATCCAATTGCAATAATTCCAGTTTGTCGCACATTTTTGAAATCGCTCAATTTAGTTCTCTTCACTAATCCATTATTGGTTGCAAAGATAATTGAACCTTGTTGATCTTCTTCGATTTCTTTGGTTACGGTTAATATTGTGCTAATATTTTCACCTTCACGTAAATTAAAGTAATTAATCAAAGCTTGACCTCTACCAACACGTGAACCGCTAGGCATTTCAAACACACGAGTTCTAAACACTCTACCCAAATTAGTAAAGGCGTAGATGTAATCATGTGAATTAGCAATCATGCTAGCTTTGACCCAGTCTTCGTCTTTTGGATTGAAACTAGTAACTCCAACACCGCCTCGACCTTGCTGCCGGAAATTGGTAATAGGGAGTACCTTGATGTATTGTGATTTAGTTAGTTGAATCAAAACTGTTTCATCCACAACAAAATCTTCTTTATTGTAATCGCCGACTTTGTGCTCAATAATTTCGGTTCGACGTGGAGATTTTAATTTGTCACCCATATCAGTTATTTCCTTGGTAATCAAAGCTTTTTTCACTTCTGGGTTTTCCAAAATTTCTTTTAATTCACCGATTAGTTTCAATTTTGCTTCTCGCTCATCTTCTATCTTGGATTTGTCCAAATTAGTTAGAGTCTGTAGTCTCATTTGCAAAATAGCTTCGGCCTGCCTCTCAGATAATTTAAATCTTTCCTGGAGTTTTTTGCTAGCTTCTTCTTTGTCGTAAGAACCTCTGATTAGTTTAATTACCTCATCAATGAAATCTAGTGCGATTTTCAAACCATCCAAAATATGCAGTTCATCTTCAGCCTTTTTAAGGTCATATTTTGTTCTTCTGACTACAACTTCATCTCTATGAGCTAGGTATTCTTTGAGGATTTCAACCAAGGTTAGTAATTTTGGCTGGCGACCTCGGTTGACCAAAGCTAACATGTTGAAATGCAAATTGGTCTGTAAATCTGATAGTTTGTACAGCTGATTCAAAATAACCTCAGGGCTAGCGTCTCGTTTACATTCGATAACAACTCTGATTCCATCTTTGTTAGATTCATCTCGGATATTTCTAATCCCAGTAATTCTCTTGTCATTAACTAATCCGGCAATTTTAACCAACAAATCAGCTTTGTTAACCTGGTATGGAATTTCGTGAACAATAATTCGGTTTTCAGTTAGTTCAACTTTGGAACGCAAAGCGCATTTTCCTCGACCAGTTTTGTAGGCGTTTAAAATATCAGATTTTCCATAAATAATACCTCCTGTAGGCACATCTGGTCCTTTGATAAATTCCATCAAATCTTCGGCAGTAGCTTCTGGGTTGTTGAGCAAGTGAATTATCGCACCAATAACCTCATTTAGATTGTGTGGTGGAACTTCAGTGGCCATTCCAACAGCGATTCCAGTTTGACCGTTGACGATTAGGTTAGGGAATAAAGCTGGTAAAACCTGAGGCTCTCTTTGGCTGGCGTCATAGTTATCAACGAGGTCTACTGTGTCTTTCTCAATATCCTGGACAATAAATGTAGACGGTTTACCCATTCTACACTCGGTGTACCTCATACTCGCTGGGTTATCTCCATCGATTGAACCAAAATTTCCTTGACCATCAACTAATGTGTATCTGACTGAAAAATCCTGAGCTAAACGAGCTAGCGCGTTGTAAACAGAAGCGTCTCCGTGAGGGTGATATTTACCCAAAACATCTCCAACTACACGGGCACATTTCATGTATTTACTACCTGGAGTTAGGTTTAGTTTGTGCATTGCGTAGATAATTCTACGGTGAACTGGTTTTAGTCCATCACGCACATCTGGAAGAGCACGGGAAACAATAACGCTCATAGCATACGATAGGTATGATGTCTTCATTGTTTCTTCAAGCATCTTTGGCTCGACCCGGTCTTCTAAAGATTGTCCGATAATATCTTCAACTGAATTATCTCCTTCATTTATTTGATTGTTCTCAGTAGTTACCTCGTTTGACATTCCCTAATCCTGGCACCGAGGCTGTTTTTTGTCAATAGGATGAAAAGAAATTTAACGATTTCCTAATTCCAAATTGCCCACCGCTTTGTAACTTTTTAGTTATTTTTCAGAGACGACCCTGGCTTTGAAAAATAGCGTTAAGAAAAGTTACTCTAGGTCTGGGATCCCAAAAAATCTAAGATTTTTAAGGTGCCCTGGTCTGGTTTTATGTAACTTTTACCTCCTAAAGTGACTTTCAGAAGTATTTTAAGAAATATATTAAATAGCTTAAGTTATAAACTAAAGATAATTTTATTTAATACTTTTGCTATCAAAAGTATTACAAAACTACTCTTAATTATAGATTTATTAACGTAATTTCTCTAATCCAGAGTCGAATCAGAGAAACCACTAAAATCTATAAAGGCAGAGGGCAAGTGGAACAAAAAAAGAAAGAATTAAGCTGTTGACAAAGTCTGAAAAATAGGGTAAGATTTGTACATGACTTGAGGTGGGTTTACCTTTATCGCAGTCCCATTTGTTGGGGATCTTAGGCGAGCCAGTCACAAAACTGGTCACAATACATGTAGCTCATTTTCCGGGAAAGTTATCATGACTAGCTGTCATACGGTAGTGTGTATTCTACCAGCCCCCGTGCGATAACAAAGGCATAGTCTAATTATGTTGACTAATCAGTCCGGGAACAGTCCAGAAAGTTCCACCCCGTCATACCAAATACCCTGTTGCAATCTAGCTCAGGGTATTTATCATTTTATATATTTTCTATTCTGTTGACATTTTTGCATATCTATGACAGGTTGATTATTAATATGACCCAACCTAAAATCCCAACTGTTGCCTTGTTTGGATTACCTAATTCTGGTAAATCAACACTTCTCAACAGATTAACTGAATCTAAAAAAGCCATTGTTGCTCGTGAGGCTCACACAACCCGTGATATTAATTATGGTGAGGTTGAGTGGGATGGTTACTATTTCAAATTAGTTGATACAGGTGGTTTGGTGCCGGATCCCAAAGACAAAATTCAAAAACAAATCCAAATAAAATCTTGGGTGGCTCTGGAGCAAGCTGATATATTAGTATGGGTAATCGATCGCAAACAAAACCCAGAAACTATTCATGAATCCATAATCCAAAGAGTTTGGAAAACAGGTAAACCAGTCACAATTTGTATTAACAAAGTAGACGATCCCAATATGGACGCCAGTGTCGGAGACTACGCCCACCTCGGAGGTTTTGATTTTGTGAATATTAGTGCTACTACCAGCTATGGTACGGACAAACTACTCGATGGAATTATCAAAAAAATGGGTGAATTAGGTTTTGAACCAGTTTCTCACCAAGAACTACCAAGCGATCAAATACTAGATAGTAAATATAAAAAAAAGAAATCCAAAAAGCTAACTCGAGACAAAGAAGGCAATTTTGTAGTCTTGCGTGAAAATACCGAAGATGGGCCAGGTCTGTTTTATTCCAGCCAAGAATCTCAAATCGTTAACCCAATTGATAACATTATTACCGATATTGGTGGGGTAGTGACTGCTGATAATATCATCAACGAAGAGTACGTCGAGCAATTAAAATCCCTCAAAGAAAGCGGAGCTAGTTTATATTATTTAACAACCTTCACCCAGGTACAATTAGACCCAATCATCGAAAAACTTCCTGATTTGTTTGATGGAGGTTTATGCAAGGATGATACCAAATGGACAAAACCTGATCCGTACGTTTACCGTGAGCTAGCTGAAAAGTACAATTTTGAACCTAGTAAATCTATTTTTATTGACGACAGTCAAACCAATGTTGTGGCAGCTAGAGAAGTCGGTTTTTTTGGGATCCATTATCTATATGGCAAAACAAATATCTCAGCTATTTACGAAGAAATTATTTCAGGGCAATTAAACAAAATTCCAAACCCTCCCAAAGTCCTTTTTATCGGTAAGCCAAATGTAGGAAAATCAAGCCTGTTTAATAGTATGATTGGTGAGGAAATTCAGATTGTAACTGACGTAGCTGGTACTACAATTAGCGTAAATGATACTCTATTAAACCGTGAGGTGTTTCATAATTTCCGGTCCGAGGATGGGTTTGTTAATATTTCCACTCCAGTTTCCAAAGACTACGTACTGCTAGATTCTACCGGAGTTCGTAAACCTGGGCAAAGAACCATGGGCGCTGAATCATTTGCCACCTTTAGAACTATTCAAGCAGCTCACGAGTCAGACGTAATTTGTCTAATCATGGACGCTACAACACCTTTGACACACCAAGATCAAGTTGTCGCAGGTATTTGCCAAGAAGCAGGTAAGGGTATTGTTTTGGTAATAAATAAAATGGATATTGTTGATGCCGAGCAAAAACAGGCCTTTTTGAAAAGTTTCCACCATAAATTCGCCTTCTTGAAAATCGATAACACAGTATTTGTTTCAGCCAAAGAAAATATTGGCATGAGAGAATTATGGCAATCAATTGATTTGGCACTGGAAGACAGGAAAAAAACCATCTCCAGAGAGCAGGTTCGAAAACTTTTCAATTACCTGATGAAAAAAAAGAGGCCAAACAAATTACGAAACAAAAAACGACCTGTCATCTACGATTTATTGTACAAACAGTCCAGCCCGCCAACTTTTGAATTATTAGTCAAAGACAAAGAAGCAATTCACTGGTCATGGGTCAGGTTTCTAGAAAACCAAGTCCGCCGACAATTCCGTTTCACAGCCTCTGGAGTCAAAATCAAACTAGTAGAGGTAGACAGAAAAAACGTAGCTAAATAATCACAATCTCCACAAATGGAACCCGAAGATTTTCTTTGAAAACTTCACCCTTTGTAGAGGCCTTAGGAATAAGAATAACATTTTAACATAATAAATCTGACCAAAATTTTGTTTAAGCATAGACTCAATTTCATAATTAATAAATCCGCAAAATACGCTTTTCATTCCGGACTACGATCGGGAATCCAAAAAAATTATAAAATAAAACCGACCTTTCATTACAAAAAGTCGGCAAGTTGAGGATTTATAGATTCCTCTAATCTTAGTCTAGGACAACCAGCTTGGGGTTTACTCCTCCCAGATGATTTCTCATCAAGAAAGTGTATAATGCCCAAACATCCCACCAGCCCATTCGGATACATCCGTGAGACTTATAGACTTGAGCAACTGTCTCGGGAGGTCGAGAACAACCAGGCGATTGACCCTGGAGAGGATTGTCCCCAAAGTAGTCAACTGGATTTGAATTTTGCAAATACTCCGCTTGCCGAGACTTAGAACACAAGCTCACATTGCTGTGGAATGCATTCACAAAGTCTCCCTTCCGTAAAGGTCTATTATCCCCCTCCGGCTTGAAAAACATCGTACACCATGTGGCGTGCGTCCTGTTCCCCCATGGAACTAGATCTACAAATTGTTCAGGAACCTTTTTCTGAGTTCCTTCCAGGAGAGAGTATTTGTATATCTTACAAAACCCCTCCGAATTGACTTCACAGTCCTTACCACCATCGCCAGTAGCAACTGTTTTTGGAATTGGCATAGTCCGCCAATCGAACTGATACCGACCAGGCTGGATTCGGTAGGTTCTGTTCTGGGTCGGGCCCATGAATGGGTATCTGGTGATACCTCCAGCACCATTGTTAACCCAAATCTCGAGCCGCTTTTGACTGAGAAAGACTGTAGGTTTGTCAACAGAGTACACAACATCTGGAATTCCAGACTGAGCTGCAGCAGCTCGGGTGAATGAATCAAAGATCTTGGGAGCAGCTGCAGATGCCGCCCCCAATCCTAGAAATTTAAGAAATTTTCTTCTAGAAAGTTGGGTGGACATCGTGCTCCTCCTGTATATGGTAATATATCCTCAACTATGCCTAAATTATAGCATAGTTTTAGCCTATTGTAAAGAGTAAAAACCCTCAAACCTCTTTCTTTTTAGCTGATATTTATGCAGAGTCTATCTAAAAATTTTAATTGCTATTAGTAGCTGCGAAATCCATTTTTTTAAATCAAATTTATCTCATTTTTTCAAGGGATTAACATTAATTTTATAGCTACAATAAGACTTTTACCTAGAAGTCGGTTATTACATTAATTTGCATGGATTCCCAGTCAAGCTGAGAATGACTTTATGCTTTGTCACTGCTTATTATAGCTTGTCATTCCAGACTCGACGGGCTTCCAGCAACAACTACGAAGTAGCTTTGTAGGGGTTTAGTCACGATCCGGAATCCAATATTTAGTTATCTGGCGGATCCTGAATCAAGCTCAGGATGACTTATTTATTAAGCGTTTTCGTGGATTCCCAGTCAAGCTGAGAATGACATTGAATTTTGTCATACCAAACTTGATTTGGTATCCAGTTTATAAAAAAAGATATAAAAAAAAACGACACATAGATTAACTATATGCCGTCAGTAGGGAACACTATTTCAAATTCAGACACATGGTCTAATTCTAAAATAAGTTCGCGGGCTTCTCCTGCTTTCGTACAGGGACACTCTGAACAGTTCTGCTAGGTGGGTTTACCACCGAGTTGTCCTGTGCTGGAGGCTGGCTCCGAACAGGTTGACGCTGTACAGGTGTTCGTCGAGTTACAGGCTGCCGTTTAATTTGGCGCTGCGGAGTTCTACGAACCTGAACCGTGCCGTCGACACAGTCTGAGAAGTTGGTGTCGCCTTGCGCCACCATCTCGTCTACAATAGACTTAGCTAATGCTGCTGCATCAGCCAAAGACTGGCCATCTCGACCCTTGATTCCGCGAGACCTAATGTCTGCGGTTAATAGCCGCTCCATTCTGGTATACATAATCCGTCTTGCGACTGGATTATGGGCATGCCTCGAGAGGCGTGCCAAGCCGGATTCGGCCTTGGAGATGATGATCTCAGCAAGGAGTTCCTGCTGTGAAGGGTGGATCATTCCGGCGGTTGCCCGTCCGAAATTAAACCCTCCCAGAAAACCTGCATCTACACCAACGTTAGTCGAAGTCTTGCCATCGGCAATGTTGTACTTGACATACTTCGGGCCAGATCCTGGAATACAGATGATATCACCAATGGTGCTACCATTGCTGTCACCGAAGTTGGTGACATTGGTACGGTTACGAGAAAACGATCTAGCGTCAGTTTCCCGACTGCTAGAATCTGTGACATTCAAGTTCACATCACCGGCGTTAACGTCACCTTGTTTAACACCGACGTTGTTCTCGGAGTTTGTACCAAGGTTATTGTCACCAGTCCGGGTAGGCCCGGTTGTAACATCAGTCTTTGAAGACTGGCCAAGTGAGTTATTAATTGGTCCACTACCAGAGTTGATATCTCCGATAGTTGTACCAGCATTGATGTTGTTTTCATTATGACCATTAAGGCCATTTTTTATGTCAGTAACACTAGCATCATGTTGGTTCAGGGTCGAACTTGCCCCAGACTGAGACTTTGGACTAAATGCACCATCTCCACCAACAGAAATGTCATTCTCGTTATTCGAAGACTGACCCTGTTGGGTCTTGATGAACTGCTGGTACTCCAGCCACTGCTGTGGCGTGAGAGTGTTTGTGTTGCCATTATGATTCTCAGAGTGCTGTCCTTGCTGGACTCCACCTGCATTAGCAGGTAACAATGAAGTGAACAGGACTGTTCCTGAGGCAGCAACAGAGCAAAAGGTTACTCCAAGGATAGAAAAAAGACGTGTAGTTTTCATGATTTTCTCCAACCCCCGTATAGGGGAACGTGTATAGTGTGTAAAACAACTCAAAAAAAACTAAACAATCCCAAAGGTTACCCAGTGGCCTGCCTAGTTATGATTTTTCAAGTTACTCTAACTCTACCATATATTATACATCATGTCAATAGCTATTTTCTTGACAAATCTAGGAGATTTATTTAATATTTGTACTCAGAACAATAGATTTTTATGTTAAAACCTTCGCAAAGGTTAATTAATTTGGAGAGGTGCTAACAAACAAAAATTTCAGCTTGTCATTTTGACAGGTTCATATTTGTTTTATATAGCATTTATATCCTCATTATTTCTGATTTCAATAATTAATAGATATTTTTTAAACTCATTTGCTTTCGCTCAAAGGCAAAATAAATCCTCATTTCCAACTCAATAAACAATTATGGCAAAAAAAACAATCGCAGAAACTCTGAAAAATAGTAATAAAAACGAGCCAGGTGTCAAAAAATCATCTGCAAACAGAAAAAGGCTAACAATTGGTTCAGCCAAAAAAAATCGTGCCAAAATTCCAAAAATCACCAAGATTTTCAAAAAGAAACCTACCGAAGTTAACAAAGAAAAATCCAAAGAAGCGCTGGAAACAGTAAAAACTCGCCGAGCCATTAAAAAAGCTAATCCCAACGAATTAGTTACTCGTAAAGGTATTTTGGGGCTGAATTTGACCAGTACTGCTGATGCTAACAGAAAAAAAGCCTTGGCTGATGATTCAATCGAACAACGTGGTTCACGTCGTTACCGTGTAACCGAAGATGGTGTCAAAGTAAAGATGAAGAAGATTACCAAAAAAAGGACTTCTAAATCCAAAAAAAGAACCCTCAAAAAGTTCATTGAAAACGACGACGCTTTATACCCAGAGTTCCAAAAACAACCAGAAAAGTTCAAAAAGAATGTTATCGAGGTTATTAAACAAGGTGTAACTCGTGGTTTCGTCACCGAAGATGAGCTATTGTATCTAATCCCAAATCCTGAAAATAATATTGAACTGGTCGAAGACATTATGGATCTTTGTGAGGACAGCGGTTCTCCAGTCAAATTCGATAGTACTTTGGATACTCTGTGGGATGCTCTGCAAAATGAAGAAGAAGTCAAAAAACGTGAAATCGAACTAGCTTCCAAATTAAAAAACTCTCTCGCAGGTGATGTTTCTGGGTCAGATCTCAAAGATGATGCTGTTCAAAACTACATTCGTGATATTTCTAGGTATCCTTTGCTAGCCAAAGAAGAAGAGGTTGAACTAGCCAAAAGGATTGAACAAGGGGATCAAGCAGCTAAATTAACACTTTGTAATTCCAACCTTCGTTTGATTGTTCACTCCGCTAAAAAATACATGGGTCGAAACCTAGCGTTTTTAGATTTGATTCAAGAAGGTAATATTGGTTTACTCCGTGCAGTTGAAAAATTCGATTGGAGACGTGGTTATAAATTCTCAACCTACGCCAGCTATTGGATTGACCAAAGTATCCGCCGCGCCTTGGCTGATCAATCTCGTCCAATTAGACTACCTGTTCACGTTGAAGAAAAACTAAACAGGTTCAAAAAAGAAAAAAGAGCTTTGGTTGATTCACTAGGTAGAGAACCAAGCGACGAAGAAATAGCAGAGAAATTGGAGGTAGATATTGACACAGTCTATTATTTCAAGAGGATCTCTCAGGATACAGTTTCTATCGATACAATGGTCGGGCACAGCGAAGATAGTGATACCCAAGTTGTTGAAACTATCGAAGACAACCGAACAGCCCCTCCTATTGATGTAGCAAGTAATAAAATCTTGCGTGATTACATGATGGAGATCGTTGATGATTGTCTAGAGCCACGTGAAAAAAAGGTTATCTTGCTTCGTTTTGGTTTGGACGGTACTGGAGTAGCTCATACATTAGAGGAAATTGGAGAAGTTTTCCAAGTAACACGTGAGCGTGTTAGACAGATTGAAGAGGTTGCCTTGAATAAAATCAGACAACACCCAAGTAGCTATAAATTGGTAGATTTCTTGGAAGGTATTCATCCACAAACATTTGCACCAAGTAGCTACAAGAAAGAAAACGAGGTTGAGCTGGATATTCAATTCAACAAAAAAATTGACCTGGAAAAAGTCGTGGCTACTATTGTTGAGCAAATCAATACAAATAAATGTAGTTTGTATTTCCTTCGTGGAGATATGGGGGTAGGTAAAACTACAATCGTTCAAAATGTCTGCAAAAAAATCAGCACTATCGAAGAAGCAACTAGCCCAACTTATGCGTTAATGCAAAAATATAAACTTAGCAGCGGAAGCAGTGCCAGAAATACTGGTAATTTCGAAGAAGTTGTTCACATGGATTTACATAGATTGAAACAATTATCTCAAGAAGATCTAGGCTGGATAGAAGAAGAATTAATCAATACAAACAATGTGATTTTTGTGGAATGGCCAGAAAAACTACTCAAAAAACAACATTTAATTCAGTTCCTTGGTAGAAAATTCCTAATAATTGAATGTAAGATTGGTAAAAAAGGAGATCATTATTTCAGAATCAAAGAGAATTAAATTCAATCATCGCAAAAATATTCCCCCAAACAAATGGGGGTTTTATATTGTCAGGGTTTGTGTTTATTAACATTCTTCTGTGGAAACATATGTAGATCTAACCAGTACTGAATAGGCAGTGATTAGACTTTCTTGTAGCCAAGGGCAATAATTTACAAACCTATCAAACCTTTCAGGGTTCAAAATAGTTTCAATAATAGTTTTGTTGATCTCTACGTTGCCAGAGTTTTTCTTCCAGTGGATAGCCACAGCTAATATATTTATATACCACCTGAGAGTTTGTTCAGATTCCAACTGAGTATAAATACTACTAGGTCGAAATACAAAACCATCCAAAAGAATTATATTAAATTCATTCCAAGTGTCTTCGAGTTCTCTGCGAATTCCAGGGTATTGTTCATCAATTGCTCCAATAAAACAGCCATAAGCCAATCCCAGGCTATTCGTGCTAATTCTGGAATTGGGTGTAATTACTAGTCGTACAAATGGTCTATTCTCCACGTTTTGATAACCTTAAAACAGATTAATAGGGAGTATAAGCAGAAAATATTGCATTGGTCAAGGTGGTGCTTAATTTGACATAACCTTTTTTATAAGATAGATATGAACCTGTTCAAAATCTTTTTTGTTAAATTTATCCATATCCCTAAACAACCTTTGATTTCCTAAAAATTTGACATTGTAGCTAATACTACAACTTACAAATTATTTAGAAAATACAGGTATATTTATCAATATGCCTAAAGTTAAAAAAGATTTTGGACAGGTTCCTTGAACAGCAAGACAAAATTAATAGTTGGAGAAATAGGAAAAAAAATTATGTGGGTCTTTTTCACATTTTTAGGTTCATTTATTACTACTTTAATGGTAGTTAGAAAGTTCTATATAAAAAGAATTAGACAATTTATAGTCAATAAAATTGATTTGAATAGTCGACATGTAATACTTCAAAGGCATAGCTGGGCAAATCTTTTTTTTGCCATATGTCTTCTCTCTTTGGTATTCATGCTCTTTACCCTGTTTATACCTGAAGTATTATTAACAATACCAGGTGTGAATTTTCTACTCACCCCATATTTAGTCAGTTTCTTTTTAGCGGTTTTTCTGGCAACGATTATTTCTTCTTTTTGCATCAAACCAGGGAGTATCTTCACCTTGGAAGATTAAAACTAGGCTAGTTAGCCCTTTATTTCCAGTCAAAGTATTATCTTTGGCTGGTTTTCTTGACCAAATTTTCTTTATAGCTATAAAAGAAATAGTTATTCAACGGGTTCATTAGATTTTGACAAGAATAATATTATTACCAATTGATGAATAGTCTGGTTTATCTAGTTAATTAATAAACTTTCAAGCCGGCAAAAAATGCAATCAATTAACTCGAGGTAAAGATTATGATTACCTTAGATAGATGGCTTTCAGTTATTTCATTTATTCTTTCGTTTTTAGCTCTCAGTTGTTTCTATAGTAGGTACCTTTCTCAAACAAATCAGATTCAAAATGACATAGAATCTAGAAAAAATGATATCTGTCTCTTGGATCCTAAACCAATTGAAAGATTGTTGTTCGTCAAAGACAAATTCAATCGCTTTTTGCCATGGATAGTGAGTCTTGGATTTCTCTTAGCAACAAATATAGACATAAGTATTGAATTACTGATTATCTGTTCAGGTGTTTACGCTGGTTTGGCCACCAGATACGCTATTTCAGTATTCAAAGTAAAATCATCAGTAAGGTTTTTTGAAAGCCTAGCTAATAACAATATGGTTACCTTTGTGAATACTTATCATGTTTAGGTGAGACAGAGAGTGAAATATGTCTTGGACAGGTGTTTCTATGCTGCAGATCAATATACTGCGGCAATTTTTTAGAATTTTAACCAGTCTGCCAAAGTTTTTCTTTTTGGAAAATGTAAAATATTAAAGTCTTCCATGATAATTTGACTATTTCTGACTCCATGTTTTTTTAAATCGTTAATTAGCCCATCACACATTACCCTAGGTCCACACATAAAGAACAATTTGTCCTTGGAATTTCCAGTTTTACCAATAATATAATCTGCTGTTATATACCCATTTTTATTGCTCTCGTACAGTTCATAACTACAATCAGAGTGGGTAACATTATTTTCATATTTGTTTTTGATCGCAATTTTTTGCATATCATTATCAAAGCTCCCTTCAAGTGATTCTCCTACGACATAAAAAACGTCCACAGCTGGTTTGAAATCGCTATTTGCTAGTTTGTAGTCCCACATTCCCAAAAACGGTGTAATTCCAATTCCTCCACCAACAAACACACAGTCTTTATTTGAATTAACGAACTTATCTCCAAATTTACCGTAAGGGCCATATAATATAGCTCGGTTTCCAATTTCTAAATCAACCAAGGTTTCAGTATAATCTCCAAGCTGTTTGATTCCAAATTTTACTTGCCCATCTTTTTGTGGTGAATAGCTAATTGAATAGGGATGAGCCTCTCTGGAGATTTTTTTGTTGCAAAAGCTAATATAGGCAAACTGACCAGGGTGATAATCCATAATCTTGTTTTCTGGGGTCATTGTTAGTTCCAAGCTTTTGTCGACAACTTCAATATCACTAATTCGATAGTTAAACCTAGGTCCAAAGAATTTATACAAAATCTGAATATAAATCAGAGAATAAATTGTAAAAATAAACACGCCATAAATCCAAAAAGATAATAGTGGATAAGTTGCAACGTCTTGGTTTACAATCAAAACATGAAATATTGCCAAAACCAAAACTAGTCCAAAAAGCTCGTGAGATTTCTTCCAAATATGATAGGGGATCTTTATGTAGACCGATAAAGCTATCAGAATCGTCATCAAAGAAATCGCCAAAATTCCAACATTATGACCTAAATTGTATGTGGAGTTTTCGATTGAGAGAAACCAAAAATTCCGTATAAACAGTTCAATGCTGGGTAGTTTATTCACCGCCAAAAATATAGGGTGAATCAATATTAATAAAAATGCAGTCTTCCCAATTTTTTTGTGAGCTTGGTATACTCTGTCCAGCCCTCCAAACCAATTCTCGACGAATCGAAACCTGGCTGATAAAATCACAGACCAGCACATTAAAATTACAGCAGATAAAGAAGCAGCTTTGGCTATATATTTAGGCCATGTCATTTCAAATACATCTTGAAAATATATTTTGGAACCGATCCAGATTGCCAGTGTTAGAAATACTGTTGCGGCTACAATTTTGAGGCCTTTATTCATTCTTTTTTCCATAAAACTATTATTACTAATGATGGTGTGAATGTCCATGGCTATTGTCTACTGCCAGTTCTTTTTCACTAAATTTATGATTTGCAAAAACCATTGCAGCCAAAAAACTACTAATTGGAACAGAGATAACTAGAGCTGATGATCCAACCAGAATCTGAATTATTTCCTGGGTCAGAATTTCTGTGTTTAGGGTGAGCCAAAATGGCTGGAAATCATTATTCACAAAAGCCAGTAAAAGAGGTAGAGAAGAACCAACATAAGCAAATGCTAGGGTGTTCACCAGAGAGGCAATATGTTCTTTTCCAACCACGATAGATCTAGAATAAAGTTCTGTTAATCCAAATTTCTCATTGGCTTTTTTGAGCTGTTCAACCACAGCAGCCTGAGCCGTAGTTATATCATCTAAAACACCTAGGGCACTAATTAAAATCCCACCCAAAAACAAAGCCTTTAAATTAATCTCTCCTCCTCCGCTAAACTGCAAGGCCTGAGCTTCTTCGGTTCCTCCACCAGAGATTTTAGCGACATTTGTAAATATAACTGCGATGATGGCTGCAATAATCAAGGTAATATAACTACTAAGTAAAGCAGTGTGAGTTCGACGATTAAAACCATGAGCTAAATAGAATGAAATTATCCCAGCTAGTGCTACAGTAACCACTGCCACAAAAATCGGGTTAACTCCGTTATAAATCTGCGGTACCATGTAAAACACAATAACCAAAATACTAGCCATAAGTCCCAGAATCGAGAAAAATCCCTTGCGCCGTGCCAACAAAATAACCATCAATAGAAATACCCCAAAAATAAATATAATAGCGTTTAGTCTGTATCTATCTACATAAAAAAATGTATCTTCTTCCGGATAAAACCCGACAACTATTGTCTCTCCTTCTTCTAATTTATTTTGATTTCCATTCCTAACCAAAGTGTTTACAGCCACATCGACTTCTCGCTCCTTGTTTTCACCCTCTAAAATTTTTACAGTTGCAATCTGGCTCTCACCTCCAAAAAACAGTCCATCTGCTATTTCTTCGCTAGCCTTGTCGTCAACTTCGATTACTCTAGCTTTGATATAATCAGCCTTCTGCGGCTCTGTATCTTGGTTTTCTTGGGCAATTGTAGGAATGACAAAAGAGAAAACCATCGACAATAAAAATAAGCCAAAAAATAATTTGGTAATAATTCTTTTCATAAACAATTTTTATCATGTCTGGTGTTTTCAGTCAACAACCATTCTCCTCAAATTTGTAGAATTATCTTCCGTTCCAATTGCCCTCTGCCCATGAGAATCTTAGTGATTATTAGAAATCGACCCTGATTTCTAATAATTGCGTTAATAGATTTTCATTTAAGAGCAGTTTTACCTATACTTTTGCTGCCAAAAGTATAATGAGGTGGAGCATTAAAATTATATTAAATTGTGAAGGGTATTTTCAGAAAACATCTTCCTTTCATTACTTTTTGTAAAAAAAGTAACACAAAATCACACCTAGAGTAACTTTTCTTAACGCTATTTTTCAAAGCCAGAGTCGTCTCTGCAAAATAACTAAAAAGTTACAAAGTGGTGGGCAACTAGCAAAAACTTATCTATCATCAATTCCCAAATTAGAAACTTTACGTCAAGAAATTTTCATTTAGTAAATTGATACTCAGGTTATCAATTTACGGTTTTGTAATACTTTTGCTATCAAAAGTATTAAAAGAAATAGTGTTTATTTAATAGATTCAAACCAATAAACTAGACCCACTTTGAAAAAAGTGGGTCTGTAAGTTTCATTCATAATTTTGTTGAGATTCAATCTCAGATTTAGCTTGATCTGCAGCTCCTTGTTGTTTTTCAAAACTAATCCCATTACCTATTAACAGTAAACTCAATTTTGCATCTAATTGAGCTAGCATGATTTGGTTCTGAAAAGTTATATTTCTTATTTCAGATCTTTGTAAACCTGCATCTTTTTGAGATTCTCTAAAAATTACCAGCATTATACCTAAAACCGCCACAAAAATGGTCAACATACCAATCATTGCTGTTATGAATTCACCAACAGATATATAATTAGTATTGTTATTACCATACAAACTTGCAAAAATGTCAAGATTTGTCATATTATTTTACTCTGAAACTTATACTAATCATATCATATAAATATGAAAAAGTCAAAAATATCTACCTGTACAAGAATCTCTATTTGTGCTTGATTTACTATAATGAAAAATATCTGGCAGGATTTACAAAAACCTTTTTTTATCTTGGCTCCAATGGAGGATGTCACAGATAGTGTTTTTCGCCGTGTTATCGCCAGTGCTGGCAAACCAGATTTATTCTTTACGGAATTTACATCAGTTGAAGGTATCCAGTCAGTCGGGCAGGCCAAGGTTATTCACAGACTCAAATACACTGAAAAAGAAAGACCTTTGATTGCCCAAATATGGGGGAAAACTCCGCAAAACTACTATGATACTGCCAAGTTAATTACTGAATTAGGATTTGATGGAATTGATATAAATATGGGCTGTCCTGTTAAGGCTGTTATCAAACAAGGTTGCTGTTCGGCTTTGATTAATAACCATGAATTAGCCAGAGAAGTAATCGAGGCAACCCAAAAAGGTGTTGCTGGAAAAATCCCAGTTAGTGTAAAAACTCGAATTGGTTTCAATAAAATTCAAACAGAGGAGTGGTTTACATTTTTATTACAAAAAAATTTAGCAGCAATTGGAGTTCATGGGAGAACAGTCAAAGAAAAATCCCTGGTTCCTTGTCACTGGGATGAGATTGGCAAGGTGGTGAAACTAAAAAATCAAATCAATCCAGAAACGATTATTTACGGCAACGGAGACATAAACTCTTTATACGAAGCCCAAAAATATGCAGATAAATACGACCTGGATGGGATAATGATAGGTCGGGGAGTATTTCATAATCCTTGGTTGTTTAACCCTAATATTAACATTGAAAATATTACAATCAACCAAAAAATTGATTTATTGAAATACCATCTAC
>CALIJC010000010.1 GCA_938017575.1 uncultured Patescibacteria group bacterium
TAAATATAGAGTTATATAATCAACGAACCTATTTAGCTATAAGGATTAGTTGGATAGGTTCAATTAATGTATCCGTAGCTCAGTTGGATTAGAGCGTCTGGTTTCGGCCCAGAAGGTCGGGGGTTCGAGCCCCTCCGGGTACACCAACAAATCAAACCAAAGTTGGATTTGTATTGAGAGCCTTGTATTGAAAAGATCAAAGTTTAATTTGTCTTGATAAACAAAAGCTGGGTTTGTCTTGAAGAATATAAAGTTTAATTTGTCTTGAGAACCCCGTATTGAAAAAAGATCACAGTTAGGTTTGCTCAAAAGTTTAGTTAAGTTAAAGAAAAAAATACCCGCGAGGGTTAATTTTTTATATTTTTTAATCATTCTAGTTCTTTTTGCTAGGTGGAAATTTCTCTAGATATCACAGCCGGTGCTTACCCAATGAATCTATCTAATAAACTAACAGAGGGGCATAATTGGGTGTTTCAGCCTTACCAAAGTGTTCGTAAATCTGGTCAGCTTTATAAATCAACTGCCGAAGAGCTTTATCTAATTTTAGAACAAGTCCTCGGCCGGATTGATAAAATGGTAATGGGCCAACAAGAAAGATTACCACTGGATACCAGATATGAAATCATTTGTAAATCTGAACATGGTTTTTGGGTTGTTAATGAAATCGGAGGTAATGATGCCCGATATAAATTATATTCAGAAGGCATGGACGCGTTTATTAGTTTAGTCAGCACTAGAGATGATGACGCTTTAGTTATTGTTACTGGCAAAAGGTCACAGTACATTCCATATGATGTGCAAAAAACCCTGGCCAAATTTAACGAGTACGAACGGTTAAGTAAAGGCTGGGGAGGTTCAGATATTGTTGGTGGATCACCTCGACAAACTGGGACAGGTTTATCATTGAACGAACTAAAAGTTCTAGCAGAAGGTGTAAACCCAGTAATAAGTTAACTCTAAAGTCCACTAAATAGCTGCCTCTAACACGAGGCAGTTGAATTTTTCAACACACAATTCTAACTAATAAATTTTGGTGGATAAGTGCGGCTCTTATATGGCATTACAGGAGTTCTAGCCTTTATTGGGTATATTTGTTCGTAACTTTGCCAGCTTTCAAGAACTCTTGAATTTGTTACAAACCGATCCAATTTTGAATTAATAATTCTTTCTAATAACACCGTGTGGTCACTAATTTTTTCATTTGTTTCGCCCCATGAGTGAATTACCTCTCCATTTAATTTTATATTTCTATCCAAATCAATATTCCACTCTATTACATCGCCACTGGCAAAATCTATAGTTATATCTGTCCTTTTCTCATCCAAACGTTTTCCACTTTCGGCTACAAAATCAGCATCATCCAGCGTTCCAATTACTTTGAAATAAGAGTCTGTTTGGCTATCTGGATTTTCCACATCTTTTTTGTAATCATCATACTGACCAATGACTGTGTCCTCTGGTTTAAATTCGGTCCAGTTCAGATTTAAATCTATTTCATCAGCAACAACATTCGTTAATGAAACTAGGTGCTGCCACATATCTTCAAAGGCCCCAGTTCTATCGTAATAACCAGCTCGTCCTTGCACACCAAGCTCTTCTTTAGCTCGAATTTTTATTGATTTTACTTCTCCCAGTCCAGATAGCTTAGATTTAATTTCAGGAGGTAAAAACGTGGACTGTTTAAATAGGTAGTGATCAAAAAAGTGAATGCTGTTTGTAAGAGTGCAGTGGGAAGCGGTGTCAATCAGTTCTTTGGCTTCTTCTCCATCTCGCCCAAAAGGTTTTTCAATAACAATGCTAATTTGTTGTGGTTTCAACGGGCACACACTTTTTAGAAAAGGCATAAATACAGCAGGTGGTACAGCTAAATAAATGATTATTCTACAATCCTCACCCATGCTTTCAAATATTTGATTATACTGCTCTAGATTATCATAAGCGTCCTGAATATATTTAATAGATTTAACTTCTAAATCACCTCCAGAGACGCCTTTTTTGAGAGAGTTTTCTGTTTCCCCAAGGTCAGCTTTTGACCTAGAATATCCAATTAAATGAGTTTCAAATTCATCTTTGTTTCTCCTGGCAAAATCATTTATAGCTGGCAGAACTTTTAATTTAGCTAGATCTCCGGTTACGCCCAATAACAACACTGTAACTTTTTTCATATACTCAAGCTTTAATGGTTCAGATAATTGTTGTCAAAGAAATCAATTTTTCGCTCAATTATTGACAAAACTCGACCTAAAAGACAATATTGTTGGTATGTATCAAATAGTTTTTGATTTCGATGGTGTTATTGCTGACACTTTTACGCCGTTTGCTGAGTTCTTGGCCGATAATAGAAGAATATCTCTGGAAAAATCCAAACAAAAAATCCACTCCCACTCGCTAAACAACAATAGGCCTAGCATTGTTAAAACATTTATCAAAAGATTTTATATTAAAAAATTCGCCCAGTTTCTAGAGACCAAGGAAGACCTTATAAATCATGACCTACTAGATAAGATTGAGAAATTAGATTCTCAAAAATATATTGTAACTAGGAATAACACCCTCATTCCTGAGCAGCTACTCAATCAAAAAAAATCTATATTTACCAAAATTTATGGGTACAATAATTCCAAAAACAAAATCAGGGCAATTCAAAAAATCATCAAGGAGTCATCAGGGTCGTCTCTAAATAAAATCGTCTTCGTTACAGACACTGTAGGTGATGTCCGGGAAGTCTCCAAAATCCTCAATCAAAATCAGATTATTGCAGTTTCATGGGGATTTAATTCTCGTCATTTATTGTCTCAGTACATTGATCTTTCTCAAATAGTTGACGAACCAGGAGAATTAATTCTTAAAATAAATGAAATAACCAGCTCATGAAAATCATCCGAATACTCACCATTGTCTTTCTAGCAATTTTAATTTATGTAAATTTCTTTTGGACTCAAAGGCCTAGCTTTAAATATGAGGCAGGTGCGAATGTTGATAGGGGCTATTCAGAAAATTTGAAAAACGTCGAGCCCAAATTAGATGTCAATCAAGAGAATCTGCCAAAATTAGAGATAGAAAATGATCCAAATAAACCTAGTATTCTAGGAAATCAGGTAGAGCCAAACTCTGGTGGTAGCCAGCCAGCAGGTAGTGAAACAGACACGCCTATAGAAAATCCAGACGAAGATTCACCAATTGAAGTAATCCCAGCCCAAGATTATTTCTTTGATGGTGCTAGAGGTGGTTACGATGAAAACAACGAGGCTTACAATTTCTAATCAATTAAATTAATCCTTGACAAAAACCCCGACCATTGTTAGATTTATCGAGTAAATACCTATTCCGGAATAGCTCAGCGGTAGAGCAGTTGGCTGTTAACCAATTGGTCGTAGGTTCGAATCCTACTTCCGGAGCCAGAAAAAGATACCCTATGAAGGGTAATTTTTTTTAGTGTAAAAAGATCTCTCATTATTTAATAACTGATAGAATTTAGAAAATAGACCACACATATATAGCAAAATTATTATGGGTTTGTTTTTGATAACAGACAAACCCAAAAGACACTCCCTTGACAAAAAAAATATTTTACATCATTAATGACGAGCCTCATTGAGAAGTGAGTGTTAGAATTAATAGACGACTTAGAATTTAATAGAAGAATTTAATAATTAGAATAGCCCTGCAAGGGGCTGTTTTTACGTAAAAAA
>CALIJC010000011.1 GCA_938017575.1 uncultured Patescibacteria group bacterium
CGGTTAATCCCGGGCAGTTTCTTTAGACATTAAATAACTAAAGATTGGGGTTGCGCTCGTTTTCGGACTTAACCGAACATCTCACGACACGAGCTGACGACGACCGTGCATCATCTGTGTAACACTCTCGAAGAAGTCCTATTTTCATAGGATTTGCAGTTACATGTCAAACCTAGGTGAGGTTCCTCGCTTAGATTCGAATTAAGCCGCATGATCCACCGCTTGTGCGGGTTCCCGTCAATTCCTTTATGTTTTAAGCTTGCGCTCGTACTCTACAGGCGGAGTGCTTATAGCGTTAGCTTTTGCCTCTAAGAGGGATTAACTCCTCCTAAAAGCAAGCACTCATCGTTTAGGGCGTGGAATACTGGGGTATCTAATCCCATTCTCTCCCCACGCTTTCGTCCTAGCAGTGTCAATAAGTACCCAGTGGCCTGCCTTCGCTTTTGGTGTTCCCCTGCATATCAACGCATTTCACCGCTACTTGCAGAGTTCCAGCCACCCCTTTACTATTCTAGCTTAACAGTTTCTGATGCAAACACGAAGTTGAGCTTCGGTCTTTCACACCAGACACGCTAAGCAACCGATCGGAACGCTTTACGCCCAATAATACCGGATAACGCTTGAGGTCTCTGTATTACCGCTGCTGCTGGCACAGAGTTAGCAACCTCTTTCTAGAGTTTTCTTCATTTTTTTAGATAGACTCCACAGCAGTTTACAACCCATAGGGCCTTCATCCTGCACGCGGCATTGCTCGGTCAGGGTTTCCCCCATTGCCGAAAATTCCCCACTGCTGCCACCCGTAGGTGTCTGGGCCGTGTCGCAGTCCCAGTGTGGCTGATCATCCTCTCAGACCAGCTACCCGTCTTAGCCTTGGTAAGCCTTTACCTTACCAACAAGCTGATGGGACGCAGACTTCACTCTAAGTGGATTGCTCCTTTAATCTTGCGATCACATTTGGAATTACCTAACCTTTCGATTAGCTATGCCAAGCTTAGAGAAAATTTCTACGCGTTACTCACCCGTTTGCCACTATCGCCATTGTATTAAAATCAGCCGAAGCTTCAATTAACACGACAATCGTTCGACTTGCATGTGTAAAGCATGCCGCCAGCGTTTATCCTGAGCCAGGATCAAACTCTCAACAAAAAAGAAATAGACTTTTCGTCTCGATTACTTTCTTATAAATTAATCGGTATATATCCAACTGTTAAATTCATCACTATTTGGTAGCAACTCTAATGACAGTAAAATATAAATCGAGATTTGTCAAGTATTTTTTACCATGGAATTAGGCTAATCATAATTATTGCAAATTTCAACTACTATTTACACACAAAAATTTTGACAAAAAATATAATATAAAAAAAATACTAGCACATATCGAGTAAATATGATATAATATTAATTATAAAGTTGATATCTTTCAATTAAACAAAAATTTATGGCAAATCAAACATACCAAGATGGATTCCCAATTACAGCTGTTGAAGCAATAAAATTCTCTTATTTCTTGAGCGATCAGGAAAAAAATGAGTGGAATGAATGGCTTAAAAACGCCAATCCAGAGCAACAGAACGAATTAGTAGAGACTCTTCACGCCATTTGGCAAGAAAACCAAAAAGAAGCTGTTCCAAATAACATTCAAAAAGAATCACAACCAATTCAAACTGTCGAAGCAGTATCAACTAAATCTATCGATGAGCCTACGCCAGGGACAGGATCTATTGGAAAACAAACTCCATCAGAAAAACCATTACCTACTCAACCAGCACCTACCACAATCAAAGAAACGCAGCCTGTACAAAAACCAGTTACTGAAAAATCAACACAACCAAAACCAGCTCCAGCTCCAGCTCCAGCTCCAGCTCCAGCTCCAGCTCCAGCTCCAGCTCCAGCTCCAGTAAAAGAGTCTACCACACCAATAGAAGAAAAAACTACTGAGAAATTTACATTCAACAACCAACCTAAAGCCAGCCCAACTGAGAAAACCACAGAAGAAATTACAAAAAAACCAGAAGTAACTGAAAAAATTGTCGAAAAAACCACCTCTCAACCATCTAAAACAAACGATCAAAGAAACAATAACAGAAATAACCAATCTGAAAAAAATAATCGACCTAAATTTAATAATCAGGAAAGAACTAACAGCCAAAGGCCAAATCAAAACCCTCAGAGAAACACCAACAACAACCAAAATCCTAGGCAAAAAGAGCAATTCCAGTCTAGAAATAGTCAGCAAAGACCTAATACTGATCAGAGAACAGCTAATCCACAAGAAGCTGCTAAACCAGCTGAAAACAACATTGATTTTTCAAAAGTACGGTCTACTGCAACTAAAGATGAATTAATGAGTCTTTTGAAAGATTATCAAAACTCAAACAAACAGTTAGAACAAATCCAAAGAGATTTTATCGAAAAAGAAGTAAAATTAAGTAAACTAAACACACAAAATTTAGAGAATTTAATTACCAAAATTAGCACTATACTTAGTAATTTTGAAAATGTCTCAGGATATTTAGAGAGTATGACAGAAAGGCTTTTAAAGATGAATAGGATAATTGTTGAGGAATCAAATAAAAACCAAAAAAGCAGAAGTAATTTAGAAGCAAAAGTTCTTGCTTCCCAAGAAAGACAAGAATTCAATACTAGCGATATCGATAGGTTATTTAGAGAAATAAGAGGAACAAAAGATGAAATGAGAAGAAACGATCAAGATTTACGGAGTCAGATTTCTAGCCAAGATTCAAGCTCTTTCACCCCAGCTGAAGAAATCAACAACGAGTTAGAGCTATTAAAAGCAAGGTTGGCTAAATTAGAGAATAAAAATCAAAGCAATTCTACTGATAAAGCAACTGTAATAAACAGCAACAAAAGCACAATTTCAAATAAAAAACCAGAAATTAGCACCAAAACTACCTTAACTAACCCACAAACAACAGAACCTGTAAAAAAAAGATCCGTTATTGATCTCAGAAGTATTGTATAATTAATTTACAAACAACATCAGTAATACATACAACAACTGTTGACATTCCATAGTTTGTTTCGCAAATTAGATAAATGTCTAAACCGGTATCAAAAAAACCTAAAATTGCTATTTTACATGCATTTTTTCGACCAAAGGGAGGTGGGGAAAAACTAATTTTTGATATCCGTGACTACTACAAAGCTGATTTATATACTGGTGCTATTGATTTAGATATCTGGGATGAAAGCAAATCTAAAACTGATTCTTTTGTAAAAAGGCTATATGACAAAGATTACAAATTCACCTACCTTCACAAAGATTCTCATATCCCATTTTGGAGAAAAGTAAAAAGACAGTTATATTTTAGATTCCACCCAAAAATAAAAGAATTGAACAATTATGATGTTGTTATTTTTAGCGGCAATATTGCAGGTGTAGCGGGTAGAATTAATAACCCTAACACAAAAAAAATTGTCTATGCTCACACACCTCCTAGGCCATTTACAGACCAGTTAGCCTCTAGGTTAGATAAAATGAATACATTACAAAAACCTTTTGCAAAATTATTCGCTAAATGGGTTATATATGAGTACCGAAAAGAAATGAATAAAATGGATTTAATTATTGCTAACTCTAAAAATATTTCAAAAAGACTCAAAGACTATATTGGAGTCGAGTCTGTTTCTAGGTTTCCAGCTGTAAACACAAATAAATTTAAATGGATTTCCCAAGGAGATTACTATATTAGCTATGCTAGACTAGAAGACCTAAAAAGAATACCTTTAATCATTGATGCTTTTGAAAAAATGCCAGATAAAAAACTAATTTTATGTTCTTCTGGGCCTTTGAAAGATTGGGTTTGCAAACAAATTAAAGATCGAAATTTAACAAACATCACATATGAAGGGTTAGTTACAGACGAAAGACTCCAAGAGTTGGTTGGTAAATGTTTAGCGGGTGTTTACATCCCTATTCAAGAAGATGCAGGGATAATCCAATGTGAATTAATGGCAGCAGGTAAGCCAGTTATTGGGGTTAATGAAGGAGGTTTAATGGAAAGTATTGTAGATAAAAAAACAGGAATACTAGTTAACTCTAACCCTACCCTAGACCAAGTGATTGAAGGTGTTAAATGGATGACTAAAAAAAGAGCTCTATCTATGAAACAAGATTGTATCAAACAAGGTAAAAAATTTGATAGCGAGGTTTTCTTTAAAGAAATGGATAATTACATTAACAATTTGCTATAGCCTGTATTTGTGTTATAATTATATTATCACATACAAATACTAGCCAAATGCAAAAACTCCCAACTCAAAAAAAATTAATCAACCATAGAGAAATTCAACAAAAAGTCGTTGATAAAAAAATATCAGCATTAGAATCTGTAGATGATTTTAATCATAATCTTGATAAAATGGTCGAGAACTTTAAAAAATATCATAAATATATTGAACACTCAAAATTAGATAATCGATTAGGTCTATTACCCTTATTTAAAAGGACACAAAACCTTGAAGAAAATTCGTTAATATTATCAAATAACCTCAAATCTACGTTTCAGCACCTCAAAAAAAGTAGGTATAATCAAAATGAAATTAAAAAACGTAAAGAATTAGGTATTAATAGTAATACACAAAATATACAAAAGCCTAAAATTAATAAACCATATGAGCAAGAAATTATTGAATTAATACTTCGAATAGAAACATTTACAAATATTATCTCTACGTTCAACAAAAGGTTTACTACTATAAACAGTCCTTTTTCTATTTCAATTGATGAAATAAGCTACATAGATTATGTAACTAAATCAAATAAATCAACAGAAAGTTTAGATCACATTATTGATGAAAAACTAATAATAAATTTTATTAATGATCTTGAAACAGAGATAGCTATTCTAAATAACTATATCAATAGAATTGACATACAAAATACAATTACAATTATTAACCAAAAGATAATTAAAAAATCAACCTCCAATTAGAATCAGGCCAACATACCAAAGTGGTAAAACAGGAGTTGGTATACTACTTTTTTCTAGCCAGCCAGTTGTAAAATCTATCTTATTTTGGTTGTAATTAGTTAGCTGAGATTTAAATTGATCAATATAAACACCATCCGCTTCCATTTTTGGAGTTATATATTTCAACATTTTTTCAACATCATAATCGCCTACAAGTATTAGCGGAACTGGATTTGGGTTGTGTTTTGTATCTACTTTCCCACTATCAATCAAACCAGTCTTTTCAATGTTTCCATGATCAGCTGTAATTAACATGGAACCACCAATACTATTAATTTTTTTAACCAACCTACCTATTTGCTTATCTAAAACCTCAAGAGATTTAACACTTGCTGAATAATCACCAGTATGACCAACCATGTCACAGTTAGCATAGTTTACAATTATATAATCATACAACCCAACTCCATTTTTTAAAATATAATCTGTCACCTCTTTAGCTTTCATTTCTGGTTTGCTAGCATGACTCTCGATTTTATTACTATCAATTACAACCCAATCCTCGTTCTTTTGTTTTTTATTACTACCGCCATTAAAAAAATAGGTAACGTGATTGAATTTTTCTGTCTCAGCAATATGAAGCTGATTCATATTCTTTTTAGAGATATACTCAGAAAGTGTCTTTTTCACTACACTATTCTCAAAAATAGGATAATAACCATTCCTTTTTTTTATCTCTCTTTCACCCTTCTCTAATCCATTACCATAACTATTATTTGCAATAACCAGA
>CALIJC010000012.1 GCA_938017575.1 uncultured Patescibacteria group bacterium
TTTTGGTGGAGGTGAGCACACCACAATGCACCTTTTGTATTCACGGTTCGGACATCAATTCCTCTACGATCAAAAATTAGTCCCAACCCCAGAGCCGTATGATTACCGTCACAACGGTGGAATTTTGTTAGGTCCAGATGGCAGCAAAATGAGCAAATCCAAAGGAAATGTAATTATTCCAGATGATAAACTAGCAACAGTCGGAGCAGACGCACTTAGATTGTATGTGTGTTTCATTGGTCCATACGATGCAACTGTTACTTGGCAAGAAGGAGGGTTAAATCGGTGTAAAAAATTAGTCGATGATATTTGGGCTCTGCGCACAAAAATTGATGATGAGGAACCAAATAAATCTCTCAAGGTTGCTTACCACAAAATGAATAAAAAAATAACTTGTTATTTAGAGAATCAGAAAAATAATGTAGCAGTTAGCGAGTTAATGAGTTTTGTAAATATTCTCAAAGCAGAAAAAACTATCAACCGAGAAATCTGGCAAAATTTTGTACTTATCCTAGCACCTTTCGCACCTCACATTGCAGAAGAATTAGCAATAATTGAGTATCTTCATTACACCAAAAAATCTGAGCAAGATATAGACATGAAAACATTATCCAAAGATTACGGCAGTATCCACAAAGACCCATGGCCAGATTATGATGAGTCTCTAACAATAGATGATGAGGTAACATACGCAGTCCAAGTAAACGGAAAAGTCCGAGCAGATTTTGTAATTGCAGCTGATGCCAGTGGCGAAGAAATCCTAACCACCGCCAAGGAAAAAGTAGCAAAATGGCTAGAAGGAAAAGAACTAAAATTCCACAAAATAATCCCAGGCAAATTGGTAACCTTGGTTGTGAAGTAATGTATGCCTAGAAGATTTATTGTAAAGAAAAAAAATATTCACTTTGATCTGAAACATAATAGACATGAGCTTTTACAATTGGAAAGTCAATTTGAAAAAGTTTATAGTGCATTTGATTCTAATAATTTTCGAAAATTTTATGAGAAGATATATAATAAAAAAATTTATATATCAAATGTAGACTCTGATAGCTTTACAAAAAATGTGCAGATTCGTGGACATAAGCTGGATAAAAGAGATCTTTTAGAGGCCTGTGATTTAATAATCGAACTTTACTATAAGGTCTCTAGTTATGATTTGGTAGGGGAAATAAAGTTTGATATTGTAGGATTTAATCGGTTTAAAGATTTACTTGAAATGATGAATGAAGGTATTATAAAAAACAATGAAATAACTTTTTTTAGAGAGTTTTTTATATTAGAAATACATAATTATTTGATTAATTACTACTGTAAGATAAGGAGGTATCACTCTCATTTGCAAGACTCATTTTGGTTGCAGCTACATTTGGAAATTGTAGATTATCCGAAGATTGTAAAATCTTTCATAGATGAAGATTTTAGATATTGTGCAGATCTTTCTTTGGCGGTTTTAAAGGATAGAGTTAAAGATATTTTATCATATTCTAATCGAAAGAATCACTATAAAAGCGAAAGCGATATGATGATGCAAGTCTTTAATGAAAAAAATCCACAAATTAAAATAAATTTGCTAAGCAATCCCACAGAAATTAATGAGCAAAAAGGGTTTAAATTTATTATGTCTGGTTTATTTGCTAAATATAGAAATAAATATAGTCATAATCAATTAGAAAATATTGATATCTATGAGTGTATAAATATACTTTTTATAGTAACTGAATGTCTTGATGTACTTGATAAAATAAAAAATTAGACTGAGGAGTTAGCTCAGTCTTTTGGTTCTTTTGAAAATATTTAACTAAAAGGATTTGGTGAAAATCTCTCAGGTGGTATTTTGCTTGTCCACTCATCAATCTCTTTTTTACCCCACTGATTTATTCTTAGGTGGTCACAAACCTCTCCTATCGTTAATGGTTCAGTATTTTATTAATCATAAGTAAAACGTAAAAAAAGTTCAGGTTGACGTTTGCCAACCTGAGTGGTTTTGATTGCTTGTTTTCACACACATGATGTCAACATGTGATTTACGTACAAGTCAGTAATTTCTTTCCCTTTTGGATCATATCCATGGTTTTCTTTGTAATATGAAAATGCATCATCGTTTATGTGACCATCAGTATGTAATTGAATTAAAATTTCTAAAGCTGTAGCTCTAGTGGAATCATCTTGAGATAATTCCAAAAACCTATGAATTTTGGTTTTCAATTCTTCTCCGTTCATTCTTCACTCCTAACAAGTTCAATAAATTTAGATTGCATCCTAAAATACTGCGTGCCAGTGTTTCCTAAGATAATTTCGTCATATATCATATCACCAAATTTAATGGGATTATTTTGTTCAGAAAACTGATACAGAATATTTGAAAGTGTCAAAACTTTAAATTTATCCCATTTGTATTCATCATATTTAAATACTTTCTCATTTTCGTCAATTGCAAGGTCAAAGCAAGTTTTTAGAACTTCATCAGTCACTTTAATTCCTAATCTACATAAAATAATACTTTGAATTAAGTATATATGTTTAGCAGTCAGAACACTAGGAAATTTATCTGAAAGAGATATAAATAACTGGTTTATGTTCTTACTTTTATTTATACCTACTCGAAACTTTATATCTCGTTTAATTGATTTAAACAAATCTTTTTTAGCAACCCTGGCGTCAGTATTCAAGTGATTGTAAAAACCAATAGCTGTAGATTTACTGTTAACAAGTGATAGTTTTTTATAGACACCATTTAGTGAGTAGATGATCCTACTAACACGAAACATTTCATTAAATGAATCAGTTTCACACAGATCGTCTGAAATCTTTGATTCTGAAAGAGTTATCAATCTCCATAAGTAATAGCATTCAAAAGGTGGTTGAAATTTGCCAAATTGAGCAATTACTATCAAAGCTGCTGCTGAGATGAGAATTTTGAAAAACAAATCTAATACTATGTTTTCCAAGTAATTATCCACGAAACAATATCCTCAGCTTAGCATAATTATTGACTGTAGTCAATAATAGTCAGAAGTTATTATTAACTTTACAGAATAACCAAAATGATAAAACAAATCATTGAAAATATTGTTCTGATAGTGTGGAGTCTATTCCATTTACTCTCGGATTCTTTTCTAAAAAATTTTAATTCTTTTGGTGAAGATTTTTCTATGTTGAATTTTTCTACCTTTTCATTTATTGGAACATTCCCTGCAATTGTTACTCCAAAAACTCCCAAAACATATAACCCTGCTGTGGCTAAATTAAATGGGTTAAAATTTATAAATAGGTTGATAATGAATAAAAATACTGGGCCAATAAACACTATAAAAAATAACAAATTTTGTATCTTTCTATTAATTGATTTCATCGATCGAATATAATTCTCGTCGCTTACCTGTGCCAGTCCTGGTATAACAGATGTAGAAAATCCAAACATCAAACCAGCTGTTAATCCTACTAGTATTGTTAAAATAAAGTTCATAAAAATATGCTGGTAAAGCAAATAACAAATGTCAATAAATTTAATAATTTATATGTAAAATGGTTTTTGACCAAAGTCTAATTTTCAATCTAAATCTGAATGTGAAAAAATTTATCAAATCAGGGGCTCAATATAACGTATTTAAAATCTCCAATTCTAGAGTTCTCAAAGAACCATTAGACACAAACATTGTTATTTCCAAATTAAAATCCTGGGGTTGGTCAGACCAGCGAATCGCACGTCAAAAAAATTCTCTAATTTATACTCGCACACATTCATTAAATTATATTTCAAAATTACCACAAAAATCACAAAACCTATTTGGTAATATTCAAAAAACTGACTCTAAATCCTTTACCCAAGACCTGGTAGCTCCCCTAGATGATATTTTTTATAATACAAAATTAAGCAATTTATACAAACTAGAAATTTTCGATAAATATATCGAGCTAAACTACAATATATGGAAATATGGAATTTTTGATAAGGTGTTCAAATTTACTTCTAATTATGGATTGAACTCAAAACAACAAGTCATTTTCATTGATTTTGGAGAGATTACCAATTCTTATTCCTTGGCAGCAAAATATATAAAAATAGGTGAGTGGAAAAACTGTCGGGTGTTTTATAGTCTCAAAGAAAATATCAAAAAAAATATCTACAAAAAAACGGAAGAATCTTTTACTATGGATAATCTAAATAAATATTGGAAGAAAAATTTAAATTAACAATCTATCCATCATTTTGACAATACCTACTAATTGTGATACATCTGTAATCAGTTGTTGGAGAGATAAATTGAATAACCTAGAAATTAATAAATCACAATTATTAAAAATTAAAATAATACAAGAATTTTTTAATGTTCTGAATGTTGTATGGATGATTGCATTGGCATTAAATCTACTGGGGATAATCAAAACCTCAGTTGGGTTTGGGGTGGTTTTTGCATATTTGAGTGTTAGACTTTTATCTAATAGAATATTTAATAAATGCCCGTTAGTCATCATGAGTCAAAATCTGACTCATCGAGTTAAATATGGTTGCCCAAAATACAGAGACCATAATTCAATTGTTCTGGGGTTGTTTATTTCAGTAACTTTCACATCCTTTTATCGAATAGCTAGTGCTTGGTTTGCAAGTGTCACTGGATATTAGTTACAATCCCTCAATCATTAAATAGTGAGTTTTTACAGACCCACTATTTTTACATAAAAAATTTAGGCAAGTCAGCCTTGACTATCAAATAAATTTCAGTATTCATTTATATATGAAACATTATCCTCAAATTATCGCTGGTGTAGTCATATACAATGACAAAAACCAAGTCTTTCTAGGAAAATCCAAAAACTGGAAAAATAAATGGACTATCCCTGGTGGGTCAGTAGATTTCGGGGAAAAATTAGAGTCTGCAGCAATTAGAGAAATCAAGGAAGAAACTAATATTGATATAGAAAATATTGAATTTATTAATATTGGAGAAATGATAGCTAGTAGTGATGACATTAATAAATCTCGCCATCTTGTTTTTGTTAATTACAAAGCAAAATTTATAGACAGCGACATAATGTTAAATGATGAATTTGATAAGTATGGTTGGTTTGATTTGTCTGATCTGAACAAAATTGAATTGCTACCTAGTGTTAAAAAACTAATTGATGTATTTTATGAATAATTTAATTTTCATTGGGACTTTGCATGCAGGATTTACTAAAAACGACGAACTGGCTGAGGTAGTCATTAAACAAAAACCTGACATAATTCTTGTTGAAATTGAACAATCGAAATTAGAAGAAAACAATATATCTCAATACCCTCCTGAAATGATTTTCTTAGCAGAATTAGCGAGAAAAATTAGTGTTCAGTTATTTGGCTTTGATTCATCAATAGATGTTTTGAAACAGGGTAAAACTGAAGCTGATAATATAGAGATAATCAAAAAACAATCCGAGATAATTAGTTGCTATAATTGGAAGCAGTTTAATAATCCTAATATTTGTAGCAAATTAGATTTCTTTAATAATGAGTTGATTGATATTCAAAAATGGGATGCCAGAGAAGGGGAATTGTATAAAAATATTTCTAAAATCCACAAGCGCAATAGAAACAAACGAATTGTTATTATTACTGGTTGCGGACATATAAAGTTTTTCCAAAATAAATTTCCAAAAGCACTTTTTCCATTAGTTGATAATAAATAAACATTTTTGGCTATAACATTTTAAACAATTGCTAATGGAGTTGGTTGACAGATAGTAAACTATATGGGTTATTTATACTGTACCTGGAGGAGTGTCGTGAGATTATTAAAAAAAATCCAAGAATTATGGACTGCTGCAGATGGTGATTTATATATTGAATACCTAAATAGTGTAGAACAAAATCTGAAAAATTGTGAGCACCCTAGTCCCAAAAACTTTGCTGTGCTTATCGCAATAGATGAAGTCTCTTTTAACCAAAGGATTCGCCAAGAATACCTAAAATATTATTGGAATCCAGAATCCTTGTCTAGCCTTCTAGGAGACAGATTTGAATACAATCAAGAGTCTATACAGCAATTAATATTTTTTTTCTATTTAGCAAAACAGTTTATTGAAAAAAAAGTAAGTAAAAATCTCAATATAGATGCAAAGGAGTTGAATACTTTTTTAGAATCAAGCACAAGCGAATAAGTCAATATTCAAAATAGGTATCTATTGTGTGTAGAGCAATTCCATCAAAATTATTAAATTGGATTCTTTTTCAGGTAGAAGAAGTTATGCAAGTTCTAACCAAAGATGAAGATAAAATTATTTTTTACTACCTAGACATGATTGAATTAGTTGAACTCGCTGCAACCAACCCTCCATCGAGTATAGCTTCACTTCTATGTGAATGCGAGGCTATATTTATTATGAGTAATAGCCTCAAAGATAGAGAAAAGTTTAATGAATGGGATGAGTTCACATTAAAAAACTTTCTTATTACAAAATGTTGCCTAGAAGTCAAAATAGTAGAAATTATTGTTAAAATATTTTTCCTAATTAGGCCTGTAATTTTAAAAAATTTAGGTAAAGAAGAAAATGATATTCGCAAAGAATTAGAATCTATTCCTGAATATACTAAATACCTAGATGGAAATATTTAACCAAAAAACCATGGCTGAGAATATATCTCAGCCATATCTTTTAGCCATGTTCATACTACAAAGTATCAAAATATAGCCACTCTAAAAATTTTATTCTGGAGCTTGTTGCCATCTTGTTTTCAATATCATCCATAGAAGGGTATGTAATATTGTTCAAAAATTCCATATCATTTCTTACTTCAGTCAGATTATTTTTTATAAATATTCTTAAAAGCTTCTTATAAAATATCACTTTCTTATTCTCCAACTTCAATAAGTTAAACTTATCACATTTCCTAGTTAATGTCAAAAAAATAACCACCTCATAGAGAATATCTATTTAGTGGCTTATTTCTTTATTGAAAGCTATCCTTTTGATAATTCGTATACACGAACAACTCCTTCTCGGTTATTACTAGTATATGGACTGTTTTTGGCAACCTCTATTACATCTTCAATTGATTCTGCCTCCAAAAATAAGTATCCATCAGAGGGCCACATCTCTGGTGTCATTGTTTTAGAATCAGTTCCAGATACTTCAGTTCCATTTTGTAAAGGGCTCGGCCTACCTGTCATTTTAACTTTGTCACCGAAAGATCCAAACCAAGCTTTCCAAGCCATCATTGTTTCTTCGTTTTTCTCCATTGGGGTATTTCCAGGGTATGTTAGTAATATAAATGTTTTCATAAGTAATAATTTATTTTTAATCACAGCTATTCTTTCATAGATCCCAAACCTTGTCAAAAAAGACTGTTTGACATAAACCCAAAAATGAGCAATGTTTGTAGTCTACCAAGTTGGGGAAAAATGATGAGCGTTGGTTTAATTCTTCCGTTAAAAATAGAAGATAAAGCAGGAAATACTAGCAATAGTATTGCTTTAGAAACAAACGAAAAGAACAGTAATCCATTTACATATAATGAGTCTAGCGTAAAAGATTATAGTATAAACCATTATCAATATTCTGGAGTTATTCCATATAATACTTTCAAAAATTCGCTAATTGGAGCGTTTTTTGATGGGCAGGTTGATTGTTTAATTTCTTTAATTGAAAATAATTATAGTTTTGTAAAACTTGACTATCGTGTTTCCTTGGTTTATTGCTTTAGTAAGCTAAGTGTTAACAAGTGGAATCTTAGAAAAAAAGAGCTAAAAATACTAATCGCTGTTTTTAATGATTCATTTGAAAAATGGATGGTAGAAGCAGATGGTGATAAAAATAAACCTAGGTTCAAAGATTCTGACAACATTCAAGATTGTTTTATTCTACTGAGAGGTTGTCTAGCGCAGAATAAAGTTCTGCAATCTAGAATATACAAGTTCTTTTTAGGTGATGAGAATCTGAACGATCTAAAAGCTATTTTGCAAAAAGATTCCATAATTCTCGAGCAGAAAATATCCGAATTAGTTTTAAATATGTAATAGTATTTAGTAAACTATATTTGAGATAGTGTCGGTCCTAAATTCAGGGCCGGCATTTTTTATTTGTGTTGACAGAAAGGTTTTTTGGCTAAAAAATCAGTAAATGAAATTTTTTGAAAACCAATCTATAAATATTTTTGGTTATAGTCTATCAATTACTGTAATTATTGCAACTTTAATTCTAATTATTTCAGGTTGTCTGGTTAATATTATTTTAAATAAGTTGATTAATAAAAGAATTAATAAATCTAAAAATAGGCACAGAAAAAATCTCCTCTACTCTGTTAAATACGTTAAAACATATTTGATATTTATAATAGTTTGTGTATTGGTTTTACAATCGTTTGGTGTTAGTTTGACCTGGCTGATAGCTAGCTCAGCAGCCTTGGTTGTAGCCTTTGGTCTAGGGCTGCAACAATTAGTAAGTAACTACATGAGCGGAGCTACTTTGATTTTTAGCGAATGGTTTTCTATTGGGGATGTGATTAAAATAGATAATAAAAGTGGGAAAATTACAAAAATTGGGCTCAGAAATACTCACCTAATTACACCACTTGGTGAAAATATAATTATTCCAAATTCACGTTTTTTAAACGATATCGTTTCTAATTGGTCACAAAGCTCGGTTCCAAAATTATTTGAAATCAATGTTGGTGTTAGTTACGGCACAGATTTAGATAAAACAACTAAACTTATTTCTAATTCAATTAAATCAATTTCCAATATTAACAAAAACTATGAGCCTGTGGTTTTGCTAGATAATTTTGGTGATTCCTCGATTGATCTAGTTGTTAGATTTTCGTTAGTTGATACATTCAAAGAAGTTACTTCCAAAAGCGATGTTAGATTTATGATTGAAAAAACTCTACGTGAAAATTCAATACAAATACCTTTCCCTCAGAGAGATATACACATAACAAATAAATAGTATGGATGTTAAAATAGAAAAAAGCTGGAAAAAAATTCTCCAACCTGAATTTGAAAAAGATTATTTCAAGGAATTAACTCAAAATGTAAAACATGAATACAAAACCCAGACCATTTTCCCTGCTGGTAAAAATATTTTTAGAGCATTAGATCTGGTGCCATTTGAAAAAGTCTCAGTAGTAATTCTAGGTCAGGATCCGTATCATACACCTGGCGTGGCTGATGGTTTGGCTTTTTCAACATTACCTGGAAATAAAGTTCCTCCCAGTCTGCAAAATATTTACAAAGAAATTATCCAAGAATTTCAAATAGATGAGTATGTTAATTATAAAAATCCAGATTTAACCAGATGGGCCGAGCAGGGTGTTTTGCTGATTAACAATACTTTGACTGTGAGATCAGGCCAGCCTAATTCTCATGCTAGTTTTGGATGGAGCAATTTAACAACGCGAATTATTGAACTACTCGCCGAAAAAAAAGAAAATCTAGTGTTTATTTTGTGGGGTAGTTTCGCCCGCAAGAAAAAACCTCTAATACAAGACAGCTCCAAATCAAAAAACTCACATTTAATTTTGGAATCACCACATCCATCTCCCTTTTCAGCGAGCAACGGATTTTTTGGCAATAACCATTTTAGTAAATGTAATGAGTGGTTACTGGAAAAGAATCTGGAACCAATTAACTGGTTATAAATATTTTTGTGTAAATCAAATTATTTTGTTATACTTAATTACCCTCTGTAAAAGAATTGCTTTTTAAATAATCAGCTATTTCTTGTATTGAATTGTAATTATTGAATTGATTATCTATGTATAGCTGGAATTTATATTCAGAGTTATTTTTCAGATAGTTAATAACAATAGTACCATCATTCGTATAGCTAGTGTATCCTTCTTGACTCTCTGAAAAAGAATTAAATTGTGGCAGTTTTTCTGAGATTTCTCTTTGGAATTTCTGATATTCAATTCCATGGTTCAGGATATCTATATCAGCTCTAGAAAAGTTTTCTATTGTATTATTTTTTCTTGCTTTCTCTTTGATTTCTTGGAGCTCGCTAATTACTTCTGTAAGTTTATCTTTTACAATAGCATTGGTTAAATCTATATACAAATATACGTCATTTACTTTATCGTAACCAATCTCACCGTCACCAATTTTTGCTTCAAAATTTACCTCTCCTTTAGTGAATTCAGCATCCGGGAAAGATTCTTTAATTAACTGGCAAAATTTTAGGTACTCTCTGCTCTCTTTAAACTTTTCTTTAGAAGATCCGGTTGGAGTTATGCGGTTAGTGAAATTCTCAAAGGTTTGTATTTCTTTCATAGTTATGTGTTTATAAAAAATAATAATACACAAAAAATATTTCTGGCAATAGAAAACTATAAATCTTAGTTAGAATTGACAATATGCAAAAACCATGTAATAATAGGACCTTGTTAGTTGGGGAAACATAATGACAGATCAAAGTGTTAAATACGTTTATCATTTGGGCAATCAAGGAATTCAACTAATTAAAATTAATAGGGAAGAGATTAACGGTTTTATCAAATTTATAGATGATAATGGTCTTAAAGAGGAGGATATTACTAGTGAAAGGTTTCAAAAAAAATTAAAATACTTTGATTTCTTTGTGAACTTCCTCAATGAGATAAATTTCATCTCAAATGCTCATAAATGGGTTGGTGATAGTGTTTCAGGTATTTTTCAATTAAAAGACGACCAAGGTTCTTTGGTAACTACAGGAGTCTATGTACTGCTTAATTACTTCATTACCCTTTCTAATATTATTAGATCGCTAGAATCAGATGGTTCACTATCTAAAACTAATATTTGCTTTCATAATATTCAACAAGTAGAGTTAGTAGGTAAAAATTCAACCCAGACTATAAATTTAGCTCAGTCTAAATTGATTTACCACTGAAGCAAGTGAAGATGCTTTTGGAATAGTCTACCAACAAACTACACCCAGTGAATTAAACACTGGGTGTAATTATTTTTCAAAATATTATTATTTCAAGAATCTTATAATAAATGGATATTCATATTTTTTACCATCATTAACGCTAATAGCAGCAATTATAGGTAAAATCACATTTGCAATTGCAATTATCGCAAATCCAATAAATCCAATCAAAACCACCAACAAGATTGCAGATAGTATTGAATACAAAGCAATGCTAATTTCAAAATTCAAAGCTTCTTTAGCGTTGTCTTTAACGAACTCATCTTCAGCAACTAAATACACAATTAGTGGTGGTAATATAAAGAAAAATATACAACCAATGTGTGTCAAAACTGCTATGTTTTTTGATTTAGAATCAACTTTGTCTTTTTTTGTAGTCATGAAAAATATTCAACTATAAAATTAAAAAAATGTCAAAAAT
>CALIJC010000013.1 GCA_938017575.1 uncultured Patescibacteria group bacterium
CTTTTGACCTAATTCAAATTGTTTTTTCGCATCATCTTCAACCTCAGCCAAGATATCTTTTACATTTTGTTTACGTTGATTATTAGTGCTAATTAGCTCGCTTATTTTGGATTCAGCAGTTTTTTCATCCTCAGCTAACATAGATTCAATCGACAGTTTAGCGTGAGATAACCGACCACTAGAATTTAATATCGGCGAAAACAAATACCCTAAATCCTGACTAGAAATTTGATAGCCTTGTTTCATTTTTTCATGCAAACCTGTTTGTTTTATCATCTCTTCTAAACCCAAAAATCCTGTTTCTCCACTATTAAAAATTTTCAAACCTGCTTTTACCATCATCCTATTTGTGGGTTCAATTATACTTTGACAATCCGCAATAGTCCCTATAGCAACAAAAGGAAGCAACCTATTTATTTGCCGCATATCTACTTGCCGACCTTTATTTTGTAAGTAATAACCTAGCCACAAAATACAAAACCAGGCCACCCCAACACCAGTAGCTGAACTTGTTAGAAACATCTCATCACTAATGTCTTTTACAAAATCTAAACCCTTGTAGTCAATTTTCGTATCGGTGTGTTTTTCCCAATATTTTTTGAATTTTTTTACACCCCCATATTTTACAAAAGTTTGAGGATTAATAGCTGCCTTGCAGATTGGCAAATCTCCAGTAATTTGGTGATGGTCGGTTATTATCAAATCTTTACCAGCTTTTTTTATGTGCTCTGCTTCTTTGACCGAATTAATTCCACAATCAACAGAAATTATCAAATCATAGTTTTTTGCCAGAAATATTGCAGCCTCTTCGTTCATTCCATACCCTTCTGTAAACCTGTCAGGAGCATAAAAAGATAAATTTTCTGGGGCTACACCTAAATGAATCAACCCCCAATACATAACCGCTGTCGCAGTAACCGCATCAGTATCATAATCACTATATATACAAATTTTATCATTATTATTTATAGCTTTTTCCAGGCGACTACAAAATTGCTCAACCCCATTTAAATAAAATAATTCATTCACCCAATTATCCTCAAAATTCGTAAAAAACTTTCCTGTGTATTTAGGATACCTACTTGAATCGAATCTATTTGCGTAGTTCATCAACAATTCCTGCGAGTTCATAGGCTAGAGATTATACCCAAAGTCAAAAACCGTCAACAGTTTGACTTTATCAAAAAAATATGCTAAACATTCAGTTAGTAAATTAACTAGGGGATCAGTTTTGAAGCTTATAGTTCCTTGCTCTATATTATTTTCTATAGTTTCCCACGCCGCAATAGTGAGCGCTCAAATTCCGTCTAGCTTTTCAAATCAGGGCAGCTCTTTGCCAATTACAAATCAGCCCAGTGGCGGAACTGGGAGTGTTCTACAAGTAACTCCTCAGCCAAAACCGGTTGTTGAGCCTGTTGTAACAACACCAGTTATACCAGCTACAAGGTCATCACCATCTGTTATACCACAGACTACACCTTCAGCACCTGGTTCTAATCAGGTCATACCTTCGACAACTCAAATTGTAGAGAAGAACTTCCCTACTTTCCCACAAAAACCAAACAATACGAAAGATAAGTGGGATTTTGATAATCCTACCAGTACGTTCTTTAAAACAAACACGAACATTAACGGTATATCAACAAGCACGAGTAGTTATACCTCGAACGGATCTAATTTTGGTAATGGTGATTGCGATCTAAGTATCTACGGAAGAATAGTTGGCGGGAAAGACAACACTGTTTCATCCCAGCCAATCGATATTAATGTAAGAGAAAGTGGCTACAAAGCTGAAGCTGGATTTAAATTCAGCACCCAAAAGTGCTTACAGCCAGAAGACATTGTTAACATGGAATTATCACGGCATAACGCCGTAAACCTAAATCAGTGTATAAGAATTATGGCTGCCTTGGAAGCCAAAAAAGGATTTATTCCTGAGACATGGTTAAAAATTTGTGGAGCCCTCAACCCCAATTACAAAGATTAGTTATTGTTTACCAATTCCCGACTCGTTTGTTAATCACAAGCGAGTCATTTTTTTGACATTAATTGTTTATAATATTAAATTTACCTCTATATGACAAAGAAACCAATCGAGGACAAAGATTTTGGATATGATGCAGTTGATGGAAAATATTTAGAGTCAACTAGCTCAACTATCAATTATCATAACTGGATATTAGATTCACTCAACAAACATATCAGTAAAAATATTTTAGAGGTAGGCTCAGGAGTAGGATTAATTACAGAAAAATTATCTCAAAGATACGGAAGAAGAAAAATTTATTGCTTAGAGCCTTCCCAGGTCATGTTTCCTATTTTGAAAAAAAAGATAAAGAATGAGAAACTAAAAATTACGAAAGTTTTCACTGAGACAATTGGTGATAACAAAAATAAACTAAAAAAACTAAAACTAGATACACTAATTTATATAAACGTTCTAGAACATATCAAAGATGATGTTGATGAAATGAAACAGGCTTATGATTTACTAGAAAAAGGTGGAAAGATTGTTACGTTCTCCCCTGCAGGTATGTGGCTGTATTCCCCTCGCGACAAAAGAACTGGCCATTACCGAAGATATTCATTGCAAGAAAAAGTAGATAAAATGAAACAAGCTGGGTTTGAAATTGTAGAGTACAGGTATTTCGACATTGTTGGTTCATTTTTGTGGTGGGGCAAATTCCGACTATTAAAATCAGATAAAATTTCAGGTGGACAAACCGGTTTTTACGATAAAAAAATTGTTCCGGTATTATCAAAAATTGAACCAAAATGGCTTCCTTTTGGAAAAAACATTATTGTCGTTGGACGCAAAAAGTAATAATTTAGATTATATCATATTGACTAAATAATTATATAAAAATAGTTTTAAATCATATGGCTACTACCAAGAAAACTACAACTAAAACAGTGAATAAAAAAGCAACAAAGACTACAAAACCAAAGGCAAAAAAAGTTACTACTAGAAAAACTACAGCAAAAAAAGATAATACTGGAGCAGTTTCTCATGAAAATTTTGCAAAATTTCTTATTACAATAATCATATTTTTGTCTGTAATAATATTATTAGGAGCAGGGCTAGTTTACAAAAAAGCTTACAAACTAGAGTATAAAAAAGATAAAACCGAAATGATGGAAGAAGCTAATGTAAACGTAGTTGATCCAATTGAGCCACAAATCTCAACCGATGTTAGTACAGATGAAATCGAGAGTTCAAACAGTGAAGAAACAATCGATGCTGACATTTCTGAAGTCGATACTATATAATTAATTTTACCAATCTTCGGTTAATCTTTATGCCTACTAAAAAAACACCCAAGAAAAAAAGTGTTAAAAAGGCTACCAAAGATAATCCAAAACCACAGACCAGTGACCATAATTTTGCAAAATTCCTAACTACTATTACAATTGCTTTATCCATAGCTGCTTTAGTAATTATTGCAGTTCTTATAAATCAAAATAATCATAGTGATACAGCTATTCTTCAAACAGAAGAAGCCCTGATTGAAAATACTGAACCTCAAATCCCAGATCTATCTACATCTGAAATCAAGGTTATTCAAGCAGATGAAATTAGTGCAAAAGATGATTTAGATAACGACTCACAGGTGAAAACCACTAGAACATATTCCAACCCATTCTTTCCTGGATTTCAATTGGATTATCCCGAAGATTGGACATTCGAAACAAGTACAAGTGAATCTCAGTTATATGATGGCTTGTTGGAGAGAGAATTAAAATTATCCAAAAATGGATCAGAATTAATCATTGACTTAATACCAGTTTTTGGAACTGGCTGTGGCGGGGGTGACCCAACATTTGTGCCTCCAACTCCCTCATATTTAGTACCAAACAATGAACTAAAAGAGTTTGAGAACTTTAAAGGCAATACTATTTACCAGAAAGATTTTGTTTGTGCAATTGGACAAGTTATTCCAACCAATATTCCAGCCACTGATATACCTTCATACACCCAGTTACTCCCCGAAGAGACAATTGTTAGGTATTTTTATAACATTACAACTAATGTAGGCCACAGTGATATTGATACGAATCCTGAAATTCCAGAAATTAGAGAAATTTTAAACACCCCGGCTTTTCAATAATATTAGTCTTTGAATACCCAAAAGCGCTGACCTAAATAATTTATTCCAACATTAATTACTATACCTAGTAGTTTAATTATTTCTAAATTTAAAAAACCTACATTTTTTTGTAGTAATAGTGTTATTAATGAAGCCACAAATGCCCCAAAACCATAAATCAAATAGAAATGGATAATGGTTGTTGATCTTTTTTCATGTCTACGTTTTGATTCTTTGAAGGTGATTTTCCTATTTAAATATAGACTAACTCCAATTACTAAAAAAGATGCTATAAATTGACTAAACGAGACCCAAATAGGACTATCGTTTTGACTGATTGCTTTTCCAAAAATTATAAACAAAGTCCACAAAAACCAAGTCAAACCAGTCGTAAAAACCCCCACAAGAGCGTAGGTCGTAAGTTTTTTTGATTCCTTTTTAATTATATCTGTATTCATAAATTTAATATTTACCTTCTATCAAATAGTACTCCCTAACCCCTCTAAAAAGATATGTTTCGAGTATTTCATTATCTCCATCATACATATCCTGTGGCACAACAGTCAAAACCCTTTCTCCCCTCTCTAATGCTTTATCTACCTGATAAAAACCTTCTGGGTTTCTAGTCTTAGAAGGCGAATCTGCTTCTGCCACCCCATCAATAACCTGAACTGTTAGATTATTATTCATTTTCCCCAAAAAAGTTAATTGGCCACACATTTCAAAATAATTCTCACAAAATACATTACTGACGTCATATTTCTCTGTAATATCCTCATAAGCTTGTTGGTATGAAAAAAGTCCATCAGGTTTATCATAATATGTTGCAGAAAGAGCTGATGCAGAGAAAATTAATGCGAAAAAAGAAGTAAAAGCCATTAATGAGCATATTAAAACCCTAATCATTTTAGAATTAGAAGTAGCGATAAACTCTCTGAAAATAGCAAAAGCTGTAACTATCCAGAATACATGAAACACTAGAGAATATCTAGCCAATGAAAATGGCGCATTTAATGTGTAATCTGCCCCCCTGGCAATTAGTAATAGGGCCATAAAAAAGATAAACAGATAATTAACCAAATATTTTTTATAATATTTCAATCCAAAAATTAAAAACACTACTAAGGTCAGACCGGAAACCAACCCACTCAGTCGAACTGGGTTGAACCAATATTGACTAATAAATTCAGCGAATGTTGAATAAGTTATATGAATTGGCTTGGTACTAAAATACATTATCATCTCTGAAAAATAATAATATAGAGAGTTAAATATACTGACTGACTCTCCAGATGAGCTTTGAAAATACCATTCAAGGTTTCTCCCCATTTTTTCCTTATAGCCAGCAATAAATGGAATAATACCAATTAATAATCCTGGTAGAAAATATAATACTCTTTGTAATTCAAATCTATTTCGGAATCTTTTTATTACTAGAATTATTATTAAAATTGGTAAGATTATAATATAAAAAACATTATGCCAAATCGATAGGCTTGCGAATAATCCAGTTAATAAAATAGTTACATTCAACTCCTTTTTTTCAGTTTTGTCTCGGTACACTCTAGAATATAAAAAGAAGAAGATAGAAAAAATAAATGCGACAAAGGCAAAACTTTGAGGTTTGAAAATATACTCTGAAAAATATGGATTAGCTATTAAAATAAAAGTGACAATAAATACATGCCAAAATTTTTTTAGACCGCTAGCTAGCATTACAAACAACAATGCGAGACAATAAAATAGGTTCTCAATTGCTGCCATTTTACCAAAACTAAAGCCTGTAATTCTTCCAATGATAGCATAAACAGCAGGAACTAAATTTCCTAAATAATCTTGCCCATAGAAATACCATGAATAGAATTTACCATGTGCTAAATCATAAGAAATAGCAGAAATCAATGCGTGATCCCCAGTAAAAAATCTAGAAGATGATTGAAAAATCAACTGCCCTATAATATAAACCAAACCGATAGGCAATACGAGATTAAAAAATTTCGGATATTTCCTAATTACCTCCAAAGCAGTTTTTTTTAGATTTTCCAGCCTCCTCATATTTATTTGAATAAATTAAATCTAATAATTTCAACCAGAGCTTTGAATCCATCTCTAAAGGCTTTCATCTTCTTACCTTCTTCATAAGTTCTTGGAAAATATTTTATAGGTAGAACCCCAAACTGCAGATTTTTTGACTTTAATTTATATTTTGATAATTTTGCAGTAATTTCAGGCTCAAAACCAAAATTACTTTTTGATTCAATAGTTTTTGCTACTTTTCTAAAAACATCACCTCTAACTAATTTATAACAAACCTCCATATCTGGAATATCAACATTAATTCTGCCAATAGTAAACAAATTTGAGAAAAAAGATAGTAATAAGTTTCCATAAAAGTTTTTTGTGTAGCCCATTCCATTATCTCTACCAAACCTGTTTCCATATATTACATCTAATTTATTTTTTAGTAAGAAATCGAACATGAAAACTATATCTTCTGGATCATATTCTAAGTCTGCATCTTGGATAACAACATAGTCACCACTACTAGCTAAAACACCTTTTTTTACAGTCTGAGATTTTCCCAGGTTTTTTTTATTATTGAGTAATTTAATTTCTTTATTCTTTTCTGCAAATTTATTAATGACATCAGCTGTATTATCTTTGGAGTAGTCGTTAACTACAATAATTTCTTTTTTGTATTTACCTGGTAATTTCAATTTGACCACTTTTTTTATCAATCCGGAAATTGTTTTTCCTTCATTATATGCTGGTATTACAAACGTTAAAGTACTCATAGGTTATTATTTAATTTTCTTACCAATCACCATTATATTTTTACCAAAAGGAAGCATTTTACTAGGTTCTAGTTTGGCTAATATTGGAATAATAAATTTATCAAAACTAGAAAGGTTCCCGCCTCCAAGCTCTTTTGATCCAAGGAGCTTAAATTTCAACCACCACAAAAAAGAACCAACTATATCCATATAATAAGCTTCGACAATTTCAAAACCTGCTTGCTCCATCTTGGATTTCATTTCTTT
>CALIJC010000014.1 GCA_938017575.1 uncultured Patescibacteria group bacterium
CTTGTACCAGCATCAATAACTATAGAATTATTGTTAAGCCAAGATTCATTGATTAACTTTGGTTTACCTACAGCTGAAATGACTATATCGGCTGATTTAGTAAGTTTTTCTGGGTTTTTGGTGAATTCATCTATAGTTATAATATTTGCCCTTCTTTCGTTCAAATATTTGGTTAGAGGTAGGCCAACAAGTTTTCCCTGCCCAACAACTGCAACAGTTTGATCAGATAAGTCTAGATCGGATTTAACAATATACCCATTAATCGATTCTTCTAGTAAAATTGACTTTAAAGTTAAATCAATTGCCCGAATAGTTGGGGGTAATAAATTTGAATTATTTTTGGGATTTAGCAAATCAATATCAATAGAAGGTTTGATTATCTCCAGAATAGGGTAAAGATGATCAGGTAGAGGGAGTTGAACAATAAGTGGTTGGTTTTGAGTATTTATTTCATTTACGATCTTTGTAGCCTCTTCTAGGTTAGTATCCATTGGTAATTTTTGATAGTTGGTTTTTATTCCCAAAGAATCTGCTTTTTTTAATTTTAGATTTATATATTTTGTGGATGCGAAATCTTCACCAAATTGAATTATATTTAGTGTTGCTTGAGTGTCTTTGAGTTGAGATTTAATAACCTCTTCAAACTCAGATTTAATTTTTGTAATATCAAACATTATTTAGATTTTTTTGAGATTATGATTTTATCTTTGTAATCAACTTGGATGTATCTAACTCTAGGGTTTTCTAAAATAAATTCTGCTAGTTCATTTTGTACAGTACTAGAAAGGAAAGTTTTTACTTCACGGGCGCCATATTCAAAATTACTACCTGCATTTTCAACTAGTTTTTGAACACTCTTTTTGGTAAATGAAGCAGTTTTACCTTGTTTGAGTAAATGGTTTTGAAGTATACCTAATTCTTTTTGAATAATCATCGTGAGAATATCTTTATCGATAGGTCTAAACACAATTTTACTGGAGATTCTTCCAAGTATTTCTGGTTTGATTTTCTGTGTTACAACTTCCATGACTTGCTCTTTGATAGACTCGTAGTTTTCTTCTTTTTCTTTTGTAAGCGTCGAAAAACCTAGTTTTGAAGCAAACCTATTTAGCTGGTTTTTACCTAAATTAGAAGTTAAAAATATTAAAGCATGCTCACATGATACTGTATTTCCTTTGGCGTCAGTAATTTTCCCCTCTTCTAGCATTTGAAGTAAGATATTTAGATTCTCTGGGTGGCCTTTTTCAATTTCATCAAAGAGAATTACAGAATAAGGTTTTTTTCTTAGAAACTCAGTTAATTGTGGAGCATCCTCATATCCAACGTAACCTGCAGGAGCACCTAACAGCCTGCTGATATTATGCTTTTCTCGGAATTCTGACATATCCAGTTTTAATAGGTATTTACTAGGATCTCCATACAATTCCCTTGTTAAAACTTTGACTAGTTCTGTTTTTCCAACACCTGTAGGTCCAAGGAGTAGAAAACTAGAAATTGGCCCTGTGTTTGGGTTAACTCCTGCATAAGCTCTTTTGAGTGCTTTTGTGATTTGGGTTGTGGCTTCTTTTTGACCAAAAATTTGAGTGTCCAAAACTTCTTGTAAATTATTAATCTGGGTGAATATATTTGAACTAATCCTGACCATTGGGACTCCCGAGATTTCAGAGATTACTCTTTCTAACAATGATCTGGTTACGATGCTAGATTTTTTAGCTTCTTTATTTTTTACATTTAATTTGGCTAATTCTTGCTCTAGGCTTTTTTGGTCTTTTTCAAATTTTTCAGATAATTCAAAGTTATTATTTAATATAGCTTCGTTTTTTTGCTGGATTAAATTGATAATTTGTTTCTCAACATTTTCCCAGCTGTTTTTGTCATGCTTTTTGTTGGACTTTTCGTTTGATTTAATTCTAGCTCTAACAAGGCATTCATCTAAAATATCAATGGCTTTGTCTGGTAATCGGCGCTCTGGTAAAAACCTGTCAGAAAGTTCAGTTAAATCTGTAAGAAGTTCTTCAGGGAATTCAGAGTTATGATAATTTTCATACATTGATTTAATACCTCTGATAATTTCAACAGTCTCGCTTTGGGATGGTTCTTCTAGTCTGATAGGTTGGAACCTTCGTTCAAAGGCTTTGTCTTTTTTAATAACCTGTCTATATTCGTCTTCAGTTGTAGCACCTATTATGCTAATTTCACCTCTGGCTAGTGCTGGTTTTAGGATATTACTAAGATCTGGGCCACTGCTATTACCTCCGCCTCCAGCTCCAATTGTTGTGTGTAGCTCATCTATGAACAAGATGACATTTTTTCTTTCTATAATTTCATCTAAAATTGCTTTGATTCTTTGTTCAAACTCTCCTCTAAAAACAGATCCGGCAATTAAATTTCCAACATCTAGGCCTAGTATTTTTTTATCTTGTAGCCATTCTGGGACTTTCCCTTCATTGATTTTTTTGGCTAGGCCTTCTACCAAAGCAGTTTTTCCAACACCTGGCTCACCTAATATAATTGGGTTGTTTTTATTTTTTCTACTCAAAATTTGAATAATCCTTTTGACTTCGTTATCACGTTTAATAACGTTGAATTTTGGTTCGCTGGAGATTTTTGTGTTGATATTTGTAGTAAAAAACTCGAGTGCGGAATCTTTACTTCTTTTGGTTTTGGTTTTCTTTTTGCCAGTAGCTGTAGAGTCTGAAGAATAGCCTTTGTTATATGATTTAAATAATGAATTTAGTACGTCGATTAGCTTTTTGCTAGAGTCTTCGTTGAGGTTCATTAATGTTTGGCCGTGGGAATTATTAGTGTTCAAAACTCCGTAAATAAGATGCTCAATACCAATATAATTATAATTATGTTTTTCTGCTACGAGGATTGCACTATCTAAACATTTTTGTAGTTCTTCGGTGATTTCAGGGAGTAGGGAGTTGGTTTCAGCGTCTTTATTAATGGAGGAAGTTTTTGAATTTTGAAATTTTTCAAACCCTTGCTTCCTGATCATTTCTAATAATTCTTCGTTAGAAAGATTATCCATAAAACTAACTTGGAACGGTAGACCTTCTTGAGGCTGGGAAAGCACACCGAATAAAAGATGCTCACTTCCGATATGGTTGTGGCCTAGTTGAATTGCTATTTGTTGAGCAATGGCTAGTGCATTTTTGGCTCTGGAATCAAATTTTGGTAATGATGTCATAATTGTGTTTTGAATAGTAATTTTACTATTGTAAATTTATTTTGATTTGTAGGAATACTATATAGAAAAAATCAATTATTGGCAAGGCAGGATTTATGTTGCTAAAATGACTCATACAATTCTAATTGACATATGGCAGATTTAATGAAAAAGAATGATTATGATTTTGGACAAAGTAACTGGAATATTTATTCCAATAAGAGAAGATGGTAAAATATTAATTCAAGACAGAAGAAAGAAACCTGGCACAAAAATGGACTATGGATTTTTTGGTGGAAAACTAAAAGAAAATGAAACACATCAATCTGCTTGTATACGAGAAGTATTTGAAGAATTAGGTTATAGATACAATGAAAATGAAATATCATTTGTTGGTCAGGTCATAATTAATTCAACCAACTCCAATGGGCAAGATTTTCTTTATACAAAAAAAATCACTAACAAAGAAGTCGAAAAATATGAGTGTCATGAAGGAGAAATTATGTGGGTTACTGCTGCCCAGGCGGTGGCTAAATTAGAGCACCCAATGCATAAAATAATTCCATTTATAATTGAGTCTTTTCATCAGAATTTAGATTAATAATATTCCCCAAGAAACTTTGCCTCAAATAAACATTCTGATGGTTTTGTTTGATTGCGTTTCTGTTTTTTACTGTGCCGTAACCTTTATTTTGATCCCAATTATAATTTGGAAATTTTTTATGTAAATCTACCATAAATTTATCACGCTTTGTCTTGGCAATATTGCTGGCAATTGCGATAGATAAATATTTATCATCGGCTTTTGGTTCTCTGATAATTGAAATTGAATCTTTTATATTGCTAGCAGGTTTGGTTTTATCATGAAAATAATAGGAAGTAATAGGTGTTGATTTATTTAGTTTATTTTCAAAATATATTTTATTTAAAAGAGCTGTATCAAAACTATTTAAAATTTTTATTTTTCCATCGACTACAGTTTTCGTCCCTGGCTTATAAAGATGTGTAATTATTATATGCATCATATAACTGAGACATGTACCTATTCCGTATTTGTCAATTAAATCTGCGCTGCAGGATAATGTAAGCTGCTCATGATTATGGCGTAGTATAGTTTCCACTGCCTTATTTCGATTAATTGGTGATAATTTTTTACTATCTCTAATAAATTCAAGGGATTTATATTTTTTAGGGAAATCTTTTTGCGAATAAAAATAAGTATATTTAGGAAGGTTTGTGTTTAGAAGTGTTCCTGCTAAGTAAACTGGTCCAGCCAAAGCCCCTCTTCCTACTTCGTCTATTCCTATAATATATTTAAAGCTTGACATTTTATAAATTTTGCAACAGATTTGCATTATGTTAAAAAAAATTAGTATTGTTTTAGGGATTTTAGCTCTAATAATTAGTTCCGTTATTTTATTTAGTCAAGGAAATGAGGGTGGTGAACAAAAGAAAAAGATTACTGTAAATATGTACCCTGCATATGAATTAGTTAATTCTATTATCAATGATGATTACCAGGTAGAATTGATTAATGAGCCAGGTTTGGATGCTCATGATTTTGAGCCAACAGGTAAGCAAATTTTAGAGATTCAAAATTCTGATGTTTTTGTTTATTTTGATGGAATTGGAGAGTGGGAAGATGATGTGATTAGTTCTTTTGAAGGTGATAATCAGCCAATAGTTGTTAATTTATCTGAAAAAGTTGATACTTTGCAATTAGATGAAAAAGATAGTAATAAGCATGATGATGATCATGAAGACGAAGAAAAACATGATGATGAACATGAAGATGATCACAAAGATGAGGATAAACACGATGATGAACACGATCATGAAGATGGTGATGATCATGATGAACACGACCATGGTGATTTAGATTATGACCCTCACATTTGGTTAGACCCTACTAAAATGAGAGAGTTAGCTATAGAATTGGAGAATGAATTAGGAGAAGATATTGTGGATAGTAAAAAGGTGGAGGAATATACAGCCAAGCTTGTTGGTTTAGACAACTCATTTTCTTCAGCTTTATCACAATGTAACCAAAGTAAAATTGTTACTTCACATGAGGCATTTGGATATATGGGTGCTCGGTATGGCTTTGAGATTCTAACAATCCAAGGAATTGATTCAACTCAGGAACCTAGTCCGATGGAACTTGCAGAGCTAGTTGAACAATTAAAAACAGAAGGGTTGAACACAATTTTAGTTGAAACTCAAATTAGTCCAGATTTTTCTAACTTGATTGCTGATGAGGTAGATGGTGTTGTGAACATTATCTATAGTATAGAATCTCCACAAACCTCAGACATTAATGAATTTGGTGGTTACTTTGGGTTAATGGAAGAGAATAAAAAGGTTTTGACAGAGGCGCTAGGTTGTGGTAAAATCTAAACAGATGAATCCAGTAATAAAAGTAGAAAATTTGGAATTTAAATATAATAAGGAGATTGTTCTTGATGCTGTCTCTTTGACTATTGGATTAGGGGAATATGTTGCAATTATTGGTGAAAATGGAAGTGGTAAATCATCACTTATTAAAATAATTCTCGGAATAAATAAGTTTAAAAAAGGTCGTGTAGAAATCTTTGGACAAGATATTAGTGATTATGCTGACTGGCATTCAATTGGTTATTTGCCCCAAGGTTCTGGCCAAAAAATTGGTGATATGCCAATTACTGTAAATGAAGTAATTGAAAATGGATGGCAAAAGAAATCAGGGATAAATAAAAAAGAGGCGATTAAAAATGTTGTAGATTTAGTTGGGATAAATGATATACTTCAAAATCAACTCTCGGATTTATCGGGTGGTCAAAGACAAAGAGTATTTATTGCTAGATCCCTAGTTAATAGACCAAAAATATTAATATTAGACGAGCCTACGAGTGGAATTGATGTTGAGTCTCGAAATAGTCTTTTTGATTTTTTAGAGTATTTATCAACTGAGACTGATATTTCAATTATTCATATAACACATGATTTAGATGGATTTGGTAGGATTGTGGATAGGACGCTTTGTATAAATAAAAGGGTTTTATGTGAAGAGAAACATAATATTGAACATATACATAAATAATTATGACTAATATCCTAGTAGAAATTACAAGTCTATTCCAATATGGTTTCTTCCTCAGAGCTTTTTTGGCCGGAACTATTTTAGCTGTTGTTGCTCCATTGATTGGTCAATTTATGGTTGTAAAAAGATATTCTGGTCTTAGTGATGGAGTTAGTCATGTTGCTTTGTTAGGTATTGGGATCGGCTTGATATTAAATGCATGGCCTACTTTTTTTGGAATTGTATTATCAATTCTAGTTGGCTTATTAATAGAATGGTTCAGAGTTAAAAACATTTTAAAACCAGAGACATCTCTAATATTAACTATTGTAGGCTCTTTATCATTATTATCAGTTTTGCAGCAAAAGATTGGACTCGGTAGGAGTATTGAAAGCTTACTTTTTGGGAGTATCTATGTGGTTGACACTCGCTCAGTATGGCTAATATTGTTAATTAGTATAGTATTGATTTCATTCGTTGTGCTGAATTATAAAAATATTTTAAATACAGTGTTTGATGAAGATTTAGCAACTAGTATGGGGATAAATACGAACGTCGTAAACTTTGCTTTGGTAGTTTTGGCTTCCGTTGTTGTTGCAATTAGTATTGATATTATTGGTGGTTTATTAGTTAGTGGATTGATGATAATTCCTGTTGCTAGTAGTTTCCAATATAAACTTAGCTTTTTAAAAAGCCATATTCTTTCAATATTTCTCTCTGTTGTTGGTCTGTGGCTTGGTTTAATAGCTTCATGGTTTTTGGATGTACCAGCAGGGGCAACTATTTCATTGGTAGGTTTATTTATTTTTGTTTTGAGTTTGATATTGAATTATAAAAATAAATAAAAACTTTTTTAATCGAGCACAAAAATATTACCCCAAATGGGGTTGTATTTACTTTGGCTGGGAGACAGAGGAGCTCCTTTCGATAAATTTTCTGACGATAATTTTCTGCAGTCCGATCTCGTGGTTTTCGCCTTGGCCTATGACCAAACTCAAACAACGCTCCGATTTCGATCCCGTGCGAAAGACAAGCAGTTGTCCGTAATTTAACATTTTGATGTTAATTACTCTCCGAACAAAAATTATTTTGAAATATGTTGGGGTCCACTCAGAATCAAAGATTCTGTGGGGGTGAGGAGGGATTTATATAGAAATGCAACGATTGCCCCTGATGGGCAATCTGAAATATCGAAATAAATTCCGACGAGTGGTTCGGAGACAGGGGATCGAACCCCGATTGACAGTACCAAAAACTGTAGTCCTACCATTAGACGATCTCCGAATGGCGGAAGTGGAGGGATTCGAACCCTCGGTGCATTGCTGCACACTTGTTTTCAAGACAAGCTCCTTAAACCGCTCGGTCACACTTCCGTTTATGAAAATATCTAATTCTAGCTAATTTGTCAAGATTATAGTTTGTATTGATTAAATATTATTTTGACTTGTCAACTTGGGGTAAATTATATTATTATTGAATAAGAATATTATGACCAAAAAAATATCTAATTTTATTAAAAATATTAAAGTTTATATAATTATCGCCTTTACGATGATAGTTATATTCCTGGTATCACTGTTGATTATTAGAAATATTACAAAAGATAAGGAGGATGTTAAAAATGAGGAAAGTAATATTGTTAATGTTATTCAATCCGACAGCATGCAGGAAGATTCAATGAGTGATGTGATGGAAGGAGATGAAGATAATTTACCAGTAGAGCCAAAATTTCCTGGAATCGAAATACCTGAAATAATAGAGTAAACTAGAAAAAAATTATAGGTTTAGATTTACCATTATCTTTGGCTTTGGACTGTTTTTTTGGTAATTTTTTGGTTTCTTCGGATGTTGCTTTTTTACTTTTAGTCGGTTTTGCAGCTGATTTTCTAGGCTTTCTAGGTTTTTGCCATACTTTGGTAATTCTATTTAGGAAATAATAGTCACTAGCTTCTTGGTGTAATTCATACGAAGTAAATCCGCCAACACCTAGAATAATTGTTTCTTTTCCTAGCGAGCTTAGGGCTTGGACTAAATAACTAAAATCACCATCTCCACTGAGAAGGATTAGAGTTTCATACATATCTTTTTGAAGAATTGCATCAACTGCTAATTCAATATCCATATTTCCTTTTTTTGAGGTTTCAAAAACTTTTATAGGCTTCTTTATTATCCTGTAATTTTCATCCTCTAGTTCTTTTAAAAAGCTTAGCTGTTTTGGGTCATCAGGGTTAAAAGCTGTGTAAAAATTCAAACCTGTGAGTCTACAGTTTTTTCGAAACCATTTAGCTAGCTGAATAAAGTCAATTTTTAATTTTGCAATATTTGATGCGAAATATAAATTTGCAGAGTCTATATAGATGCTGACTTTTTTTCCTTCTAAATTGTTTTTAAAATTATTTACCAAATCATTGGTATTTCTGGGTGGTATAAACCCTTCTTTTGATGCCATAAAAATGTTTTAAATGCGTCAGATAAACTGATCTGACAAAAATGTTTTAAAAAAGTATTCGACTATATTATTACTTACTTTATAGTTTTGGTCAAATGAGTAATAAAGAAAATTAGTTTTTATTTGAGGTTAAAGCAATTTTTTAACTCTAAAATTTCACTTTGATTTAACATGTTTGTTTTTGTAATTGAATCTTCGAATGAAAAACCGCTTTCTAGAAGGAATGCTAAATAGTATATTTTCTCTTCTTCTAAGTTCAGTAATTTTAAATTTTCTTTGGCAGCTGTAACCCTAATATTATTTTGAAAAAACCAATCTCCAGATTTCCTGGAAATATTAATAATATTTTGACTATATATTCTATTAGAAAGCTTTTGTTTCATATTTAGTTCTAGCGTGCAATTGATCGAAGAGATTTTATTTATACAAATTTTGGTTTTTGTCAACCGTTGACATAATTCTATTCAAATACAAGACTTCTAAGAAATATGAACAGTAGAGTGAAGAAACCAAAAAGTCTGGAAATTTTTTCTCAAGAGGATTTTGTTGAATATTGTAATTCAAAAGTAGATTATAATAAGATTGGTAAATTTATTGATTTTGGAGGGCAGTATAAGGTTTTTGAATACGGCTCAAATAAGGTTATAAAAATACCAATGTCAAAGGAGGAGGTTTACTATAGAATAGACAACTGGGGGCATAAAACATATAGCTATGAAGCAAAATACAATAGCTTGAAATTAAACAGAAAAAGGTCATTTCAGTTTTTTAAAAAAAACAAAGATATACCAAAAGATATTCTCGGAAATGTTGAATTTATTAATGAATCTATCATACAAGACAAAATTATTAATTGGGAGTTATTTTTCCCTAATTCTACAATAACCCAGAAAAAAGCTTATATAAATCAGATATTAGAGATATATAGAATCTTTTGGAGTTATGGAGTTCATGAGACTATTCATAATTTTTCATTAAATTGTGGGTTAGATAGCCGAGATCGTATAGTGCTTTTTGATTTTGGAGAAATTACCAGAAACAAAGCCGTTGTATTTATGGATTTACTGTCTAATTATAGGTTTAATTCATGGTCTGCTAATCAATTAAAAGCCGAAATAAAAGAGTATTATATACGAGAGTCAAAAAGTAGGTTAAATATAAAAAATTTAAATAGTATTTGGAAATCAAATATAAAATAAAAAACCCACCTATACGGTGGAGAACATTAGGTTGTTAACAATTAATCAATTAAGACTTTTACCAGATCTTTTACCTCAAATGATTTGTCTAAATTATCAAGATTTTCAACCCATTTTATTTCAATGTTTAGTTTTGACCAATTTACGTTTTCCAGGACTTTTTGTAGTATGTCTTCGTCTTTGATGTTGGTTAGCTCCCATTTCATGGTAACATGTTGATTTGGTCTAAATCCTTGTTTTTTCCTAAAAGCCTGCACAGCTCTTTCGAAATCTCTAGTGTATCCGAGTACAGCTAGGTTAGTATCAATGACAAGATCAACTTTGATCACTCCAAAGAATTCATTACTTTGCCAGATTTCACCTTCCATTCTTGATAGGTCTCTATCGATTAAATTACACTCTTTTTTGAGAATCTCTTTCATATCATTATCTAATTCTAACTCATCAAAATCTGCATATAGTGGCTGCCTGACTCTGATTTGTTTTTCTTTTCTAATCCCATGGACAATGCTGACAAGTTCACGGAATTTATCCATTTGCTCTAATATTTCGTTTTGTTTATTAGTAGTTTTGAAATATACCGGGAATTTAGTTAGATGAACTGATTCAGGGTCTTCATGGTTTTTCACGATGGACCAAATTCTCTCACAATTAAACGGTTGCAGACAAGCTGTTGCAATTGCAAACATTTTTAGAGTTTCTTTCAAACAGGCTGCAACCTCGATTCCATGGTCGTTTAGTAAATCTTTAGATCTGCGAATGTACCACGTCGATAGGTTAGTTGTATATGGAATAACCATTCTTGCTGCTTCCATTATTCTATAGTTTTTCAAATGATCATGAATTTCATACACATATTTTTGTGTATATGTTAGCCACCATTTATTTAATGGGTGGGAGTATGATTTTGGCAATTCTCTATTGCTATATTGGCTCAATATATATTCAATATAACGGACACTATTTGATAATACCAAAGTAGTAGACCTAAAGGTTGCTTGCATTTCTTTTTCATCCAAAGAAACGGATTCACCATCGAAATATGGACTCGCAGCAAAATAGATCCTAAGTGCGTCACTTCCAAATTTTTCAAAGTACTCCTCAGTTGGTCTATAGTTCCCTTTACTTTTACTCATTTTCTTTTTGTCATTTCCTAGTAAAGTTCCGTGGACATGGACATTTTTAAAGGCGTTTTTTCCAAATATTCCGGTAGACAGAACATGGAGAGCGTGGAACCAACCTCTGATTTGACCTTCGTATTCAACTATATAATCTGCTGGTGTGTTTTTTTCAACAAATTCTTTATTTTCAAAAGGGTAGTGGTGAGAAGCCCAAGGCATTGACCCTGATTCAACCCAGCAATCCATAACATCTGGGATTCTGAAGTAACTATTTTTAACTTCATCTGTTAATACGATATCATCAATATATGGTCTATGAAGATCAAGAACTTTAATTGGACCTGTTTCTTCCCAGTCTCCATTAATATCTTTGGTAATCTTTTTATAGAAGTATATTTTTTTAGAAACTTTTTTACTGTCAGGATGTAGCCCATATAGCCAAGTTGTCCAAAGTCTTTGCTCATGATCAGTAAATAGCGTTTGAATAGAAGTGTATTTTGTAAACAAATCTATCATCTCATCTAAAATTGATTGAGCAATAGTAGAGAATTTTTGAATATCTAAATCTTTTATTTTTCTTAATTCACCTAGGCTTTTACTTCTATATTGTGAAGCACTGATTCCCAGAGGTAGTTTATTTTGACCATCTGTAAAGATAACGACTTTGTTATTTTCGTAGATTTTTGGGTCAAGATTTCTAGAGTTTATTATTTTATAAATAGGATTTATTGCGCTATTTTCTATTGCTTCTAAACTATCAATAAAAATAGTTTTTGATTCGTTTTCAGTTTGCCAAATTGGGATAGGAGTTCCCCAATATCTATTTCTTGAAATACACCAATCTGGTGCAGTCTCCAAACCTTTTTTGAATCTTCCTTCTTTTAAATGATTAGGGTACCAGTTGATTTTTTTATTCTGAGCTACTGATTCTTCTAAGAATTTAGTTTCACCAATGAACCAGTTTTTGGCTGCAGAATAATATACTTTTTGGTTATCTCGATTAAATGTAGGGTATTTATGTACAAATTTTAAAGTGCTAAATAGGATATTCTTTTTTTCTAAAACTTCCAAAACCAGTTTCCCTGTGTTACTAAATTTTTTACCAAAAATCGGTTCTAATATTGGATCTAATTGATCAGTAACTTCTCCATACTCATTTAGACATGATAGGACTGGAAGGCCTCTCTGTTTTTTGATTTCAAAATCCTCACTTCCATAGCTGGGGGCGATATGTAATATACCAGTTCCATCGGTGTCGGTTACAAATTCTGTGGTGTATACTTTGAATGCATTTGCTTTTTCTTCGTAAGATTCAATTGGCAGATTATTGTTGAAAAGTGGCGTATATTCTAACCCTTCTAAATCGCTACCTTGAAGAGTGGCAAGTTTTAAAATACCTACACCAAGCAAATCAAAATATTCACTACTGTCTTTGACATTTTCTAGACTGTCTTGGATTTCAGAGCTGTTTTTGATTTCTTCGCTTAGTTTTAATTTTAAAATATCGATAGCTCTGTTTTCTGCGATAATGACAAGCTCGTCAGATTGTTCTAAATAGAATAGAGAATATTCAATATCTCCGCCAACTCCAAGAGCTACATTAACTGGAAGTGTCCATGGGGTTGTGGTCCACACTAATAAATTAACAGCAGTATTTTTGTTTAGGATTTTTTTATAGTTTTCTAGAGCCTCGATGTTTTGGATAATGACTTCTAGTTGATCTTTTAGATGAACTAATTCTTGCTCAGCTTCTAAATCTGTTTGGAAA
>CALIJC010000015.1 GCA_938017575.1 uncultured Patescibacteria group bacterium
ATAAACATTCTCATCACGCTGACTTCTTTACCAATTTTGCTATCAACAGTGTCATGGTTAAATTCCAAATAAAAACCAAGCCAATAAATTTGAGTTGCAATTCCTGTAACTATTGATAATAAAATTAAATCATTAATGGATGAGGGGTTTTGAAAAAGCAAATAGAGAAATAATAAATTTATTGGAATGCTTAATGTGATTGCCCAATTTATATTAACTTTAGAATATACCCAGATTGCTGGAATAATAAAAACAACAGCTGATAGATATTTTAATGCAACGTGAAAAAAAACTTGGTCTAGACTGTAACCTAATTGTAATAAATATATTGGAATAAAAAGGGCGATTAGATTTACTCCAAAAGTTCGCAAAGAGTGCGACATTTCTAAAAGTCCCAAATTTCCTGGTTTGTGTATGTGCCAAGAAGGTTTGAAATGAAGGTGCATGTGATTATTTTATATAATCAATGGTTTTCAGTCAATATTTTGACATTACCTAAATAATATGATATTCTCAAATTTCATGGGAATAATAAACAAAATACTAAACAAAAAAGATACGATATATAAATTTTTACAAGAGAAATCTGGTATTAGAAACCGGATAAAATTTTTTGAAATTGATTTTAAAAAACCATGGTGGAAAATTTTTTTAAAACAAAGGTTTGCTTTTGCTTTGGTTTTGGTTTCTGAATCAGTTCAATCCATTTTTGATTCTTTAACTTTATTGATATTAGGCTTGGTTGTTTCCCAGCAAAATTATATCTATTTAATTATATACACAACAATTTATCTTTTTTTAGAAATATTGAATAGGGTGTCGCTTTACACTTACCAAAATGCATTTAGCTCCATTCAAGGTAGTTTAAACCAGCAAGGATTTAGATTTTTTTTGACAGTAGATCCTATTCACCATAGTACAAAATCAACTGGAGTTATTCAAAGTAAGATAAACTCTGCAGGGAGTCAATTAACTGGAATGTTGGATGTTTTTTTGTTTGATATTTTACCTATCTCAATAGGTTACTTTTCAATAGTTGTAACTTTATTTAGCTTTTCAAGGTTACTTGGGTTAGTGGGGGTAGTATTTTTTATATTAATTACTATGGTTTCATTTGTTGGAAATGTGACAGTTTCAAAAGTCTTTACAAGTTTTTGGATAAAAAAGAGGGAGAGATGGAATGCAATCGCAATTGAGAACCTATATCAAAATAACTTAATCAGATCTACTTTTTCCACTGATAAACAAACAAGAAAACTGGAAACTGCAACCAAGGATGGTTTAGAAGCAAGGACAATAGCTCATTTTAGTAGGAGTCTTTTAATTTTTTGTATTCGGTTGTTAATAATTTCGTCGATAGTAATAATTTCTGCCATAATCATAAATATGACTCAGAGCGGTTCAATTGAAGTAGTAACTGGAACAGCTCTATTGCTGACTTTCGTTAGAGGGTCTGGACAAATAATGAGGATAGGTAGGGTTGTTACACGTTTCACTGAAGGTGTTGAAAATATGAATGATTTATGGAAGTTTATTAATAATTTTGGTCAGCAAACCTTTCCTGTGTTAGACAAGGATTAATTTTGAAGATAAGCTAGGCCTATGAAAAAGAGTTTTGAAAATAATTACTATTCTTTTTTTGAGAGAATGTACAACCAAGTAAATTTGGTAAATATTAATCAAATCAATTTTAGCCAGTCATGGCTGCAGGTTTTTTGGTCACATAAAATTCCACTTTTTATTAGTTTGTTACTTTGGTCTATCGCTAATGTGTGGGATGGCGCCGCTTTGGTTTTGATTGGTTATGTTTTTTCAACTGGTAATAATAGTGCTTTAATATTAATTTTGATATTATATTTAATTAGGTATTTGTTGAGTGGTATAAGTTTGTATTTGACTGTCGGTGTTGAGAAAAGTATTATCTATAGTATAAAAAATTCGGCCTCAAATTTCTTTTTATCTGTTGACCCAATTCATCATTCTACAAAATCTTCTGGACAAATTCAATCAAAAATAGATAGGTGTGCTGATGGTTATCAAGATATTATTATCAATGTACTATTTAAACTATTGCCAGCAATCATTAGCCCAATAACAAGCCTAGTTATTTTATTTAACTTTGATTATCGCATAGGAATTATAAGTAGTTCTATTTCTTTGATTATGGTTGTTTGCACCTACGCAGCTACAAAACTAAACACCAAGATTGTTGTTCCAAAGGTTATTAAAAAAGAGGACGACTTTAAAAAGTCTCAAATTGAATCTCTATATCAAAACACTTATATTAGGTCAGTATTTGGTACCCCTCAGGCTTCTTTAAATTCAACTAACTTTTCGCTCAGTGCTGCTTATGGTGCAGCAGTTTCGAATTTTAGTAGTATATTTTACATGACAATTTCTAGAGCTATTTTGTGGGTTAATATTTTATTTGTGGGGATTATGTTATTTGAAAGTATTAAATCAAGTAATAGCGAATTGGCTGTAACTGTTGCAGCTTTCTCTGCATTTATTATGTCCCAAAACGCTATAGTAGATTTAGGTTTATATATAGATAGGTTTGTTAAAGCTGTTTTTGGAGTTAAAGATTTGTTTAAATTTATTAACAACTTTGGTGAGCAAACATTTCCTGTGCTAGATAAGGATTAATTGTGCCATAAATTTATTTGTGTAGTGATGATTTTATAGAGTTAATAATTTATTATATATAATAATCCTAATCTAAGTGATTATAGACTAAATCAGAAAAGTGTGATAGGCTCGAGAGATAAACTATTTTTTATGAATAAAAAAGATGCTTTTTCAGAAAAATATTTTCAAATATTCGAGAGGATTTTTAATTTTAAAAAAAAGGTTAAAATAACAGAAATCGATTTGAAAAAACCATGGTTTAAAATGTTTTTACCATACTGGATGCCTTTGTTATCAACTTTGGTTGTAGAGTCTTTTGCTTGGGTATCGTTTACTTATGCACCAGTATTAATTGCCCAGATTTTTGAACCTGTTAGTTCTGATGGTTTTGTTTCAATAAATTCATTTACTGTATTATTCATATTTGTTTGGATTACTGGATTTTTAAATATTTATATTTATATTAAAAGCTTAGCTAGTTTAAAATATAGTTTGATTTATTCTGCATATAAATATTTTCTAATTTCAGATCCTATTAACCACGTTAACAGATCGACAGGTCAAATGATTTCAAAAATTAGTAAAGCGGTATATGAAACTGAGCATTTAATGGATATTATCTCATTTGAAATCCTACCTTTTGTTATTCAGATTATTGTTATTGGTGTTACTTTTTTTAATATAGATAAAACTCTAGGGCTTATAAGTTTGGGATTTTTAGTAGCTATATTATTGATTACATGGGTATCTCAAATATTTGTAGCCAGAGTATCTATACCTCAGGATATAAAACATGAAAATTTAATTGCAGGAGCTTCTGTTGATTCTTTGCAGCAAATATTTTTAGTTAGATCTAGTTTTGCAACAACTGAGCAGTTAACAAAATTAAAGAAACTAACAAAAAGAGGTGGTGAAGCTATCGCAGCAGTTTGGCTAAGCTTTGTATGCACTCAGAATTTTCCAAGATTCTTGTTTATTGCGTCTTGCTATTGGTTGTTAACTAGACTTGGCTTTCTGGTAACTCAAGATGTTATCACAACGACCACTGCAATTAGTTTATCAGTTATCTATTTTGGAACTTTTGGATTTATTGTGAACTCAGGAAGGAAATTAGAAAAAATGATGACCAGTCGAAAAAAGATTATTGACCTCTATGATCTAGCAAAAGATTTTGGAGAACAAAGCTACCCTGTTATTGATTAAAATTTTATATTATAATGCATTTAGAAATGAAAAAGAAATGGCATAAAAAGTATCGTGAACTGGTGATAGATTTTTATGATTTTGAAAATAAAGTTAGATTGTTTGATGTAGATTTTACAAAAAAATGGTGGTTGTATTTGTTCAAAAGGCCTGCTCATTTATTTTATTATGTGATTTCTAGAATTATACAAGTTTCATTTTTTACCTTAACTCCAATTTTTATAGGGTATTTGGTAGTGAATTTTTCGCAAATTAATTTGATGGTGTACGTTTTATTTTCAATTTTCATTAGGATTAATATTAGATTATCTAATTACGTTTATAAGTTGATGATTGAGGATTTACGAGGTAGTGTCCAGTCTTCAGCTTATAAGTATTTTTTGAGCACTGACCCTGTAAACCATAGCACTAAATCTACTGGTCAAATAGTCTCTAAATTAAACGCAATTGGACGACCTTTTTTAAACCTGATTAGAGATTTTTTTAAAGGAATTTTTGAACCGACGATTTCTTACTTGGCTGTTTCTATAGCTTTATTTAATTTGGATATTACTATTGGGCTATTTTCTTTAGGATTTTTTTTATTTATTGTGTCTCTATCCTGTTATTTAAAGTTATTTAATGTTTCTGTTTTTTATCCTGAGTTGATTAAAAAAAGGGATAAGTGGCAAAAAGTTAATATTGAAAACCTTCGTGATATAAACCATATTAGAACTACATTCGCTACAAGTGAGAGATATAAATTACAAATAAAAGCATTAAAAAAAGGAATTGCTATGTATAGCACCTATGATTCGATTAATGATTTGAAGAAAATGATACTTAGATTTATTGAAACAGGGTTTTTTGTATTGATTTTGTATTTAGTTGTAAATCTAATTCAAAATGGTAAAATAAACCCTGTAATTGCTACTTCAATGATTCTTTCATTCTATAATGTGATTAACAATCTTGAGACAATTAACAACTCACTGAGTTCAGTCATAGATATGAATGCAGATGTGGAAGACTCGTTTAAATTTATTAATAATTTTGGTAAGCAAAGCTACCCAGTATTGGACGAAAAAGAAAAAGTATAATATAAACAAATAATATAATTATGTTTAGTATAAAAATCACTCCAGCCAAATTTGATTACAACGAAAAAACTAGTGTTTTAGATGGTCATTTTTTAGAATTGTCAGTAAATAAAACACAGAAAAATAAACTATATGGTATTATTGGTCCTAGTGGAACCGGTAAAACGACGTTGATTAGTATTCTAGGAGGGCAGCTAAACCCTCAAGAAGGCGCTGTTTGTATTGACGGTATAAATATATACAAAGTCGGGGATAAAACTAGACGTGAGCTAATCGCTTTGCAGATGCAGACGTCTACTAGTTTGCGTGGAAAATTAAAATATAATTTATTATTTGGTTTACCAGAAAAAGCCGTTGCCGATTGCAAATATAACGATGAATATTTGATTGAATTACTCAAAAGAGTTGGGCTTTGGGATATTTTTGAACCAAAAGATGGTCTTGAAACGTTGATTGGAGAAGGTGGTGTTAACCTCTCTGGAGGTCAGAGGCAAAGGTTAAATTTTGCTGGATTATTCTTGAGAGCAAACTACTATAATCCATCGCTAATTTTGATTGATGAACCAACAAGCTCTCTAGATGAGATTAGTGAAAAGGCTATTACTAAAATGATAAAAGAATTAGCAAATGATTCGCTAACATTAGTTGTAGCTCATAGATTAAAAACTCTGGATGAAGCAGAAGCGATTTTGGATTCATCTTTGTTCGTTGGGGAGAAACATATGAAATTTATGAATACCAAAGAACTACAAAAGGAGTCTAAATACTATCGTGATTTACTAGCTGGAACTGCAGTATTGGAAGCCTAAAAAAATATGCCCCTGAATTGATCAGGAGCGGCAATCCAAAGAAAAATGAAAACCGACTATAGTTTTTCTGGATCATAGAGAAGTCCATATAAAGCAAAAGGACTAATTACAAGACTAATTATTAATATTGGTCCTATTATTATCATTGTTGACCCAACTACATTGACCAGCACTAGCGCAAGTAGTTGAGTAAAGATAATTCCTAATATGAAATAAACGAAGTAGACTGTTAATTTATTTATACTTCTACTTGTTGCTAATAGAAATTTTAGCATTTCCCACCTCTTTGAATAAACTAAAGCAACTTCATATTTTCCGTATTGTCAATTAATGAGGTCAAATTGTGATAGAGTAATTCTTAACTATTTCAACTTTGAGATATGAATTGATTATATAATTATTTAATAACCCTCGCTAAAATTAAAAGCAAGATAATCACAAGAGAAAATACCGGATTAGTTATTGCAATACATGCAAATAAAATAATTACTAATAGCCACCATATGGTTTTTATTATCCATACCAAGAAAATTATTGTTAAAATAACAGCTACAAGTCCTATAAAAAATTGCAAGACAAACCTCCACTAAAAAACTATTCCCTCATCCCAACACCTTTGTTCAGTAAATACTGAGCTAGGAATGCTAGGAAAACTGTAAACCCTAAAAGCACTCCAAAAGAGAACCAAATATTTACATCACTTTCGGAATAAAAACCGTATCTAAAACCATTAACCATGTATAGTACTGGATTTAGTTTTGACACGCCTTGCCAAAATTCTGGAAGTTGTTCGATTGAATAGAACACACCTCCTAAATATGTAAGGGGGGTTAAAACAAAAACTGGAAATATTTGAGCATCGTCAAATTTCTTGGCGAAAATTCCATTAATAAATCCACCCAGGGAGAAAACCACACTAGTCAAGAAAACAAACAAGGCAATAATTAGCGGGTTGTCAACTTGGGGATTTTCAAAGAAGAAAGAAACTAAAAATACAATCAAACCAACTAACAAACCACGGAAAACACCACCACTAATATAACCAAGGGTGATTACCCAGTTTGGGGTAGGAGAGACTTGAATTTCTTGAATATCTTTCATGAATTTGGAGGTAAAAAACGAGCTAACAACATTACCAAATGCCCCATTTATCACAGACATCATAATCAGCCCAGGGATAATAAAAGCAATATAAGAGACATCCCCGATATTTCCAATTCTACTACCTATGAAAGAACCAAAGATAATAAAATAGAGAGATTGTGTGATTACTGGAGGTAGTAGGGTTTGTGTCCAGATTCTGAGAATTCGATTAATTTCTTTTTTACTAAGAGTTAGAAATGAGTTAAAGATTTGTTTGTTATTCATAATTTATTTTTTGATGATTGATAAGAAAAGATTTTCTATTCTGTTACCTTTTGGTTTGATGCTAATTATTTCTAGTTTGTCTTTTGTGATTTGAGAGATGACACTTTGTAATGGTTTTTTCTTGGATACATTAATTTCATATAAATTGTCATCGACTTTGTTTATCCCGAGTTTTTTGATCACATCTTTATTTATAGATTTGTTTGTTTCTACAACATAAATTTCTCCATCGATTTTAGTAAGTAAATTTTTGACTGAATCATTTAATATGATTTGTCCTTTTTTTATCATGGCTGCGTTTTTACAAAGTTCTTCGACTTCTTCTAGGTAGTGGGTTGTTAGTAAAATAGTTGTTCCAGATTTGTTTAGTTCGATTAAATATTCCCACATCCCTTTTCGTAGTTCTGCATCGACACCAGCAGTTGGTTCATCTAAAATTAATAGTTTAGGGCTGTGAATTAAAGCTCTAGCAATCATCAGTCTACGTTTCATTCCACCGGATAGAGATTGTGAAACAACATCTTTTTTATCCCATAACTCTAGTTTTTTTAGGACTTCCTCTGTTTTGGCGATTGCGTCTTTTTCATCCATTCCATAGTATCCACCTTGGCGAACAACAATGTTAAAGACTTTTTCAAAAATATTAAAATTAAACTCTTGAGGGACAACACCTATGGAGTTCTTTACAGCGTTGAGCTCTGTATCCAGGTTATGGCCGAAAACTTTTACACTACCTTCGGTTTTTGTAACTAAACTAGTTAGGATATTGATTATAGTGGTTTTTCCTGCACCATTTGCACCGAGCAAGGCAAAAAAGTCACCACTTTTAACTTCTAGGTTGATATTTTCTAATGCTTTAGTACCATTAGTATATGTTTTAGATAAGTTTTTAATATCTATTGCTGGTTTATTCATGAAGTAATATATACATCAATTCTACAACGATGTCAATTACTCTTCACTTGAGTGAATCTTCTCATTAATAAACATACTATACATAACTGCGATTGGTCCAAAATACCATAGCCATGGGACAATACTCCAAACATTTTTCTCAGCAACGCTAATAGCTTGGAACGAAGTCTGGTTTGATCCTAGTAGTTTTAAAATAAACCCTGGGACGACTGTTGGCATTCGATACTCAGGGAATACTATATTAATCGAGTATATAAAGAATCCAAGGATGAATATCATTAACAAAAGTAATTCAATGGCTGAACTGGCCTTACCATTTACATAAAACCCGAGTGGTTCGACTACAAATTTTCTCATCGCCCAAACCATCAAGAAGCAAATCAAAAAAAGACAAATCCAAACACCTCCGTTGGTATTAACCTGAATATTGGCAGTAGATTTCAAAAAGCTAATTAACCAAGTCAGCCAGATGTCAATTTGGTTAGGAATAAGCCTCAAAATAAATGTAGTAAAAATTACAGATATGTAATATGAAGTTAGTAATTGTCTTGTTGGTTTCAGCTCGTACATAGTAAGTTGATAT
>CALIJC010000016.1 GCA_938017575.1 uncultured Patescibacteria group bacterium
GTTTTGCTTTAGGTTTTTAACCAAATATCTATGGAGAAACGAATTATTACTTGTTTACCATTATCCAAAACTAATGATGAGGTTTTTAAAATCACCTACCTGACTTTGTTGACCGAAAATTCTGTTGAGTCTATCAAACTCCCTACCAATTTTGATAACTATAAATACTCCCATATGATTCGCCCTGATTATCTGCTCCAGGTTGAAATCATCAAAACTCGTAAAAACTGGATTCTCAAAAACATTCTCAAATACGAAAAAATTCAGGACCCTTGTAGCTATAATGATTTCCTAAAACAATCAGAGATGGTCAAAATTATTCTCAAAAATACTTACCAGGATCAAGAAACCAACATATTGCCCTTTGTAGTTGAAACCTTTCAGCAAAAGGCTTTGAATCTAATTAATCTCAAAAATTTTGAACAACAACTATCTGCCAACCTCGGTTTTGCCTAAATAATAATATAGATAACATTGACAAAATCCCTAACAAGTTTTTTATTTTATTCACGACCAAGATGTGGCGGGGTTTAATTACCTTTGTCAGCAGACTGGAAGTGATTCAGGATACCACCCTTGTTTTAACTTGGGTGGTGTTTACATAGTTAGTATAATTGACAAATATGAGGTTTTAAGATAGTTTGTAGCTAGTTGTTGCCAAGGAAAGAGATCTTCGGGGCCTTTTTCTCCTTCAATAAAATTGCTCGATTTTATTGAGGCTATAGGTTTAATAAGATGGCTATCGACCTAAGTCTATAGTTGGTAACAATGTTGACCACTCCCCCTCCAAACGAGTGGTCAATTTCTTTATATTCTGATTGAACCTTTGACAAAATCTTTAAAATTGATACATATTACATTACTTCAGTTGCATTCAGCTGAGTAGACATAACCTTTCGCCATTCTAGATTTCTAGAATAGTTTTCTCTTTTGGTCTGTAATTGACAATCTAAAAAAATATTCCCAGTGTTAAAAAATCATGTCACTAGGTATGTGGTTCTACGCCTCACTCAATATCAACAGAGGACTATTGAGTGTCTGGAAATGTAAGGGAGATGTGGGAACTACTCCTACATTCTAGAAGTAACATGACGCAGCCGCTCATAGTTCATTGAGCGGCTGATTTTATTTGACAAAACAAAAAAAACTACTATATACAACAAATACACCTCGTGTTTAGGATTTCTTGAGTGTTTCTGAATTGATTGACTCCTGTTTAGAAACAAAACCAGCCTTGTCCGAGATGTCCCTACACGCTGCTGCTCCGATCACTTCCGGAGCAGTATTTTTTTTATAAATAATCCAAGGTTGACGAATAATAAAAAATTACCAATAACAACCTAGATAAGAACCATCTTATCAGTTAAAGTTACAAAATCTACAGAGGAAGGCTTCTGGTTTGCCGCTAGCTCTTGCCAGTAATACAACCTCACAGACACGCCCTTAAATTTTGAGGGCGATTTTCTTTTGACAAATAATCTAAACACACATAATTATATTTTCTCATTCAATATTTGACTAAATTGGTTGAATAGTTCTATATTAATACAAACAAGACTAGTATGTCATCAAAGTTTGACCCCAAAGAAATCAGTTTCAAAATCAGGAGATTTCAATACGAGATCAGCCATGTTTTTCGCCATATCTGGCCAATAAAATTCTCTCAGTTCAGAAAATTTGATGTCATCAGCAAATCAGTCATCAATTCCACCAAAGTTGTTAAAAGTATTTTGGTAATTTCTTTGATTGGTATTTTGGTTTCCACCACCATGTTTTTATATGGAATTTATCTATTTTCAACTACTCCGGTAGCTGCAGAAGGTGGGCAAATCATTGAAACCGTAGAAAATTCTGAAATCATAACCTTTAATCCAGTAATTAGCATTAACTCAGAAGCCGAATCTAAAGTAAATAGTCTAATTTACCACCCACTCTATGAAATTGAGTATCCGGATTTTTTGAATTCAACAGAACCAAAACCAATTATCAAACCTATTTTATTAAAATCTGAACCAACCTGGGAAAATTCCACCGACCCTGCAGAAAGCTTCAAGGTTTTAAACTTTGAGTTAAAAGAAGGACTACAGTGGTCAAACGGAGAACCAATAACTGTGGATGATGTTGAATATTCTTTTGAAAGAATTATCGAAACTAGAGGAAACCAACAATTCAAAAATGGATTCAAAGAGGTAAAACTGCAAAAAACTGGACCCCGAACATTCAAATTAGTCAGCAACCTTCAAAACCCGCAATTAATCTATTCGGCAAATTTCTCACCTATTTCCAAAAAACACTATGATTCTCAAATCACAGATAGATTAATTTCAGACAATCGCTCGTTCAAACCAACTGTGACTTCAGGTTTTTATACTTTTGATGATAATGATGTTATTGACCCAAATAATAACTCCTCCAAAAAAGTCCCAAATCCAATTAGAGACCAGCAAAGCCAAAAAATCAAAACCGTTGTACTAACAAAAAACCCAGTTCAAAATATTGAATCAGAACTAAAATTAGAGACCTATATCATTAACAAAGTTGATTCTCTTTTTGATAAACCAAACATTACAAATTCATTAGTAAGCGATTCCAAAGCAGGCAAAACTGATTTATTTACACGATTTCTAGGGACTAATCTAACAACACCTTCTTGGAAAATCAAACAAGATACTGGACTAGAGCAAAAAACAATTCCAACAAACACATTTTATAACCTCTATCTAAACAGCAAAGTTGGTGAATATTTTATCAACCAAAGTCTACGTAAATACGTTATCTGTCAGTTTGTTAATTACCAAGCAAGTCCTGCCTACGATGGATTTTTGGAAAATATTCCACGTAACAAACGAATAGTTCCAATTCAATTAAATACAGAAGTCGAGCCCGATTGCCCTGCTGATCCTGCAGAAGCATTAGACCAAAACGTTTACCAAATTACAGTAGATGAGCAATCCCAAATAAAAAGAATTCTCCTTGATGGGGCTGAAATTCCAATTACTTTACTAGGAATACCAGAATCTGAACCATTGTTGAGTGATATCCGTAGATTTTTCTTGGAAATTGGATTACCTGCAGAATTAATAACTGGTAACGAAGAAATTCAAAAAGCCCTCAATGACAAAGACTACTTGGCTGCATTTTTACCAGTTACTATAGTTAGCCAAGACCCGTATTCGTTATTTGGTGCAAACGGTCAAAATCTATCAGCATTGCGTGAAAACAACAGGATCCTAGATTATAATATAGAAGAGAATTTATTAACCTATTCACTGTCTCAGCTAACCAATGAAGAGGCCAAAGGAAATATAATTAATTTCTTTCAAAACGAATATGTAGCAGTTAATTTATTCAGAACTAACTACGAATATAATTACTCAAACAGAGTCAGAGACCTAGGAAACAACCTCCCTAACCTATACACATTCACTGATGATTCATACGGCAAATTAGAGAACTGGTTTGTGAAATCCAAGAGGGTGAAAAACTAATCTAGCCAGAGTTTATTGACAAAGATAAATTTAATTATAAGCCTTTGAGTATATGGATAACGAAATAATTTTTAAATACGCTCACTGTACCAAGGATGATTTTGAAAAAGAAGTTAGTTTCAACGAGGAAGATTTTGCAAGTAAATTATCAGAAGTCTTTGATTTAGACATGCAAATTGATAGGGTTGAAGTAACATTCCACCAACACGATGGTCAAGAAACTGAAAAATTTGAGGTTTCGATACTGGTTGTTTCTCCAGAATTAAACAATTTTGATGTAATCGAAAAAGGAACAGATACTGCCGGAACCACCCGAGCTGCAATAGAAAAAACCATCCAATTACTACGTAAAGAAAACGGCAAAAAACACAACCATCATTAATCTATATGAGTTACGGACTGTTTGGTAAATTTATCACAAACGAAGGTAAAAGAGATGAGCTTGCAAATATCTTAATCCAAGCGAGTGAAATACTAAAAGATAATAAAAATTGTTTGCAGTATATTATTAGCACCAGTAAAAGCCAAAACGAAGTTTTTGTATCTGAAATTTGGATTGATGAAAAATCTCACGATGAATCATTAAATAATCAAGATTTATTAAATTTAATTATACAAGCCAAACCTTTAATCAAAGAAATACCAGAAAGCCAAAAGCTAAGTATTCTTGGTGGGAAAGGTATTTAATTTATCAAAATAGTAAAAAAGCACCGCGGATTTTTTCCGCGGCGTTTACATGTCAAACGCTAGATTATTAATTTCTAGCGTATGTACCTAAATATGTAGCAGGGTTTTCAATAATTAAATTTAGCCTATCTTTAATTTTGTCAGAAAGCTGGTCTAAATATGGCAATACCTCCTCATCTTCTAGGAAAAGTTCTGAAACAGGAACAGACTTTTGCCGAGCTAGAACTGATAGTTGTCTCAACTTTTCATGAGCTTCAGGAAACTGCACAGATGCCAAAATACAATATAAAGGCTCAGCAAGAAAACCATCTTTAGCAGCCAATAAATTATTCAGCATCACATCTTCATGAACCACCAACCCTCTGATAACCTTTTCTAGAACCCTCATTTGCTCATAAAAATAAGCCAGGAGTTCTGCATAAGTTCTGCCAGACAAACTGTTTGAAAGATCTCTATCTAACCATGAGCAGATGTCCTGCTCTGCTATATGTTTCAACCCAACAATAACTTTGTGAATGGAGCATATTTTTTCCAACTGAATTGGATTTCTTTTGTGTGGCATAGAGGACGATGCAACTTGTTGGCTTTGATCATAAAATTCTCTAACTTCATCAACAGCATCGGATGCTAAAATTCTCAGGCCTGATGCAAGATCGTTAACAATAGCAGAAAAAACAAAAATTTCATTCAAGAAACTATACAGGTTTTCTCTTGGTACAATCTGCGAAGATGAATAACATTGAGATAGTCCAAGTTCATTCATTACCATTTTTTCTAATTGAATAGGATCATCACAAAAAAGTGATAATGCAGCATGATTTCCAACTGGGCCCGAAAATTTACCCATTAGATGATTAAATGTTTCAGAAATTCTATCTAATTGGTTAGTGAGCCTAATTTCAAATCTAGCTATATACTTACCAAAAGTTATTGGTATTGCATTTTGTAAATGAGTCCGACCAATCATAGGAGTATCAATATATTCTTGGGAAAGGTATCGAATTCGACCCAAAGCCTCTGTACATTGAGGTAATATGCAATTTTTATATACACCAGAAAATCTTTTAGCGTTCGCAGAATCAATTACGTCATATGACGTTGCTGCTAGGTGAACAGCAAATTGCATCTCTTCTGGCAACAAATTATTAATACAGTTTACAACTGCTCGAATATCATGGTGAATTCTCTCCTCCTCTTGTACAATATCATCAATATTGACTGTCTTACACACCTCAGCGATAGAATCATATATTTCATTCGTTATACCAGCAACACCCATTTGTGAATAGACTTTAATAATAGCCAGTTCTACTTCTAATAAATGTTGGATGTAACCTCTGTATGATAAATATGGATCTAGCGTTTCATTATGATATCTCGAATCAATCCCGGAAAAACATGTATACTGATCAAAAGCCCCAGAATTTGTCATAATCTCTACTTACATCCTCGATAATTTGTCCTTTGACCCTATAAAATTCCATTAATAAAACAGAATTGTCAATCTTGACCAAAACCAGTATATATCGTAATAATATTAGAAATGTCAGTATATTCACAGCAACGAAAAAATCACCGAAATACCCTACTTTTAATCTTTTTATTTATTGGATTAGTTAGTGCTGTATTTTATGTTTTCTCTGCATACTATGGAAACCCATTCTTTGCATATCTTGGTTTATTTATTTCTTTATTCCAAGCTGGAGTAGCCTATTTCACAGGAGATAAAATCGCCTTGGCTGTCGTAGGAGCAAAAAAAATCGAATACAAACAGTCTCCACAAATTCACGAAATGGTGACAAATTTAGCCAAAATTGCCCAAATCCCAAAACCAGAAATCTATATCAGCCCAGACAAATCTGCAAATGCTTTTGCAACAGGTAGAAATCCAGAGAACGCTAAAATCTGTCTCAATCAAGGAATTCTAAATCTACTAAATAAACAAGAGCTGGAGGGCGTAATTGCCCACGAATTATCTCATATAAAAAACCGTGATATTTTGATAATGACAGTTACTATGGTGCTTGGTAGTGTGATTAGTTTTATTGCCGATGTAGGGTTCAGAATGATATGGTGGGGTGGACGCGACAATGACAATGATTCAAATAGCCCTATCGTTTTAATTCTATACTTACTTGCAATTTTATTAGCTCCTTTTGTTGCCATGCTAATACAATTCAGTATTTCTAGGTCACGCGAATACCAGGCCGATGCCACAGCTGTCGTAATGACAAGATACCCACAAGGACTTATTAACGCATTAAAAAAACTACACTCCTCACCTATCCCTGCTTCACGGTATTCTACTGCTATGAATCATTTTTACATCGCCCCACCAAAACGTAGCCTCGGTGAAAAAGTCCAATCTCTATTTTCTACACACCCCCCACTCAGTGAAAGAGTTAAAGCACTCGAAAACCTAAAATAGTTGTATGAATACACCAACACATATTATTATTAGTCATGCAGGTTTAGGCAACAAATTCAAAAAGCTAACCCGCACTGAAAACTGGGCTGTTTTTCTGGGAGCCTTTTTACCTGACGCTGCTATATTTGTGCTATTTTTTTATGCTCTTATTGCCAGAATCCCAATGGAGACAGTTTGGAATGAGCTATATTTTACAGATTTTTGGACTAACCTAGTTGATTATTTTAACTCTATTCCAATCACAGCGTTTTTAATTTGTTTTGGAATTATCAATAAATGGCGCTGGCTTTGGCTGTTTGGTTCTAGCTCAATGCTGCACATAATTGCTGATTTTTTCACACATAGCTACGATGCTCATCAACATTTCCTACCATTTAGTAACTGGAGGTTTATTAGTCCAGTTTCATATTATGAAGTTGATAAATTCGGTCTGTTTGTTAGTGTAATTGAAATTCTAATTATTGGTTTTTCTATCAAATATATTAGCCCACAAATAAAATCTCCAAAATGGAGAAAAGTATTTAAAATCGCTACAATTGCCTGGATAATTATCTCCAGCATAGCTTTGGTAGGCTTATTAGTTTTGAGGCCAGATGGTTTTGGAAATTAGTTTAATATTTCTTACCCTACGTATAGAGCAATAATACGAGTTACTACAAATAAAACAATAAACACAACTGTAAATCCAACAATAGATTTCTCAATTCCACGTCGAGTTAAATAAACATCTCCACCACCTCCAAAAGTGCTAGATAGACCTGCTCCACGATTCTGCATCAAAATCAAAATCGTAGACATTGTTAATGAAAATACTTGAATTATTAATAAAACTTCTCCTAATGACATATTAATTATGATATTTACAGATAATAAAAAATTTGGCAAGTAAAATTCCACCAAACAAATGGCAGAATTATAAAAATTAAAAACAAGTAAGCTACTCCTCCTCGGGAATTTCTAAATTACAAATATAGTTTTCTAACTGAATCGCTAATTCATGAAGTTCATCATAACTAAATGAGAAGCTAATAATAGTACCCATTACACTCTGAATAAGCGTAGATTTATTTTCAGCAGGACTCATAAAAAAACTTTTTTACTAAACTTTAAAACACTATTAGCACAATAATTTAGTTTAATCAAGTATATTACCAAAGAAAAGGAAAAACTCGCAAAACTTTTGTTCTACGAGCAAGTACCCATCCTATCTAGGATTTATATATTAATTAAATCAATTATTCAATGCAGCTCAACTTTGGCTGCAGCGCTAATTTGTTCTTCTGCTGTCATTTTTGGTTTGATCTTTTCTAGCAAGCTTATCAACTCCTCTATCTGAGCCCTACTGAGCTGCAATTCTTGAATTTCTTGAAATATCTTTTTAATAGTTACATCTTGAGCGTTACTCAAAGCTAACCTCCAGTTATTTATATTCAGGGTAGTTGTTTAAAGCAGATCTAATTTCATTTTCTGCTTCTTCTTTTCCAAAGTAACCTTCAACAATAGATTCTTTTTTCTGTAATCTCTTGTAATTTGCAAAAAAATCTGCAATTTCATCTAATTTATGTTTTGGGAAATCTGATAATTCTTGAACGTCGTTGAACCTAGGATCATCAACAGGAACTCCAATCACGCAATTATCTTGGTCTCCTCCGTCAACTTTTCTCAAAATTCCAATTGCTCTACATCTTACAACTGTCATTGGTGGAACTGAGTTGGTCAAAAACACAGCAACATCCAAAGCATCACCATCTTCTACTTTGGTGCTAGGAATAAAACCATAGTTAAACGGATAGAATTCACTAGAATACAAAACCCTATCTAAAAACACAGCACCAGTTTTTGGATCTAGTTCGTATTTATTCTGGCTACCGTAAGGAATCTCTATAACCACGTTAAACTCCTCGACAGATCCAGATGGTAAAAAATATAGGTTTTGCATGTTTGACATATAACATTTATATTTTCTAATTGGTTAATTTTTGTCAATTATATTGAATACAAGCAGAAATCATAGTTGACCAAAAAAGCATTTCATGGTAGTAAATAGCAAAATTGTATAGTTAATTCAGGGGTAAATGTGATATATAATTCTGGGATAAAAAGAATCCTAAAATCATTAAATTTCAAGTATAATTCTAATATACCTTGTGGCAGTTTCAATATATCTGTGAAGGAATTTTTACTAATCAGTGAATTAGATAATTATTACTTTGAAAAGGCTCTAGGTATTTATTCAAATAATGGAGGTAATGTAATTAAAAAGAGTGGAACTAAACTTTATTTGATTCTCAAAAGATCATTATTAACTAGCACTAAAGAAAATCTAACCACGCATGACGTATTATTAATTCGTGTATTAACTTTAATGTCGTTAAACATGCTTGGAGAGTACTATTGCCAAATAGTTTTTGATTTATTACTTAATATTAATGAAAATCCAAACCTATATACAACTGCAATTTTCAAATAAAAAAGGGCTCAGTGCTATAAACACTGAGCCATGTTTCAGGTTGTTCTAAGTAAAGTTATTCTAGGCTCATTTTTCACTATCCACAACAGTTACCTTGATACCAGAATTGTATGATTCTGGTAATCCATCAGTCCTAGATGTGATGTTATAATGGATGTTAGAAATCGAATAATCAATTTGCCAACCCACCCTAAATAGCCCAAGGCCACGGCAATATGTATCTTGTCCAGGAAGATATACCTTTGCACCTCTATTTTTTAGAACTTTTTCGATTTTTTTCAGCTCCAATATATTGAGCCAATTCTTGCGAAAAATTGTTGATAAAATTATTTGAGGAAGGAAAGCAATTTCATACCAGAGAGGGTACCATTTGCGTCTAGAGTTTACCAACTCACCGTAAGAACTCATTCTCCCTGCAATAACATATTTACTACTTTCTTTAATCTCAGAAACTAGTTGAATTATGGTCTGCTCCCTAGCTCTTGGTGAAGAGAAACAATTTAGGTAAGCGCTATAAAACCAAATATCATTAATTTTGACTCCAACTACAGGATATAGTGAAGATCTATTAAGATCTTCAGAAACATGATCAAAACACAGAGGGTTTAGAAAAATTGAATACTCTTGAAATTTAAATCTCTCAGAGCATATTAACATTCCACTTATGCTAGTATATTTGTGAGTTGGAATAAATAAATAGTTAAATTTATTTTCTTTTAGCCATTTAAATAGTAATTCACTATGCTCTATGTCCTGAAAAAAATACAAATCTGTAGTATTATCTTCAATTAATTTAATTATATCACCATGTTGATTGATTACTTGTGTACAAGCTCCACAATTAGTGGAGAATATTGTTTCTGGTGTAACATCTGATAACCCTCCTATATCATTATAAAAAAATCCTACACTATATTCGCCAAATTTTAATTCACCCTCTTTAGAGCTTTCAACCCCTAAGTCAAATAAACCGGAGTTTCTAGATAATAGCTGTAACCGGTCCAAAAACCCAGTAATTTGATCAATACCGGTAATAGTTTCCATGTTTTCTCCAAAGAATTTCCTCAGCAATAACAAATAGCACAATTTTTACGATATGTAAAGGCTAATCGCAAGGAAAATTCTATATACTCACAACTTCTGCTTCGACGGTTTCCACTTCAATCCTAACAAATTTAAACAAAGATAGAACTTTCCAAACAAACCACAAAAATATTGTAGATACGATTAGTAAAATTGGTTTGATAAACATTAATAAAACAAACAAAACAACAGACAATCCTGCAGGAACAGCCAAGGTTCTATCAATCAATAATGCAGAAGGCAAAAGGTTTAAAATCCGACCTAATTCACCATCTGGTCTTTCCTCATCATTATTTGCAAATTCGCTCCAACTATTTCTATAGTATTGTTTCAAAACGTCTTTGTAGTCATCCTCATCTAAAACTGAATCCAATTCTAAACCAATATCAAAGTAATTTTCATTTTTAAATTTATTCAATCTTCTTTCCCTTTCTTCCAAAATCGCATTTCCACATTTACCAATACCAGCTTCATTTTCACATTTCAAAATTATTTCATCTTGTTCACTAGTAGAAACAACAGGTTTCCCGTCAATATAATTTGCAGCCAGGAAACCACCAAAAGTCAGATCACCTTTAGTATTTTTTAGGCCTTCATTCACAAAAAATCTATTTAACGAAACTGGAGAACCTTCCCCCATCACAACATTATCAAACACCATACTATTATCTAGGATATGCTTATCAAACGCTTTTTCAGTTCCAACTGATTGAATATAGCTAAATAGGCCTATGCTTACTATAAAAAACACCAAAGTCCACAGAGCCTTGGATGACTCATTTGCAATTTGAGTGATTGTAAATATTCTACTACCTAATTGGTTTTTTTCCAGCTCCAAATAAGCCAAATATGTGAACAAAGCAACAACCAGCCCTGCAACTATAGTTACTACTGATATTGATTTCAAAGCAATTACAGTTATTAGCAAAAATAATAAAATATTTGCCAGCAAAGAAATTAGAAAATAACTCCTATCAGCAACAATTACAAAGAAAATATTTGTAACAATGATATAGGTTATAGCAGCCCCAAAAGTTAATAATGGATTAATACTAAAGGGTAATAAACTAAATGAAACCAAAACCCCAAATGACACTATGTTTAGTATCATGAATAGTAAAGATTTTCGAAAAACTCTTTTTATCGCTTTGATATGCTCATGATCTGTATTGAATACAGAACTAATTGAATTTAAATTGTCTTTATCGCCAACAATTTTTTCCAAAGGTAAATATGCTGTTGGGTTTTCTTTGATGTGACCTGCTTTTGTTTTGATGTTTGTAACCCCAGAAGAAACGAATTTTGGTAAGGTTTGTTTATTTTGACGTAAAAATGAACTCACAGATTTATGCTTGGCGACTGTGTTACCACTCTTTTTATGTGACTTTTTGTGGTCAGCACTCTCTTTGTGAGTAGTCTTCTTTTCTGCGGCGCTTTTCTTGTGAGTATTCATATTTACGTTACTTTCGACCCTCTAAAAATTATATTTAAAAACAAAAATGTCAATAGATTCAATACTGACATTTTTGCTTTGGTAGTTCTTTTCTCTATTCCTTGGTTTCTTTAGTATCACCTTCTTTTGTTTCTGAGCTCTTTGACTCATCAACCATATTAACCATATTTTCTTGAATCTCTTTGGCTTTGTCAAAATCTAGCAATGTCAAATAAAGTTTTTCATCAACATCAACGCCTAAGACTGTAAATTCTCTCTCCTCTCCTAGGTTTAGGATATCATGAATCTTTGAAGGTGAATCAATCTCATCTTCACTCATTTGTGTAATGTGACATAATCCTTGAATATCATCTTCATTAACAATAATCGCACCATATGCTACAATTTTGGAAACTTTACCAACAAATTTACCTCCAGGTTTAGTGTTCTTTGCAAACTCTACCCATGGGTTTGGTAGTAATTGTTTAATAGATAGATTAATTCTATTTTCTTTATCAATTTCTACAATTTTAGCTTTGAATTTCTGGCCCAATCTATATTCAGAGCGAGGATCTTCTACTTTTTTCCAAGCTATTTCAGAAATGTGAACCAGTCCTTCTAAATCTTCATCGAATCTGACAAAAATTCCAAAATCAACAGCTCCAACAACAGTTCCTTCGACAATGTCACCGACTTTGTATTTAGATAGCTTTTCTTGTGCTAATTCATCACTAACTGCTTTTTCAGAAACAATCAAAGTATCAGCGTCTTCGTTAATACTAATAACCTTTACTTTGAAATTCTGCCCAACGTATTTTTTCATCTGATTTAACAGACTTTTATCCTCAATGCTAGATTGTTTAACCGCATGCATCGGAGACAAAAGTGAAGCTGGCAAGAAACCATCAACTCCCTGAACTCTAACCAAAAATCCACCACGGTTGGCATCTCGGATTTTTGCATCAATCGTCATTCCATTTTCATAGACGCTCTTGATATCAGACCAAATTTTATCACGGCCAATAGCTCTAAAGCTAAGCTCCATCATTGATCTTTCATTGTCTAAATCTAATAGAATTGCTTCTACTTCTGCGCCTACTTTGATTCCTGACAAATATTCTTCATTATATAATTCTCTACCTCTAACCACGCCAAGTCCAACATTAGGGACATCGACAATAACCTCGTTTTTTGACACGAAAAGTACATTTCCTTTTACTGTCTCACCGACGTTATGTTCAATTGGGCTATCTACATGAACTAGTAAATCATGCATTGATGGCTGAGTATCTTTAGTTTTTGTAACCATACCCATAAAACATTTATCTAATTTCGTTTATTGTCAAGATGTTCTAGGTATATATTCCTGAATTGAATATTGTGGAAATTATTTCAAAGCAGTTAGAGGGTTTCCAGTTAAATCATACTTTTCTCCAGTATAGTCATCTACCCCAGTAATAATTGGCTCTCCAAACAACTCAGTTCTAGCTAGCGATTGGTTTTCTTGTGCTTGAACATCGAAAGTAAATGTGATTTTTACCTCTTCTTTTCCATTACCACTATATTCTGGTATAGCTCCTGGATTCCATTCAATTTTTCCATTCACAGGGTTGTATGAAATATTATCAAACTGCCCCTCTGGTGAGATTCCATCTACTTTCCAGCTACTTGGCGGAAGTGTTGAAATAGCCTCTACTTTTACATCGTTAATTCTAGTTTGTCTTGATTTCAATATCCAGGTTACTTCAGCAATCGCTCGGTTGTTATCAGTTTCTTCAGATTTTAATTCTTGAACAAATTCTAACTCACCACTAGCTTTATATTCTTCACCAGAGAACTGAATACTCGATAATTCTGCAGATTTTGCTTCAGCCCTAGGTCGTAGTGTGTAAGTATTTTGAGGTAGCGAAGTATTTTTGAAAGCATCGTCATCTTTTAGCTGAACAGAAAAACTAAGCTTTCCTCTAGATTGTGGAGGCAGATTTTCTAACTGCGGTACTCCCCTGGCCGTCCATTGCACTGCTCCGTTATTCAAATCACCTTGAGTTCCACCAACATATGCAAGAGTTGTAAAATCAAGCAAGTTTGCATTATCATCGATGAATCCTAAAATCTCAATATTTGTGAGAGTTCTAGTTGATTTGTTTTGATAATTAATTGCGTATGTAATTGTCTCTCCAGGTTCAAAAGTCTTGTCGGCATTTTTACCTTCAAATTCTGTCGTCAAAACCAGTGGCTGAGACAAAACTACAACATCAGTAGTTGTACTACGCAAAGTTTCATAGGTACCATCAGCTCCGAGAGTATCAATCTCAACCAAGAAATTTAATTTAACCCCATCTGCACCTTGGACAATTCCACGGGTTTTCAAAGTTTGGGTTCTCAGTCTTGGTAAACTATTAATAAACCAGGTGTTGTTTCCATCATCAGGAGTTGTGATTACATCAGCAGTGTTCCCAAGAACCAATTCAGAGCTAGTATAGCTAAATCCGCCCCGGTCTGGATAAGTCATTCTGACTCGAAGGTCTTTTAATTCTGTTTCGGATGTATTTTCAAAAACAACTGCAATTTCCGCCTCACTTCCATTTTGCACCTCACGCTGAGTTGGCGTCATAGTAATACCAATTTGGGGAGACGTTATTCTAGTTCTTTCTGCTTGAATAGGTACTGAAAATCTTTGATCGCTTTTACCAATATTAGGGGTTGGAATATAACTAACATCACCAGACATCACAGCCTCTTCATCAATATTACCAGAGAGGACACCTTCAAATTGGATAATAGCCTCGTTTGTTCCCTGGCCCACAGCAGATAAGCTTGATAGTTTGTATAGACTTCCTGAACTATCAGATGGATCTGGGTTAATTGGCTTGGTATATCTAAAAGTCCTATCAAAATTCAACTGAACCTCAATATTTTGAATTGAAACGTTATTCCTGTTAACAACTCTGACTTTCCATCTAACTGGGGAACCTGAAGAAGAAGTTGTTGGAGCTTCAATAAACGCCTCCACATTTTGATAAGATTCAACCTGGCTATTTTGAGATAGCTGAAACGCATAAAATCCAAGAGATGATAAAGCAATTGCAACAACTAGAATCAACACTAACCACCACCTATGAACCAAAAAATCAGTTAGTTTTTTAAACAATCCTTTTCCATTAAAATTCAATCTATTTTTATTTTTTGTAGGTTGAGGTTTTGTTTGATTATTATTTGGCTGAACATCAAAATATTGGTTTTCACTAACAGATTGTTGAACATTGTTATAATATTGATTATTTGTTTGAGACTGTTGAGGCTGACTCTGCGACTTTGGTTGCTGCTGATTGATGTTTGGTTGGTTAATATTTGGCTGAGGATTTGCTGTAGCTTGTGGAGCAGGTTGAGGCTGTGAATTTGGAGTAGTATTATTTGACCAATTTTGTTGTGCGACGTTTTGATTTGGTTGGTTGTTACTATAATTTTGACTACCATAGCCTACCTGAGCAGGTTCGCCAGAGGTAGTAGGTGGAGTTTGATTTTGTGGAATTTCAACTCTTGCTTGCTTTGGAGCTGTAACGACACTACCTGGATTTGCTCCATTGTTTAGGTTACTTCCAGCCAAGCCATTATTATTCTGATCCGCCATATAAGATAATTTATCTGATTACAAAAATTATCTATAAATTCTTTTATACAGTCAAGTCTTTTGTTGGTTGAAAATTAATTAAAAATTACTCAAATTATTATACTTAATAAGTTCACCATCTTTGATACATAGTTGATTTTTTTCGATGATTTCGTCTTGGCATTTACTGTCTTGAATCCACTCATTAATACTATATTTTAGAATGTTCTCATTTGATAAATCTTGGTCAATCCAAATAGAATACACACTATTTTCAGAGTAAATAAACAATCTATTCCAGAAAGAAAAATATTCAAATTCAACCAAATCTAATCCACCATCTAAATCAATTGTACCAATCCTATCTATATCCTCATTCAAGAAATTATAATACCATAGAACTGATTCATTATCTAACCAATACACATTTCTATTGAATGTACCCAGATTCGCTACATTATCAGCAATATACACCCATCTATTTTTATTAAAATCTGGAATATAGTTTATCCGTTCATCCGCTAAAACAACTATTCCCTGGCCGACATTTGCTACTTCAAAGTAACTTGATTCAACATCTTTAGGTATATAATTAAATATATCATCTAAATAAAGATTTTCTTGTGCAATATCCAAGTCCTCAATTTTGCTTTTTTTATCAAAGAAATATAAACCGCCGTCTTTATTAACCCAAACCCTATTTGGAGACTCAGTGTTATCAATTCCATTAACCCTAGAGCTCTTGAATCGTAAATTATTGTTTACAATATTAAAAACCCAAAGAGTTTTCCTATCATCTAACAGTAATAAATTCTGATCATCAAAAAGCTCCAGACTCTCAACTTGTATTCCCAGGGACTGAAACGAATAAATTTCCCATCCATCCAAAACGACATCAAAATATAAAACCAATTGCTGATCTTTTTTGAAATAAAAACCAGAATCTAATCTATCCCATTTTCCGTCTGTAATGATTGACTTGGATGAATTATTTATTTTTTCTTTTTCTCCTACCAACCCTTTAAAATCAAATTCCTGAATATAGTAATCTTGGTCTTTTTCTAATAGAACATATCCATCAGATAAAATTGATACATCTTCAAAAGAGTCAAAAGTATCGATAGTTTGACCTTGGTTAGGTAAAAAAGCCAGGTTTTCTATTTCAACTACAGTATTTTTTTCTTGAGAAGACCAAAAAACAAAATCTTCAAATTGATAATCATTCTTTTGAACTGATAAATTTACAACTTGATCATCTAAAATTTTGATTTCACCTGGCGTTTTGAATATTTCTTTATTGTTATAAAAAACAGAACCATTTCTAGGTAGTGTTTCTACACCAACCTTCAAAGTTTTCATTAATTCTAAGTTTTTTAAATCAACATTATAACCAAGAGACACAACAATCAGAATTGGTGTTACTATAACAAAGAAAATTGTATAGACAAAGAAAAATACTCTTCGCAGACCTGGTTTCATAAATAATTTATATTATATAATATATGGAACTTTACTAAATATCTATTGTCAACTCTTGACAATTTCTTTTTCCTATTTAAGTATATAAAACACTCCTAAGAAATTATTTTAGAATGATCACTAATCCGGAGTTGGCCGAGCGGTCAATGGCACCAGACTGTAAATCTGTCGGGCTTCGCCCTACCCAAGTTCGAATCTTGGACTCCGGACCAAAAATTATTCTAATGAGTAAATAATTCAAAATTGAATTAATAATAGTACATCAAATTGAGGCGGGTATCGTACAATGGTTAGTACCTCAGTTTTCCAAACTGATAATAAGGGTTCGATCCCCTTTACCCGCTCCAAAAAGCATACTGGAGATCCAGAAAATTTTAAAATATTTTAGAGCAAATTTATTTCATATAAATGAGTTCACAAATTAGTATCTGTCCTTTCCAAAAAACAAATTTTGTAATATAATATATATAAGCTTCAACATTCATTATAGGGTTTTATGTCAAACAAGAATTCAAAGAAGAATAGAAAAAACAGTCAAAACGAAGCAAACAAAAAAAATACAAAAATAAAAAACACCTCAGGTGTAAAAAAAGATATGCAACAAACATCTGTTAAAACTCCGAGTTTTCAAAAAGTTTCACCAAAAAATACATCAGATGATGCAAAAAATAGAATTGCTGAGCTAGAGGCTAGATTACTTTCCTATGAAAACGAAATAAAAGATTGGAAAAACAAATCAATTAGGCTAGCTGCAGATCTACAAAATCTTGAAAAACAACAAGAGTTAGATATTGCTCAACTAAAAAAGAAAATCAAAAAAACTACTGTTGATTCAATTTTCTCATTTTTAAACACATTACAACTATCGTTTAATTACAAACCTGAAACACAAGATCAACAGGTAAATTCTTTTATTAATACGCTACAAGTAAGCTTCGACCAAGTACTAAACCAGCTTCAAAACCAAGGAATTGAAATTATTAATGTAAAACCCGGTGATGAATTCAACCCAGAGTTTATGACGATCTTGAGTGAATCTGGTGATGGTAATACACTCGTTAAACAAGTTGTTAGTGTAGGTCTAAAAATCGATGGTCAAATTATACAACCTGCTTCTATAATGGTATAAAAACCAGTAAAACATTTTTTATATATATCACTCTAATTCTTTTCAACTGAATCAAGAGTATCTACATAAATATAACCATCAGCTTCGTAAATATTTCCTGTTAAAATATAAGAGGCTCCGTCTTCAATCTCGGTATACTCCTGGAGTGCTCGTAGTTGAAGTTTGCTAGAAGGAACACAAACCGTTGCATTTGGAATTCCACATTGAACGATTTCCAATTCATAATTAAATCCATCTGAAGAAACTACCTTACCCAAAACCTGGTTTTCTTCTAATTCTACTGTTTCAGTCTTGGTTTCAGTTTGATTATTCGAGTCTTCATCGGTTTTATTTGTATCAACATTATCTTCGTCATTAGGATCTTCTAAGACAGAATTATTCAAGTTGTTAGTTGTTGGTTCATCATCGCTTTTATCCTCAATAGTACTATTATTTGATGCAGCATTAGAGGTAGTTGTTTTCTCATCCTCCTCCTTAATGTTATTTAGATTAGATGAATTTTTTGATAAATCATCATCTTTAGTATTTTCTGAAAACAACTCTACAGATTTCTCTGGCTCATCTATTTTATCATCATCAATAACACTGTAAGTAACAGACTCGTTTTTCTTATTATTTCCATAGGATGAATCACCAGATGCACTAAAGCTTTCATTGAGCAAATACACACCTCCCAGAATTAGAATTACGGCTACGATTGCAATTACTATACTAAGTTTATTTGATTTGTTTTTTGTCATAATATTGTTGGTTTTATTTAAAAATAAATAAATTTATCCTCCAAGTCAAGTATATCTAACTAAACAATTGTTGATTTTACTTTCTTGACATTTAAATCTGTCATTGAGCGCCTTATGTAAACAACATGTTGCCGCATCTGTATAACAATCAAACCAATTATCACTAAAATTAGAGACATTAATTGACTAACAAATATTTTATCAATGGTTATACCACCAATACCAAACTGAAGCTGAGATGGTAAATCTAGAACTAGCGCATCAAGTCTAAAGAATTCTACAAAAAATCTGACTATTCCGTATCCGATAGCGTAGACACCAAATACTAACCCTGCACGTTTTTTTGTCAGCCTCCTATAAAAGAACATTATTAACACCAATAGAATAAAATTTGGGATTATCTCGTATAAAAACGCAGGGTGGAAGAACTTTTGATTTATATTATCATAAACATTAGCAGAATCTGGAACAAACATTTTCCAGTAAACATTAGTCGGGCCTCCATAACTTTCATAATTAAAAAAATTAGCAAATCTACCAATCACCTGACCAATTAAAATAGCTGGACTAAGAAAATCTAAAAATTCAAAAATGTTAAATTTGAACCGAGAACAATAAACCCAAAGGTATAAAAGTCCTGCTAAAAACATTCCAAAAAACGACAACCCTCCTTGGTATATAAACAGTATCTGTAACCTATCACCACTAAAAGCAGAATAATTAAAAATCACATAAAATAACCTTGCACCAATCAACCCAAAAACAACCAAACCAACTAATAACCTATCTATAATTGTAGAGACGATATAGTGTTTTTTTGCTAAATACACTGCCAGAAAATAACCTGCAAAAACAGCCAGTAATATAACAACAGCGTAGTACCTTAGGACTAAAATACCATTAAAAAAACTAGAACCTTGAAGCGGATCTACTTCATACAAAACTAATTCTACTTGCTGATTTACCTTCCACTGACCTGAAAAAACCTTTGCCATTGGGTACAATGAAACTGCTGCAAATAAAAAACCAACAACCAAAAAAATAACACCAATTTTTTGATACTCATCCAAGAAAAATAAACTCTCAACAAAGTGCTTGAGGGAGAAATACACTTTTTGAATAGAATTTTTAACTTTCTTAATTAGCTGCATAAGCTGTTATTTCTTTTTTCTGGTTACTATTTGTTCTCTACTATCTAAAATATATTTTTTTCTAGAAGTCATATAAATTGCCAAGACACTCAAAAATCCTACTGCACCAAATGTAATCAAAATACCACCACCAGTTCTAGAAAGATCTCCATCAGTAGATATGTTATCAGTTGTACCAGTATCACTATTATCTGTTGTTTGAGTCGTTTCCAAATCAAACTCATCAGCCAATCTATTTAGTTCAGCAATCTGTTCCTCAGTTAGATTCTCACCTTCATTCAAAACCTCATCTATATTTTGCCCATCAGCATCAACTACTACTGAAAATTCCCCAGTCAAAATTGGTTCAACCTGTCCAACACCAGCATAAACTAAATTTGTTCCTAACACATCACCTACTGGAACTCGTGTACAGCTAACCACATCAGATGATTTAGTACACTCACCGCCCAAAGGAACATTTCCAATTGCGATTCCCAGTCCTTCAGATGGAAGAGTCTTATCTGCGGCAAATACTATTGTACAGTCTGTCAAAGAAGAAAGAATAGCTACGTCGCAAATGAAATTTAAATCCTCTATCTCATCATTTACAATTCCAATTTTACCTTCCTCACTATTAACCTCAGCTTTTGGTTCTAAATCTTCACAGTTTCCACTGTTTTCTATAATAGAGTTATCTGGCTTGGCAACTACTACACATATTTGAGTTGCGGCTTCCGGTTTTAATGATAATGGGATAACAAAAGGTGACCCACCAAAATGATTTTTATCGGTTGTCGCTTGACTCTCTGTATCAAAATAAAATCTAGAATATACACCATTATCTCCATTTACAAAACCAGTCGTATCAAAAAATACAACAAACCCTGATCCAGATGAGCTCTTTAATACATTAGAAATCTTTGAAGTAAACCCTGAAACATCACTAACTGAATCTTTTGCTGAGTAATTAGCACTAGTCGATTGAGACAAAGGTGCCCCTCCATCATCAATTGAGACTTGACCTCCACTAACTGTTGAACCTGCATTAATTGGTATATTTATAATACATTTTCCATTGTTAATACCCACTGCCTCATAATTAACTCCACCTACAGCGGTTACACATTTTCCAGTTGGTGACTGCAAATTTGACCCATCAGTTCCTTTTATACCATCAGTTACTACTGTATAAGGAGTACCAATTACCGGGTTTCCAGTGCCGCCACTTCCAGATAACCTTGCTGATGGTTGGACAGACTGGTTCAAAACAAAATTAGTATTTTGTAAGTTTGTGTTTATTCTCCAACCAATTGATGGTTGATCAGTATTTGAAACAAATGTCATTGCGCCAGATCCTTCAAAAATATTTTGACCTGCAGGAGGATTATTTTTATAAGCTACCTGGATTGTTATCTTACCTCTCGTCCCAGGAGATAGTGTTGCATTTTGGCACCCCCCTTGGGGACTTGGCAAGCAATTATTTTGTGGAGCAACTTTTACAGTTAATTTATTCCCAGAGAAAAAAGAAGCAGTGTTTACAGGAACATTTACTGTCTGCCCACCACTTTGTAAATTACCATTTGGACCAGTTGGATAGCTATCAGTTATACTAACAACCTGCAAAACTTCATTAGGAAAAGAACCAACTGTATTCTGCAGTTCCAATTCAAAAACACCTACTTCAGAACTAGCTGATGCATTTTCATATACATATGTATATTGAGCAACCTGGTGAGGAATAATAATTGAATCTTCAAACCTACCAGTAGAAGAATTAAATGCCGCCTGGGAATCATTAGAATCTGGAGTAAAAGCAAATAGAAAAACTCCAACCAAAAAAATAGTCAAAAAAACAAGTGCCAAAGCCAGTAATAATCTCCTGCTCAATGCTACATTCTTTCTTTTGTTTTTAGAACCCATTTAGATAATGCTTAGTTTTCAATCTATATTAATAATTTTTACAAAAAAAATAATATCGCGCAACCTAAAAATTGGTTTCCTATCTAATTCCTATATAATCAGAAAACAACTCAAAAAAAATGCAACTAAAGCTATGTTTTTTAAAAAAAATCTAAATAAATTCACGTTTTTTTCTACTATAATTGTGTTAATCCTATTAAACTTAGCATCTTCAATTCTGATCAGAAATTCAAATCTATTTTTTATTGCAAACACAAAACCATTTAGTCTCAATATTGGGATTATTCTAGCATCCCTTTTAGTTATAGTATTGACCTATGGATTTATCAAACTAAAATTTCATATTAATTATCCATCTGCAACAATATTAGTACTATCGGGTTCATGGAGCAATCTAATCGAAAGATTATTTTTCAGTAATGTTAGTGATTATATACCTTTCATTTATAGCTATATAAATTTGGCGGATATACAAATCTGGACTGGCCTTATAATAATTAATTATTATGTTTGGTTCAAAAGAACTAATAATTTTGAATAAAGATCCTTCCTTTTGGTGTTAGTTTCCTTCCATCACTGCCTTTGTCTAAAAATCCAAGATAAATCAAATATGGTTCAACAACAGTCTCTAATGTCTCAGCTTCTTCCATTAATATCCCAGAGAGTGTTTTCAAAGCCAGCGAAGTTTCCTTTAATGATTTGAGATAGTTAATATCAGAATTTGTTAAGCCTAATTCATAGATACCTAGTTCGTATAAAAACTCTAATGAGGTTTCTTTATCGATAGTTTTTATATTATGAACAACCTGTAAATCTTTAAAACGTTTCAATATATTATTTGCTATTCTTGGAACTCCTCTACATCTTCTTGAGACTGCAATTTTTGCATCTTCATCCATATTTATTTTTAAAATCTCTAAATTCCTATCAACTAGTGCTAGTATATCAGATTCATTATATGGCTCTAATTGAAATACTGTTGGAAATCTATCTTTAAGAGGCTTTGAAATCCTACCTAATTGAGTTGTTGCACCAACCAAAGTAAATGGGTTTAAATCAAATCTACCCAAACTAACACCCTGCCCTTTACCCATAACCAAATCAACTACGCAATCTTCCATCGCAGAATACATAATCTCTTCCAGTGGAGCTTTTAACCTATGAATCTCGTCAACAAATAAAATTGTATTGGGCTCCATATTAATTAATAAACTAACAATATCGCCGCCTTTTTGTAATGCTGGGGCAGCTATTGTTTTTAAATTCGCTCCTAATTCCTGGCTTATTAAACTAGCTAGGGTCGTTTTTCCGAGCCCTGGTTGTCCATAAAATAAAATATGCTCAGGTAAAGTATCTCGTATTTTTGCAGAATCAATTATTAGTTTCAGCTGTTTGATTGTTTTCTCTTGTCCTATATATCCATCTAATGCTTTTGGTCTTAAATTATAATCCAAATCATCATTTTTGGTAATTAAATCATCAACTTCTTTTTTGGCTTGAGAATTTTTTACTTCTTTAGTTTTATCTTCTGCAGATTGTTTGTTTGAGATAATCATAGTGACTATTAAAGGCCTATATCAGATACTTGTCAATTATTTTAGTAGCCTCGCTTGCCTTGACAGAAACATCTGTTTAATTGAATATATCTGTAATATGACAAAGCCATACAAAAAAGAAACAGGACTAAGCACGATTTGGGAGAATTTAACTGGAACCATAAAAGTCCTATCAGTTTTTGCAGCAATAATTCTATGTTTAACTACTATTTCTTCACTTTTAGGTGGTGGAACTGGCACAGATTTTGAATTAGAAAAAGACTTAGTTAGAGAGCAGAACTTTACTTCAGGTTTAGAAGGTTCGGATGTTAAATTCCTATATTTCTACGATTTGCAATGCCCTGCATGTAAAGCATTCCACCCTACTCTGAATTCACTGAAAGACGAGTATTCAGATAGAGTTGAATTTGTCTACAAAAACAATCCACTAGAGTCCATTCATATCTTTGCAAAACAAGCAGCCAGAGGTGCTCACGCTGCTCAGAAACAAGACAAGTATGTTGAATTTATTGATATAGTGTACGAGAGACAAGATGAGCTTGGTAATAGATTATTAGAAGAAATTGCCACTGAATTAGGCCTAGATGTTAGTCAATGGAAATTGGATTTACGTGACAAGGAGATCGATGAATTGATTGAGTTTGATCAAAAAGATCTAGAGCAAACATTTTTCCCTGAAAGCTCAGTTTCAAATACTACTAAACCTGTTGGTGAAATCTCAGGAACTCCAACTATTGTCCTAACAAAAAATGATGAAGTAGTTGATTGGTGGACTGGAGGACAGACACAAGATCAAGTTGGTGAAAAATTAGATAAATTATTGGCTGAATAAATATGACATTAGAAGATAAATTACTCCGGCTTCAAGAAATCCAGCAAATGTTGGAACAAAAAAAAGTTACTCTTAGTAAAAGCATGCCGTTATTAGAAGAAGCTTTCAAAATTAAAAAAGAAGTTGAAAAAGAACTCAAAGAAATGGAGAATAAATTAATCTCACTTGGTGAAATCGACACCAAAGAAAACAATCTAAGCGAATTATAGGTTGACAAAAGATAAACTTTTTGTTATAAATCTATTGCTGGTTTTTCAAGGGTTATTGAAACAACTTTTCCCATTCCGAACAAAGTCTTGAAACATAATTCCGCCGAAGATACTAGAATGCAGATTCTGGGGAAAATAGGCCAAAGCCGGTTTCAAAAAAAGCTCCCTAAAGGAGTGATTTTTGTTATCCAAAAAGTATAAAAATCGACCCTTATATTCAGGGCCGTATGAGTTTCTCCAAAGCTATCACACAAAACTGTATAGCTTGTTGGATGCATTTATCTCAATTTCAAGATTCCAAACCTTTTCTTCCAATATACATTTTCTAAGTTATCTTTAAAATATTCAATTTCCTCAATTTTTGACCAACGAATACTTTCACTATCAACTGTTACTTTAGCTTCCGGGTCTTTCTTATCAAATATAATTAAACATTCCCCAAAGTTAAGCTGACTTTGGATAAAAGTAACAACATATTGATGTTTTGGATTCAAACTATCATAGGCATTGTAGTCATGTTTATTATTAACTATTTTGCATGAAAAAGCACTGTTAATTTCTTCAACGTGATCAGGGTGAACTTTTTTTAATTCATGTGAACTTACAGGAAAAGTGGGAATTAATGAAAGTAAAACTATAAATCCAAGTTTTTTAAACATGCTGAAGCTCCTAAATTCTAGCCTTAGAAAATTAGTTATAATTAATTACAATTGTCAATATCATGAATCAATCTGCTTATAGTTCTTCCAAAATTCATCAAAAGTATCATTCATAATTCTCTCCCTAATTTCAGTGGTCAAATTTAAATAAAACTCTAAATTATTCAATGTAGCTAGCCGATAAGCCAAAAGCTCTTTGGAAATGAATAAATGTCTTAAATAAGCTTTGGAATAGTTTCGCAGTTCCCAAAACACGGAATCCGAATTTATAGGACTAAAATCTTTTTCATATCGTTTGGTCTTTATCTTGATATTTGAGTAACCATATTCACCTACTTTGGAAAACAAACTTCCATGTCTAGCATTTCTTGTTGGCATTACACAATCAAACATATCAATTCCACGAGCAACCATCTCAACGATATCTTTGGGTGTGCCAACCCCTAACAGGTGTCGAGGTTTTTCATCTTCCAAAATCTCTGTTTGTTCCAAAACCTGCGAATACATGACTTCTTCAGGCTCACCCCCATTTGCAACACCTCCAATTGAATAGCCTGGAAAATCCAGTTCCATAGTTAGTTTAGCTGATTCAACACGGAGATCGTTAAACTGAGCACCTTGCGGAATCCCAAATAAATTATTCTCATGCCCAGTCTCATGCCGAAGTTTTTCAAAAGCATCTCTACTCCTTTCTGCCCAATTTCTAGTCCTAATCATCGCCCTCCTAGCTTCGACTTTACTTATTTCAGCTGGTAAACACTCATCTAATACTAAAGCAATATCCGAACCTATAACAGTTTGAATTCTCATTGATTCTTCAGGTGATAGAAACCTCTTCTCACCGTTTAAATGTGAACTAAATGTTACACCTTCTTCAGAAAACTTTCTAATTTTTGCCAAACTAAATGCCTGAAAACCACCACTATCAGTCAATATAGGTTTTTCCCAGCTACTAAATTTATGCAATCCACCTGCTGATTGCAAGACATCTAAATCTGGCCTCAACCATAAATGGTAAGTATTTCCCAGAATTATCTGAGATCCTAATTTTTCTAGCTCATCCCTGCTCAAACTTTTTACTGTTCCTTGTGTCCCAATTGGCATAAAAATCGGAGTTTTTACCTCACCATGTGGTAATTTTACTACACCTGCCCTAGCCTTGGATTTAGAGCATTTTGCTTGAATTTCAAATATCTTTTTACTCATATTAATTATCTCGTAAGATATATTTGGATAACTGTTGGTAGATAGGATTCAAATCAGTGTCTTTTCTAAATTTTAAACTAATTGGTTCGCTTCTTTGCTGCACTCCTAATTTAATTTCACTATCCAAATCCAATGTTCCAGCTGATTCCATTGAATACCATTTTACTGAGCTATAAGGATAACTCGTAATTGATTGTTTTTTACCTGTAATACCCTGGACATCAACAATTATTAATCTTTCTGTTGTAAAAGTGATGATGTCGCGAACAAGTCTATAACCGCCGACAATTTTTTCATTTTCAACTAAAAAAGGACCAATTTTAGTACGAATTTCTTCGAGATCAGCTGAGCTAGCATTTCCGATAACACGTTGTATTAGTGACATAGCTAATTCATAAATCAAATAAATTTAAATGTCAAAAAACTTGATAAATATCATCAGTTGTTTTAACAATTAGTAATAGACTAATATATGAAAAAAATTACAAAACAAATTTCCAAAGTAAACCCTAATAAAATAACATGGGAGTAATTTCAAGCTGTATATTTTGTTTTAGAAATAGTGCTAGAATTATTTTTTCATTCAATTAATATTTAGAATTTATATAACAAGAAATATAATATTATTCAAAACATAATTAAACATATTTATCCAACCCCTATTATTACTGTCAAAATTTGGACAAAAAGAATTATCCCAATAATAAAAAGAGATAGAAATATTTTTTATGATATTTTTGAATAAATTTAAAACAAACTTAAGACTACTGGCCAAAAAAATTGTAATACAATTCTTAAAATTTTAGTTAATAATATTAATATTTTTATCTAGTTAGTTGATCAATATTTTAAAAATTCTCTCTTACCCAGCTATCAATACTGCCAGCTCCCATAAAAATAATTAAAGAACCATCCTCTTTGTGAGCGATTATCTTTCTCCTTAGGTCTTCGTCTAATCGTGGGATTTCAACATCCACAGAGCTGTTTACATTTGCCGAAAGTTCTTCTGGAGTCAGGATATCTAAATCTGAGTTTTCTCTACTCAAATGAGTCGGTAACCAGTAAACTTTTGTAGCATTTTCAAAACAACTACTGTATAATTCCATTATTTCATGTTGCCTTGTGTTTTGGTGAGGCTGGTATATAACAATAATTTTAGGATTTACCTCCAAACCCATCTGAATTGTTGCAGCTATTTCTGTAGGGTGGTGAGCGTAATCAGAATAAATATTTTTAGCTATCTTCTCCATCCTCCTTGTTGTTCCAGGAAAAGTTGAAAGAACTTCAACTAACTTATTCGAATCAATATCAGTAACCTTTTCCATTGTTTTCAAAGCAAGAAAAGTGTTTTCTCTATTATGCTTACCAGGCAGGTTAATAGCTTCAATCATCTTATTAACATCGGGTTCCAATTTAGAAAAACAGTCCCCCCTATTATAATTAATTTTTTCATTATCTTGACGCCATAATACTACAGGCCCACGAGTTAAATTAGTAAATTCTGAAAAAGCTTGGTCATATTCTTTTGCTGTTTTATAAATATCTGGGTGGTCGTAATCAATGTTTGTAATAATTGAAATATCTGGTTTATATTTTAAAAAGTTCCTATCAAATTCATCTGCCTCGAGGATAAAATACTCACTACCAATATTATATTCACTTGAGTTGCCAAAACCAATCTGAGAGCCAATTAAATAACTAATTGGTAATTTGAGTTTTTTGAACGCCCAGACTAACATGGCAGTAGTCGAAGTTTTACCATGAGTTCCAGAAACAGCAATTAATTTTAGATTTTTCTCTTTTAGTATGTGATTTATAAATCCATCTCTTTTAGATAATTTAATTGCATATTTTTTTGCTATTAGTAATTCAGGATGATTCTCTTTTAGAGCTGCAGTATATACAATCCAATCTATTCCATTTGTTTTAATCTTTTTCTCTAAGCTTTTCCCATCTTGATTATAATCTATTTCAACACCTCTCTTTTCAATCTGCTGAGTTCCCAAACCTTCGACCAAATCAGAACCATAAACAGAATAATTACAATCAATTGCTAGTTCTGCCAAGGGAGAAAGACCACTACCACCAATACCAACAAAATAAATATTCATATAATTATAATTTACTAATAATATCTTTCTGAACCTGCTTCATTTCTGATTCAGAAAATTGTTTAGATTTAGTATGTAAATCCCCTGGCTTAGATATCGGGATTAGATGTATATGACAATGAGAGACTTCAAGACCTTCAACAATTATTCCAACCCTAGAACCATATTTTAATTTATCTAACGAACTTGCAATTTTCTTTGCAAAATTCAGCAAATTATTATAAATATCATCATCCAATTCATATATTTTATCTACCTTAATTTTAGGAACTACCAAAACATGTCCCTTTTGTTTAGGATAAATATCTAAAAAAGCAAAACAACTTTCATCTTCAACAATCTTGTATGATGGGATTTCACCTTTGATAATTTTAGAAAAAAGTGACTCCATAAAATAAAAAGTATCTATTAGCTATTGTAATAAGCTTTTTCTAAAGGATATAGTGTTATGAAATATTTTATAATCATTATAATTAAAACTACAAACCAAACTACCCCAGCCAAAAGCCACATTCTACTACCCAAAAATCCAACTTCTGCTTGTCTCAAAAATAGCCAAAATGAACCTAAAATCCCCATCCAAAGAAAATTAGATCCCCATAGTGTAAACTTTGATGTTAACGGGTTATGTTTATTCATAAAGCCTTGAACCAAAAAAGAAAGGACACCTATTGAAAAGAAAACTGTAAATAAAACTACAAAGGCAGTATAAAAGCTCGATGGATATTCTATTGGTCTAGTAATTGGCGATGATCCAGCAACACCTTCAAACCAGTATTCTAAATCAACTAATTTACTCCAATCTATATTCATAAATTATGATACTATTTAATATATTCTGTAATAGTTTTTAAAGCTTTCTCTGTGATTCCAGGAAAATCTTGAACTTCTTTTATTCTTTTTTTAAGTTCATCTTTTGTCAAAATATCATTTTTCTCAAGAATATTTTTAATTCTTTTTGGCAAATTCAAATCACTTTCTTTCTCTTTGACAACATCAGCAGCATTTTCTTTGGCAGGAGCTTTTTCTTCAGTTTTATCTTCACCAAGAAAACTTGATTGAATTTTTGTAAATCTATCAATTATTAGATTCAAACTATAATCAATTATCTCTTTTGCTTCAACTGTTCCATCAGTTTGAAAGTCGATAGCAACTTTATCAAAATTAGTGTTCTCTCCTACACGAACTTTTTCTACGTTTAATGAAACATTACTAACAGGGCTGAACAATGAATCAACGATTACTTGGTTTGGGTTGGTATTCGCAGAAAAATCGATATCATCAATGGAAAGGTATCCAATACCTCTAGAAATCTCGATTTCAATTTCAATTTTAGATCCTTTATCTAATGTACAGATGTGCTGATCTTTATTGATAATCTTTACTCTAGCATCTTCTTCAAAATCGTTTGCAGTTACAACACCAGCTGAATCTTTTTTAAGAATTAAAGAAACAGTTTCATCGTCTGTAGTAATAACAGATCGAACTTGTTTTAGATTTAAGGTAATATCCAAAGCATCTTCAACTACACCTTTGATTGCTTGGTATTCATGAGTTAGATCATTGATTCGAATTTTAGTTACAGCAAAACCAGGGACGCTAGATAATAACACCCTTCTAATTGAGTTACCAAGTGTATACCCAAATCCTGGCATTAATGGTTCAATTTCCAGAGTGTATTTATTATCCTTGTGAGATAAAATCTTTGATTTAATTGGGGACTGTGTTTGATGAAAATTATCGAGCATACCTATTTTTTAAAATATTTTTATTGTTAGTTGTTTTCTTTATATATAAAATTTATTAAACTACTTAAATGCAACTTTTACAAAGATGCTAGAAGTTACAAGCCTATAAGACTTCATGGTGGGTGTGAGAGGACTCGAACCTCTGACCTCTTCATTATCAGTGAAGTGCTCTAACCAGCTGAGCTACACACCCAAACCTGAAATAAATCTCAAATTTATTACTTTATTTAATAATACCTTTTACACCTTTTGTCAAATATATTGAGTCTTCTTCTTTGAACTTCAAAGGATTAGACAGTGTACCTGTATTAACAATACGCACCTTCTTAATTAGTTTAGTAATTAAACCTTTTTCTAATAGAGTAGCCATTGAAACTTCTTCGCCTTTAGAAAATTTCTTATCCAGAGCAGAAAGTGTCAAAGTTGCCTTATTTTTTCTATCGTAGCTTTTGAAACCTCTAACTTTTGGCAATCTTCTAATCAAAGGTTTTTGACCTCCTTCAAAACCAATTCTTACATGACCTCTCTTTGTCTGTCCTTTATGACCTTTTCCAGAGTTTTTTCCTCTGTTAGAACCCTCACCTCTACCGACTCTTTTTCGTCTTTTTACTATTTTCTTTAAATTATTTAATCCAAACATATGAATACATTATTTAGTTTCTTCTTCTTTAGTTTCTTCAGTTTTGGTTTCGCCCTCTACACCTTCTTCTCCTTCACCCTCAACTCCGTTTTCTTCATCTAGATCTAGCTCAGAATCACTTTCAAAGTCTTCTTCAGTAGATTGGGCAATTAAACCACAAAGTGCATCGGTAGATTCTGTAATTATTTCGTACTTATCATCCTTAGGTAGATCAGAAACATACATTGAATCACCTATATTTGCAATAACCTCTACGTTAATTTTTATTTCAGAAGGAATATTATCTGGAAGAGCTTCTACTTCGATTTCATCTAGATATGTTGTAAATACACCACCTTGACCCTTAACACCTGCAGGTTCACCTTCGTAAATAACAGGAACTTGAGCGGTAACTTTTTGTTTCAAGTTAACTTCTCTAAAATCAACATGTCTAGCAGTGTTATGAATCGGATCAACATCAATGCTTTGAACAATTACAGGAATTTTTTCTCCATCAATCATTAAATCAATAACATTTGTTTTTCCAGATTCCTTATAAGTTTTAATAAACTCTCTTGTTGGTAGTTGAACAATAATACTTTCATCTCTTTCACCAAAAATTACAGCAGGAAGAATGCCATCTCTTCTTAATTTTCTGCACTGGTTACCAGTTAGTTCTCTTTTTTCTATTTCTAATTTAATATGAGCCATATAATTCTATGTTAGGGTGTATACTACAAATTTTGATACAACAATTTTTTCACCAGTAGTTTGAACAACACTAGCAAGGTGTTCACCAACTGTTAATTTTGTGTTTTTTAAAAATGGTTGGGAAAGAAGACTTACTTCATTTTTAATTTTGGCTTCTTTACCTTTTAAAATCATTTCAATTTTATCTTCGGGTTTTCCCTCGTTCAAAAGCTGTTGCTTAGCAATTTCCAATTCAGCAGTTATAAAATCTTGATTTACTTCCTCTTCATTAACAAACCTAGGGTTAAATGCAGTGATGTGAAGTGTTAAATCCTGTCCAAATTCTTTGAAAATATCAGAACGTGATACAAAATCTGTTTCACATTTTAATTCAACCATCACACCAATTCTATTTTCATGTGTATATGAAAATATCCCACCTTGATTTGTTACTCTATCCTGTCTAGATTGTTGTTTATATACACCCTGTTCTCTAAGGTGAGTAATGATTTTTTCTTCGTCTTCGCCGATTTTCTCTACTGCTTTTTTAATATCCTTGAGAGGTAAACCTGTTTTATTTCTAATGCTTTTAATTAGTTCAATAGACATATTAATAATTTATTTTGTGTGTTGTTTAAGAGCTTCAAAAACAGCTTGAACTCCTGATGTTTTGTTGTTACTTCCAATAATTTTTGTATAAACGTTTTTTAATCCAACTAATTCTAATACTGGTCTAACAAACCCACCAGAAATTAAACCTGTTCCTGCATCTGCTGGTTTGATCATAACAGATGTAGATTTGTATTTGATCATTGTTGGGAAATCAATTGATCCTGTGTCATTTACTTTAATATCCAAAAGATTATTCTTTGCTTGTCGAGTCGCTTTTGCCACAGACTCTTGAAAGTCCATTCCTTTTTTCAAACCGTAACCAACTTTTCCTTTCTTATCACCTACAACAACTAATGCGGCAAATCTCATTCTTTTTCCTCCTTTAACAACCCTAGTAACTCTTTTAACTTGAATTATTTGGCTATCAAAATCATCTTTCTCTTCAGGTTTCTGCCTTCTATTGTTTCTGTTGTTTCTTTTTCCAAATCTTCCACCCTGACCACCTTTTGAGTTTCCATCTCTACCACCGAATCTTCCTCTATTATTTGCACCAAAACCTCCTCGTTGATTTCTTCTAGCAAAAGGTTTTTTTTCAAACCCAGCTTTTCCAGTATCAGGTTTACTCTCTACAGGTTTTTCAGTTGTAGCAACAGTTGAAGTAGCTTCGTTCTTTACATCTTTTTTAATTTCTTCTGACATAATTATTATATATTAATGTTATTTTTTCTAATAGATTCTGCAAGAGCTTTAACCCTACCGTGATACAAGTAGCCATTTCTATCAAAGAAAACTGATTGAATTTTATTTTTCTTTAAATAATTAGAAACCTTCTCACCAATTATCTCTGATTTTTTAGTTTTTGTACCTTTTTCGTTACAAGATGTAAAAGTAACAAGTGTCTTTTTAGTTCCAGGTTCCAGAACTTGGGCCAAAATATTTTTATTAGATCTATGAACAACTACTACGTGTCTGTCGTAGTTAATTTTTTTCTTTAGTCTGTTTCTTTTAACAATTCTATTACTCATACAATTAGTTTCTATTTAGCTTTTTTTCCAACTTTCTTTTTATAAAATCTTCCTGGGAATTTGAATCCTTTATGTTTATATGGATCAGCAGGTTTCATATTGTGAATATTAGTAAAGAAATCACCTAATATTTGTTTGTTAATACTTTCACCAGATAAATTATTCTTTTTTAAAGTTAATTTAATTTCTGAAGGGACATCAACTTTAACTGGGTGGGAATATCCTATGTATAATACAAGGTTACTTCCAGAAAGTTCCATTTTGTAACCAACACCACTCAATTCAACTTCTTTAGTGAAAGGTTTTGTAACACCAGTGATAGCATTATTTATTAGAGCTCTTGTTGTTCCCCACATTGATTTTTGAAATTTGATATTCTCTTTTTCAATATTTACTTTCAAAATATCTTCTGTGATTTCTAAAGAAATAAAATCCAGTAATTCAACAGAAAGCTGACCCAAAGGGCCTTTAGCAGTAAAGACATTCTCTGATTTATTGTAATCTACAGTTACTTCTTTAGGTATAGTAATTTCTTTTTTCCCAACTCTGGACATATATAGTATATTAATCTGATTTCTGTTAATTTGTCAAGGTTATGTCTAATAAATACTAAACAACAGCTCTCCACCAGTTGCTTGCTTTTTTGCTTCTACATTTGTTAAAATTCCAGAAGATGTGGATAATATATTGAATCCAACACCATTGATAATTTTAGGTAGCATTTTATAAGAAAAATACTGTCTTTGACCTGGTTTTGAAATTCTCTTTAATTTATTAATTTTGTTACTATTAATAGTAATTGTAACGTCTCTATCGTTGACTTCGAACCCTTCAAAATAACCCAAAGTAACTAGTTTTTTAGAAACCTTCACAACCAAATTGTTTTTTAGAACAACAACAGTTGAGTTATCTGCCATAACAGCATTATTTATTCTTGCAACGAAATCACTCATTAAATCTTGTAACGACATATTCTATAATTATTTATTTACTACTCTTGAAAAATCCATTCAACAAACCATCATTTGCTGCTTCTCTAACACAAACCCTACAAAGATCAAAGTATCTTAAATACCCTTGCTTTCTTCCGCAAAGTTTACATCTTCTAACTAATCTAGTAGAATATTTTGGTTTTTTTAACGCTTTAGCTATTAGTGCTTTTCTTGCCATATGATTATTTTTTAAATGGGAAATTTAATTGTTCTAAAAATTTTTTATTGTTCTCCGATCCTGTTTTGAAAACTATATTGATCTGCATTCCGAAGTTAACAGTTGAGTCAAATCCGATAGCTGGGAAAACAGAAGTGTTTGGAATACCTAAACTATATGATTTATAATTTTTATCAAAAGATGAGCTGGAAATTCCTCTAAAATCTCGAGTTCTTGGTAAGGCCAAATAGACCAAGTTTACTAAAAAGTCATACATTTTTTGACCACGTAATGTTAACTGCATTCCAACTGGCTCTCCTTTTCTTAATTTAAAACCAGCAATTGAAAGTCTACTAGCAATTACTTTAGGTTTTTGGCCAGCTAAACTATACACATATTTTTCAATATCTGCCCTAGCTTTAGAATCATTTTTGTAGTCACCGATACCAACATTAATTGAAATTTTCTCAATTTGTGGAGCTTCAAATTTATTTAATTTAAGCTCTTTAATTAAAGATTCCACATTATTAGTATAGTTTTCTTTTGATTTTAATTTTAATGTATCGCTCATATTCTATTTGTTCTTTTTAACTGCTTTTGAATCTTTATCTTCAGAAGTTTTAGTTGAAGATACCTTAGAAGGAGCTTTGCCAGTTGTTTTTAAAATTCTAGTTTTTTTACCTTCTTTGCTAATATCAATCTTAACTTTAGATATTTTTCCTTTTTCGTCAACCAAACTAACATTTGAAGCATCGATGAATCGATCCTTTAGTTTCATTTCTCCAGGAATGTTGTATTCTTTATTAGGCTTACGATAATCAGTAAACTGTTTAACATCGGAAACAGAAACTTTCTTTTGTAAGGAACCATTTTTACGTCTTTTTTTGACTACATTAGTGACAACACCAGTGTGACCTTTGAAAGCCCCAGATGTTATTTTTACATTATCTCCTTTTTGGATTTTTACAATAGACATAAATATTATAGTACTTCTTCTGCTAATGATACAATTTTGTTAAAACCTCTATCTCTTATTTCTCTAGCGACTGGACCGAAAACACGAGTTGCAATTGGTTCTTTGTTTGCTTTATTGATTATAACCAAAGCGTTGTCTGAAAATTTTATTGATGATCCATCTTTTCGGTTTACCTTTGCCCTAACTCTCACAATAACACCATAGACAACTTGCCCTTTTTTAACCTTACCTGAAGGACTTGCTTTTTTTACTGAACCTACAACAACTGAACCAACTTTGGCAGTTTTCATATTATTCTTTCCGTTTACAGCGAACAACATTACCTTGTTGGCACCTGAGTTATCCGCTACGTTACATACTGATCTATCTTGGAGCATATCTAATTATTAACTTAATTCTGTTTCTTTATATATCATCTTTGTCTTGAAAGGTAATTTGTGTGATGCAATTCTAAAAGCTTCAGCAACAACATCAGCAGGAATACCTTTTACTTCAAAAATTATCCTTCCAGGTTTAACTGGGAACATAAAATATTCAATACTTCCAACACCAACTCCCATAGGAATGTTTGCCGCTTTTTGTGTTACAGGTCGACTAGGAAATACTCTTATATAAACCTTACCACCTTTACATCTTCTACTAATAACACGACGAGCTGATTCAATCTGCCTACTAGTTAGCCAGTGACTGCTCATAGCTTTAAGACCATAGTCACCATAAAGTAAGGTACTACCTCTTTTCAAGGTACCCCGTCTTTTCTGACCTAGTCTATTAAACACTTTTTTATGAACAATTCTCTTTGGTGTAAGCATATCTAATTATTATTATCTTTTTAACTTTCTACTACTTTCCAGCTAATAGTTTTTGAAACTGGTTTACATGAAGCAATCTCGACCTTTTGTCCTATTTCAAATTTGCTTGAATCTGAACAAGCAACGTGATATTTTTTCTTTGTTTTAAACCTCTTGTTATATTTAGGATGTAGCTGAACAGAGAATACTGTTACAACCAATGCCTTTGTCATTTTGTTTGAATTTACTACTCCAGTCATATCTAATAAGTATAATTTTTAATTTTGTCTCCTTTGAATAGCATTACTTTTACACCAAGAATTCCTGCAGTAGTTCTACAATGGACCAAAGCATAATCAATTGAAGCATCAATTGTGTGTCGAGGAATACTACCAAAAGCAAATTCTTCTTTTCTAGCAATTTCAGCTTTGTTAAGCCTTCCTTTGATTACTATTTTTGCTCCTAAGATACCAGAATACCTAATTTT
>CALIJC010000017.1 GCA_938017575.1 uncultured Patescibacteria group bacterium
CAGTAGACTGCTAATTATTTCACTACCTTTTGAGAGAATCCCAAGTGTCGATGCAGCTGGAGTTAGTATTAGAATTTCCCAAGTTTTGGTTTTGATTGGGGTGTGGTTTTTTTGTTTATTAGTTTTGAAAAAAGATCAAAAGATATTATCACTTAAAATTAAATCAGTTAATTATTTTTTGTTTTGGTTTTTGGTTTTTGCTATTCCTTCGTTTTTTTATGTCACAAATGAAAGGCGTTTTTTGACAACTATGATTGCAACGCTATTGGTTTTTTTGGCGACGTTTATTATTTCACAATTTGAAAAAAATCCTTTTGCTCGTATAAAGGAATTATCAATCAGTATTTTAGTGGCTTCGGTCTTTGGAGCATATCAATTTGCTGGTGATATGATAGGCCTACCAATTAGTTTAACGGGGCTGAGAGAATCATACACAAAAGCAGTCTTTGGGATACCCAGAATACAAGGAACAGCGCTGGAACCATTATATTTTGCTGGAATGTTGTTCCTCCCAATAATTGCAGCATTGGTATTCACAGCTACCAAAAAAAGATTGATTCTGCCAATAAAAAATCTTCCAGGATGGCTTACAAACAATACAATTGTGTTTATTTTTTTGACGCTAATCTCTTTAGGTACAAACTCCAAAGCGGCTCTAGTTATTTTGGGATTAATAGTGATGGTGCTATTGTTATTTTTGATGATGAAATTACAAATCGGTCAGCTAGTAAAAAAGATTTCATGGCTCCTAGGTTTGGTTGTGTTTGGAGGTCTCGGAGTTGTTTTGTATATTCCAAATATACGCGAAGCTTTGGGATTAATTATATATTTTTTCTGGTTAACTATTATTGGTCAGGCCCCTTCTGCAGTAGAAAGACTAGCTTTTATAGATACATTTAACCAGATTCTACCAGATTTTATTGTAACTGGTATTGGTAGTGGACAGTTTGGCCCTAGAGCTATTGAATATATTCCATTTTTAAAAGCTAACAACAATATCACTGCAATTGTAAACAATGTTTATTTGGAGATTTGGTTAGAATTTGGTTTAATCTCTGCAGTAATATTTATTGTGATGCTTTGTTACGTTATTATCAAAAACCTCAGACATATACTACATCAAAAAGATTGGTACATAGACAAAACTGTAGCCCAAATAATTTTGGTTTTCTCTTTAATTGCTTACTGCCTGCAATGGCTGACATTCTCACCGATTTTTATTATGCCAATTTTTATAATTCTAGGTCTTTTGGAATCTATAGATAACAATTAGTTTGGATATTTTTCATCCATATACTCTATACCTAATTTGATTATTTCTTTGAGTGTTGTCATATCTACATCAGATAATTTTTTGATATAAAGACAGGATTTCCCAGTTGTGTATTTTCCTAATTTATCCATTAGCTCTGGCATATTACCAAAATTATAGCCTGGCATAATGTACATAGTTAGTGCATTTTTTCTAGGCGAGAAACCTGTTTTCATCCACTCCATTTCTTTTTTGGAGGTGTTTGTATATTTATACGTTCCAAACCCAACTATGCTGCTCCCCCACATTTTTGGTTCCTCCTTGGTTATATCTACAAAAACATCCAGGATTTCTAGCGCGTCAGATCTTCTTTGAGGATCCTCTACAGAATTCAGAAATTTTTTTACATCACCATCATTCAATTTAGTTTTTATTTCGTAAGCCATATTACTGGTTTATCATATGCAAAACAATTCTTGTCAAAAACTCTAATCTGTGTTAGTAAATTATCTCATCGTCAGATTTAGAGGTAATATTGATGGGCGGGCTGAATCAGCAAAGAAGATTGAAACAGTTAACAATAATTCAAAGATGGGAGGAGATTAGGTATTTAATCTATCAAAAATTCGAGCAAAAACCTGAGCAATTCCAAGAAGTTACTTTAATGCACCTGGTTTACCTAGTCAATGGTAACACCCAAAATTCTGCTGATATTTATAAGATAGGTAGAGAAAATTTTACAACCAAGCTTAGACCACTTAGAGAGGCCTTTAAAGCAGATGATCTCGACAAGCTTTGCGATATTTTTTATAAAAAATTGTCTCAATGTGAGATAGATATACCTCCGAATTATTTCGAGTTCTGCCCATTTCAAGAAGGATTGGTTAACACTTTGAGGCTTTCTGCCACAGGTTCCCCTGCGGACTATTGTAATGAGCTGCTTTCGTTGATGACAGAGCTTGATAAAGAAGTTGGGAGTGGAGGTATTCGTGCATCCACATCAATACTATCTGCTGGAATTATTTATATGAGCCAATATATATCTACTAGATATGAATAGATGATTTCAACACGCCCTGCGGAATTCTCGCAGGGCAACATTTTTGACAAAATACATATTATGTATAATATCATGTATTAAGTTTTGGAGAAGAATTGTGCAAAAAGATAGTAGAAGAAATAAGCAATTATTTTTATTGCAAAATTATGAGATTGTAACTTATTTAATCTATGAAAAGTTTAGAAATGATTACGAATTATTTGAACATCTGAAATTCTATTTTTTGATATACTTATCAAGTGGTAACATAGATACCGCTGCTAAATTATTAAATATATCTAGATTCACTGTATCACGAGACCTAGGAATGCTTAGAGAGGCTTTTGACGATATAAGTGTCAAACAACTAACTGATCGAATTTATTCCATAATTAAGAATAACCCACCATCAATTAAAAAAGACTACTATTCTTTTTGTGAATACGAAATACTAATTGAGAGAATAATAATCCAATCTACTTTATTCGGGGTAACAGATCCTAGTGTTAATTTTGAGGAATTAATTAAAATTATAGACTCGAAAGAAACACCTAATAAGCTCAATAAACAATTATCACACAACCTTGTTCTTTCATCTTGTGTTGGTATGAGAAAATACTTGATAACCAGATATGAATAGAACTTCACTTTTCTTCTTGGCCTTGCGGATTGCAGGGCTGCTTTTTTGACAAAAAAAATAAATTATGATTATTTTTTGATACTAAACAAAGCCCATGTTTAGTTTTTATTTCAGGAGGAAATATTTTGAAAACAACTACTCCTAATTTTAATAAGGATAACATAACTCTCAATGCTTATATTGTTTCTGAATCTGAACAGAGTATTGGGCCTCAAGGTTCCATTTTACTCAGGAAGCCAACCAGGATTGAAGAATTTCCGAATTCTTCTTGCCTGGATAAAATCTGGCTTTATCAGGACCCTGAAACTGATTTTTGCTCTCTAAAAGTTTTTTTTACTCAAAAACCAAGAAAGACTTCTAGGAAAAAGAGCGGAGCAAATAACTTCAGAGTGTATGAATATACACAAGGTCAGTCACAGGAGATGTTAAATATTCTTGAGGAGCTTGTGAAAGCTAGAGATTCTTTAAAAGGTAGTGTTGGAAAAGTTTACAACCTACATCTGAAAAATAACCCAAGTATCGGCAGATCTTATGCTGTAGCATAATTGATACTAGGCCTTTACTAAAAGCCACCAGTGAAAATTGGTGGCTAAATTTTTGACATTTTTTTAATTTTATAGTTGAATATTTTTCATGACTACAAAAAAAGACAAAGTTGATTCTAAATCAAAAAACATAGCAGTTTTGACACACATTGGTTGTATATTTTTCTTTA
>CALIJC010000018.1 GCA_938017575.1 uncultured Patescibacteria group bacterium
GCTAGATTTAAATTCATTTTCATCTTTGTATACTTCATCAAATTCTCCTGATTCAATATCAACATCATACATTTTGTATCCATTTAACTTACTAGATCTAAAATAAAATCCTCCAACATTTTCATACAGCCCGATAGTATAAGCAATTTTTGTGTTGTCACTGGATATTAGAACAGAATCTAATACAACTGTTTCGTAATTTAAGTCTTTAAAGAGGCGATTTCGAATAACAACAGAGTTTGATCCATCCAGGTCACTAGTTGTAATCCTAGATAGTGTCTCTCTTGTATCAACATTATAGTTATCCTCGACAGTAATAATTTTTTTGGAATTTAAATCCACTTTTTGATATTTTTGGTTTCTGTCAGTAAATTCTGCATATACTATAGAATTAATTTTAGTTTCCCCAGATCCATCCAAATTCACAGAATATATTTCTTCACCTCTTTTTTCTCCTTCTACAAAGGTTGTAAAGTATATCTTGTCCTTATCGACGATACTACTGAGCACCTTTTTTTCTGTAACTCTAGTTTCGTTAGTTCCATCTATATTACTAGAATACAAACTATTCACACCTTCTTTGTTAGAAGAATACGCAATAGAACCACTAGGTACTAATTCAACACTATTGGTAAGTTCAGATTTTTTTAGGGCTTTAGACAAATATCCATCTTTCTTGAAATCAAACACCTCCTCATCTGTTATCTGTTCTAGATTTGTTAAGCTTATCTGACCATTTTCATCAGTATCTCCTTTGTTTGTATTAACCCCTTCGATTGGCTTCTTCGTTGCCCAGTCAGTTACTGTCACAGATTTTTTTTCATTTCTAGTCAGTTCAATCTCTCCAATAAAATTCTCACCAGGAATAAGTTCATAATTCTGTTCAATTGTTTCAAATAAATTACTATCAATTACCATTTGACTGTCTTTGGTTTCCAAATTCTGTGAAATAAAGTAATTATCTTCATCAAACTCCACCTGAATTAACTCTTCATCAATTGTGATAGATTCAAAAATCTCTGGTTCAGTATAGTCTTGGCCATCTAAAATCAGTTTACCTTTAATATAACTATAATCAAGCGGGTCTAACTCAATAGAAAATTCTCGCAAAAAATTACGACCTCTGAATATTTGGTCCGAGTAAGTTTCATAATTCTTGGTGTTAATCTCAATATCAACAGGATTTTGGGTTACACCTCCAAATCTAAATCTACCAAACACATCTGTTTTTACAGTAGACCCGGCAATTGAAACCTCTGCATTTTTTACCGGTTTATTATCAATTCCAATAACAGTTCCAGATATTGTGTTGATTTTGATGAACGCTAATACTGAAACAGAGGTAACTAAAATAAATAGTAAAACAGCTAATTCTAGTTTCCAAATTTTCTTCACACCATTAAAAAATTTTGCAAGACCTTTTTTTTCAGGTACTTCAATTTTTTTTGTTTGTTTACTTTTTTTCATTTTTGTTTTGTTTATTATATAAATTATACTATATTATTCAGGTTTTAACAAGTTTGACTAATTTATTTAAAGCTATTAATTTTTAACAAGAATGAATTTATATATGAAGAAGAAAAATAATGGTGTAAAAAAATTACTATTTTATATTTTGCTAATCGTTGTAGTTGTTATTGGATCAGCAGCAATTACCCTATATTATCAACAGGAAGAACCAGTCAAAGAACCAGTTAAAGTTGTAGAACAAAAAACAGTTGAACCAGTTGAGATTCCAAAAGAAGAGCTTTCTGAACTTGATCTAGATGGGGCTAAATTAACTAGCACGCTTCGTAGAAATGGATTCAACATGGGCTTAATTAGTTCTAAATTATATAAAACAATTGGGTTTGAGTTTCCAGAAAAAGCAGAGGAAAGTGAGAGACAAAAGTTTGAGTCAGCCTATAAAGATAATGTACCTCTAGATCAAATTATTCCCGCTCCTGTTAGTTCAGAGAATAAAAATCTATTGGTTTGGGATAAATATAATGTCCAAGCTCCAATAATCTATGCTAGCTATGAAGATATATTCCAGCAAAATGAAGAGGGTGCTCTAATATACAATGAGTTTGTTGATAATAATCCAATTGATTCACCGGTACAAGTAAAATTACGTGATGGAATTGTACACCTTCCGTTTTCACCAAGCCCAGGTGAGATGGGAAATTCATATATTATAGGGCATAGTAGTAATTATTCCTCTGTTAAAAGTGACTATAATTTTATTTTTGAGCCACTAATTGAAAAAGTTTCAGTCGGGGAGGAGTTTAAAATTTATGATTATTTAGGTCGGGATTTAACATTTGCGGTAATTGATACAAAAGTTGTCAAAGAAGCTGATGTTGCAGAAGCCTATGTAAAATATGATGATAAAAGAGTTGTAACATTGCAGGGAAGTATTCTAGAAACTGTAAATGGGCAAATCCTACCAACAAAAAGATATCTAGTCATTGCTGAGCTTGTTAATCCACCTTCCAGTGAACCGGCAGCTCCAAAAGCTGTAGAGACAAATTAGAAATCGAGTTGTCTCAAGGGCACTACCTGCGTAGTGCTTTTTTAGTTTATAATAATAGAATATTTTGTATTATTTGCAAACAAACGTACAGTGGTGTATAATATTCATAAATAACAAAAACAAAAATATGTTCCAGCCTACAGATAATTTCTTTGAATACATCCAAGAACCAGTAGTTAATAAAAACTCATTCGATAAGCTAATGAGTCTATTCAGTATTCTTTTCTAAAAAAGAGAGATTAGTTAAGCTTGCCAAAATATTCAATTATTATCAAGCTTTTTCTAATGATTAACCTTGTCCTGAAGAAATATAGAGAATTTTTTAACATCAAACCAAAAGCCAATGTGTATTTCATTGGTGGTGGTGAGGTTTTTGAGAAACATGATGATTACATAACTTGGCTCAAAGAATTAAAAATACGAAAGTCAGAAAAAAGTTGGAAAGGGTGGGTTATAGAAAAACTTTTCTTTGAGAATATTCAATCTACAAAAATTCAAATGCCCTGTAGTTGGAATGCGCATTACAATGAATGGGAGATTTGGTTTGAAAAATATACATCTAAAATGGGTAGCCACACGCATTTAGTTGGTCATAGTCTAGGTGGTATTTTTTTGGCAAAATATACCTCTAAAAACCCTGAATTTTTCAAGAAGATTAAATCGATTCATTTAGTTGCTGCACCTTTTAATTACTGTTTTGATTTTAATTTAAAAAAGTCCGAAGTTGTAAATTCACCAAAAATTTTTAGCTATCAATCAATGGATGATGAAATTGTAAGAACAAAAGATAGTCTATATTCAATTTTTTCTAAAACCAAAAACAACTCTGTTAAAATGTATGAGTTTGAAGATAGAGGTCATTTTTTGAACCCAACTTTTATTGAATTATTTGAAAACATTAATTCCTTTTATCAATAGTTTATACTTTGTAAGATCTCAGATATTTAACCACTTTACCAGATTTATAGTGAATAAATCCACATTGGTAATCCAAGTACAATGCTTTTAAATCTCTCATAAAATTCTCATTGCCAAAGTTTTTTGAAATCATAAACCAATAACCATTGATATTAAAATAAGGTGGATTCGTCACCACTATATTGGTAATATTTAACTGCCCCAAGTGTTTGGAAATAAATCCGAAATCACCAATTTTTACAACTACTACCCCTGTAAAACCATTCTGCATTTTTGATATAATTTTGGTCAAACTACCACTCTCACCCAAAAGAAGGAAGTCTGAAGGTTTAAAATTTTTTGTTAAAACTCTTTCGCCATCACGAATTGTCGAGTTTTGTCCACCTAAAACTAGGTTGATTGAATTATTTTCTATTCCTGATTCTATATTCTCCTTCATTAAATCTATAAACTGATATTCCTGAGATATAATCTCTTTGGTTTCTTTATCTTGATTCAAATATATAATATTAGTTGGTATAAATACACCATTTAAATTAGTCAGTTCAAGAAACTCATTAAATTTCTCAGGGGGTAAATAGGTTTCAATTTTGATTCCTGGATTATTTTCTACGAATTTAGTAAAGTAATTTCTCAAATTAAATCCATAAACTCTCTTGTTTATATGTAAAGTGTTTCTAAAGTATCTAAAAGTCAGTTTGTTTTTAGGTGAAACAATTAATTTGCCATCTTCATATAATTCCTCCAGCTGTTTTCTAATGGAGCTGACTAGATCCTTGGTCAAATCGTTTTTAGCAGGAAGCGGGTTTTGCCTAATATTCTCGATTAGCGAGCTAAATTCAGTCAATTTCCTATTAACAACAATCTCTTCTGGCTCTAATTCAAAATGATTATAGCTGTATTCTCCTCTCTGGTACAAACCCTGCAACCCAAGAAGCAAAAAACTATAACTAGAAACAATTTTACTACATAAATTTAGAATATTTTTATCAAAATCAACATTTGTCTTTTGTAGATCCAAATAAATTTCAATAAAATCAATTAATTTACCAAAGTTAATACTAGTTTCACTAATATATCGAATATTTGGAATAACTGACTCAACAGGTCCCAGGAAATTCTCTCTAGGATTGGTATTGTTATGATTATCTGTAATAATGTGGTCCAGAACTAATTCACCCATATATATTTGGTGATTATTTTTGGTGTGAATTTTCATGCTACCTTCAAACCCAGTTAATTTTAGTTCATTAATAACGTAAATTTGCATCAAAATTATGCTGTATTCTTGTGGGTAGTTTTGAGATAATAGATCTAATAAGATATTTGAATAATCGAGGAGGCCAAGTTTACTTATTTTATCATATACATTTTCTTTATATGGTTTACCGTCCAAATTAATATATTGTTTGGTTTTAGGCTCAATAGTATTTTCTTTTTTAGAAATATCCTTTGTATAAAATGTAACATCTGTTTTAAAGAAATCAGAGCAAAGTTTTTCATAAAATTTCTGATCAAGTCCGTATTCACTAAATTTTAAAAGAATTTTTTCAAATAAATTCAAACAAGTTATTGTGTCATAAAAGGCTCTATGTGCAGCCAATACAGAATCATTAATGCCTAGTTCAGAAAGTTGATTTTTTGTAGGTTCTAATTTCAAAGAGCCAACCAAAAATTCTAAATTTACGGCATTTAAATAGGGAAAGCAAATTTTAGAAAGATCTAGAGTATCGACAAATTGGTTTTTGTGTGGTAGGTACCAGCTTTCTTTTTTTAAAAAGCCTTCATCAAAACCAATTGAGTGACCAACAATATTTATCTCCTCATATTTTTCTAAAAAATTAGCCCAATCTGATTGAACCTGGTGAATTGGTCGAGCATTTGCTAGTTCATCACTTGTGATGCCAGTGATTCTGGTTATCTTATCATCCATTTCGCTACGAAGTGAAATAAGAGATTCAAAACTATCAACCAGATCAAATGAAAGTTTTTGTGGGTTAAATTTGGCAATAATCCCAGCTAACTCGATTATTTGTGAATTATTAGGATTTAACCCGGTGGTTTCGGTGTCTAGAAACAAAAAATACATTGTATACTCATACGATAATAATACTCAATTGTCAATTGACATCACAGTAATTATTCAATAGGCTGATTATAATATGAAATCAAATATTATCAAAGTAGTTGTCATTCTTTTTGTCCTAATTCCTGTAATTTTTATTGGCTCTAGCGTTTATAATGATTTTTATGGAATTGATAAAGATTCTCCTTCTGGTGAGTACTCATTTGATGTATCCAGTGGGGAAGGGGTCCTGGAGGTTTCACAAAAACTAGAAAAAGATAATGTTATACGAAACTCAAGCTATTTTGAAATACTATCTAAAACTAATGAAATCAAACCATTACAAGTTGGTCAGTATAATTTAGATTTACCAGCAAAACCAACTGAGATTATTTCTCAAATTGATAGCGAAACTAGAAGAATTGAAAAAGAAATTGCTGATATTGGAAACAAACCTACAATCAATATAACTTTTAATGAAGGGTGGAGTTTAGATAGAATGATTGATAAATTAGATAGTGAAGGGGTTGCAACCAAAGAAGAGCTTCAAACATTTGCCCAAGATCCAAGTAAATTCTCAATCGAAAGTTTTGAATTCCTACCAGAGCCGCTCAATTGTAATTACGGAGATCTATCAAACTGCGCAAAGTATTATCCTGAAGGTTATCTATACCCAGATACGTATAGTTTCTTTGTGCCATCAACACCAGCTGAAATTTACACAAAAATGCTAGCCAATTTTAACACAAAAGTCTGGTCACAGTATCAGAATCAAGGTTCAAAAGAAGATTTCCATAAACAAATTATATTAGCCTCTGTTATAGAAAGAGAGTCAGGGAGAACCAGAGGTATCACAGAAGAGTCTGCCCCAGAAGTTAGTCTAGAGAGAAAACAAATCGCAAGCAGTTTGTTAAATAGGCTGGAAAACAATATCCCATGGCAGTCTAATGTAACAGTAAATTACGGTACAGATTTCAATCTTTGTGAGCAAACAATAGAGTTTGATAGTTGTAAATTTTTAGATGACCCAGAATTTCAAACACTTTATAATACATATCAAATAACTGACTATCCAATAGGTCCAGTAACCAGCCCTAGTATTGATAACATTGATGCTGCTATGAATCCTGCAGACACAAGTTATATTTTCTTTGTTGCCGATAATACCGGGAAAACATATTTCGCTGAAACAGATTCTGGACATTTGCAAAACATAGAAAAGGTAAAACAAATCAATAGTGAGCTCTAATTGACATTGAGTAAATTAAATTTTAATAATTTCTCATGACTCAAAAATACTCAAGTTTAACAAAATTAATCATTCCTTCTTTTTCAATCTGGCTAATAGCTTTGGTTATTAGTTTTTTCTTTTACTCACCAGAAGGTGAGCTTTCGATTAATTTTTGGCTATTTAAAATAATCATGTTTATAGTAAGCTTTACTGCCAGTTTTCTAGTTCTTTCGAGGCATTACAAAAAACATAACTACAGTTGGTTATCCAGCTCCATAGCAATTATTATTTATAACATAATTTTAGATTTGGTGGTTTTAGTCGCACTACTAGGTACAAGTATTGGTGAATATTTCCTTACGATAGCTACAGTCTATGTTGTATTTATTCCACTATCAAATTACTTGGCGTTAAGAAATTCAAAGAAAATAAAAACTACAAAATAACCACTTTGTGATTACCAAGAAGAAATATCTAAAAATATTTGCTAGCTTAGTATTTTTGGTGGTACTTATATTTATAATCGTAGGTATAGTTTATGTCATCACTCCCTACAAGGCCTCTACAGAAATACAGCCAATATTAGAAAAAGCTGAGGTTATAAAAGTTGATAAAACTAATTTATACTATTTCGAAGGTAATCAGCCCGCATCAAATCAAGGGTATGTAATTTATCCAGGTGGTAGGGTAGAAGCTGGGGCCTATAGCGGTTTATGTAACCAACTGGCCATTATTTCCAGCGGGTGTGTGATTGTTGAAATGCCACTAAATTTTGCATTTCTTCCTCATATCAAGCTTTCCAAAACAATTCAAAATACCCAGCTAAACAATAAAAAAATAACCGTTATTGGGCATTCATTAGGAGGACCATTTTTGGCTAGGGATTTACTAGATTCAGATATAGAAAATTTATATATAAATCGATTTGTTCTGCTTGGATCTTTCAGTGATGTAGATGTTAGCGATCTCAATGTTCAAACTTTTTCTTTCATAGGTGAAAATGATTTATTAATCAAAGATAACGATCAAGAAAATAAAGATAACCTCCCTGCAAATACAAACTACTATATCGTTGAAGGAGGAAATCATGCCAGCTGGGGTGATTATGGAAACCAGAGTGGTGATGGTGATGCAACAATTTCAAACAAGCAGCAACAGCTATTTTTGATTGAAAAGCTATTAAAT
>CALIJC010000019.1 GCA_938017575.1 uncultured Patescibacteria group bacterium
CCTCAGTTTAATCGATTCAATAATATCTGGGTTATAAGAATTATACATCAAAGCAATCAACTGCTCTGTATTTAACATATCAACCTTCAAATCTAATCCACTAAATTTTGAGGCGATTTGATCAGTTTTGGAAATAAGCACCTTTCTATTTCGGACAAAATCTTCTTGTTTTTGTTTGATTACCCGAGTTGGATTTAAAGCTCTAAAAAACCTACCGAATAAACCTTCTTTTAATGAAATTGGCTCATGCCCAACAATAACAAAAAAATCTTTGTTCATGATATTAACCTCATAGAGCATTTGCTTGATGTACTCAATGTATTCTTGCATTTTTACACGCAGTAAATCGTTTTCCTGAACATCTTCTATTTGTTTTAGTTTTTCGATGTAAGTTGAGAGATCTAGCCTCCGGCTTTGTACCAATATTTGAATTGGGAAATCAAGTGAATTTAAAACACCTTGGAAAGTACCAATAATAATGTCTTGTTCTTTACCACTTTTCAAAGCAAAGTTTGCAGAAGAAACCGCCAAGACGCTTCGCATTTGTCCCTCGCGAAGAATTAAAACACTATCTCGGATTTCACTTACATCAACAAACCCTAATGTTGATTGCTTTTGTTTTTGTAAATTGCTTTCTGCCATATAATAATTAGATGTAGACTATGGGAATTAGATTAATTAATAACTTTTTTTTTGACAAGTAGCTTGATTTTATATATGCTAAATAAAATTACAAATTTATATTATATTATATGGCAGATGAATTCCAAAACCCAGGGCAAAATAATGCGAACAACGTTCCAGATTTTAATCAAACCCCTGATGCATTCCAGACACCAAACCAGGATTTTACTAATCCTACGCCAGATTTCACTCAGCCTACTCAGGACTTTACCCAACCTACTCAGGATTTCACACAAACACCTGATTTGAACCAAGATTTCACAAACTCTACACCAAATGTAGACCAAATCCAAGATTTCACCGCTGGTGCTACTGGGGCTGGAGACTATGGAGTTAATCCAGTTGATGATTTAAATGCTGCGCCTACAACTAGCATCGACCCAGGTCTAGATAATCCTGCAAATACTTTTGTTGAGAAAAAAACTGGAAATAGAACATTTTTAATAGCAGCTATTGCTGGAGTTGTAATTTTATTAATTTTAGCTGTGATTTTGGTAGTAGCTAACCTCAATTCTGGTAATAACGATGATGGAGCAAGTAACATCGATGAGCCTGTCGCTACTGAGAACACTACAGAGCCAGAACCAACCGAAACTACAACTGACAATACTCTAACTGGTGGAGACAATACAATTGCTTCTAATAGCCGTCAATTTAACGAAACTAAGATCCCTGCTGAGTGGTTATTACAAAAATTTAGAGCTCCAGTAATCGACCAGGATGGAAACTGTATAAATATTAGTATTTGTGGTGAGAATGCTGATGATGATAATGATGGTCTTGAAAACATTGATGAATACAATTTCCAACTAGACCCACTAGTATCAGATTTGGATAAAGATGGTATTTCTGATGGTGATGAGCTATTTGTCTACTATACTGACCCTTCTGAGGATGATTCTGATAATGATGGATTCAAAGATGGTGAAGAAATTGGAAACTGTTACGACCCAACAAATGTGAGTATTAAATTCTCTAGTGATTCTCAAAGCACAATTGCAACTAATATTAGCCTGCAGCAATTACACGAACCAACAATTACAACTTTGACAAATGCTGGAGTTTCACAAACTGACATTGATACAAACGGATTAAACGTTAGTCAGTGCGATGAAACTGCACCTGCTGGTTCAACTAACTCAGCTGATACTAACACAACAAATTCAAATGATAGTGTAAATAGCGTTGATGATTCAACTGTCAACCCTTCAACTGACTCAACTGATCCAATCGATCCATTGAGTATATAGCACATAATATAAATATAACAATTAGCTCTCAAATAAATGAGAGTTTTTTGTTGCCCGTAATTTTGATTTCAATAATTTATAAGATAGAAATAATTTCTTTTTCTCCACTAGCTCTATTTATCAATTCAATCCCACCATTTTCCAAGCTCCTTTTTGAAACAACAATCTGCCATGGTAGCCCCATTAGTTCCGCGTCTCCAAATTTTTGACCTAAACCGACTTTGCTACGATTATCCCAGAATACATTTTCAGCTGTATCGATTTTATCATAACTACCTGAATATATTTTATTTGCTAAATCTGTAATTTGTTCATTAACATCACTGTCGTCTTTTGGGTTGATATTTGTAATTAGATGATACTTAAATGGGGCGACAGACTCTGGCCATACCAGACCTTTGTCGTCGCTAAAAATCTCTGCAATAACACCCATACACCTAGTTATTCCAAGGCCGTGAGCACCAGAAATTGGATACTGCAGTTTGTTGTCTTGATCAGTGAAGGTAATATCAAAAGCTTTGGTGTATTTTGTTCCAAATTTAAAAATGTTACCTACTTCTGCAGTGGTTTTGATTTCATATTCTTGGTTTGTAGTAGGATTAATATCGCCTTTTTTGACAATCTTTATATCTACAAAATTCTCTGGTAAAGCTACATCCCGACCAAAATTACAATTAGTAACGTGTAGACCTGTTTCATTTCCTCCAGTTTCAAAATTATGTAAATTCTCCAGAGAATCGTCTACATATAAATCAACCTCAGCTGGTAAATTATATAGACCTGCATATCCGATTTTACTTCCAGTGATTTTTTCAACTAGTTCTTCTGCTGCAATTTCTAAATTCCCAGCGCCACTAATTTTGGATAATTTCTCTAGGTTGATATTATAATCTGATCTAACTATCGCCGCAATTAATTTACTACCATTTTGATAAAATACCATTTTGGTCGACTTTTTTATATCAACACCTAACTTTTTCACAATTTCATTAACACCAATAACTCCTTCTAGGTAGTGTTTTTCTAGTTCGCGCAAATCTTCAGGTTGATTTGGTGAAGAGATTTTAGAAGGCGCAATTTCTTCATTATACATGACTTTTGTAGACGGATCTATGTAGGTTGTGTCTTCGCCTGCAGGGCAAACAGCTTGGAATTCATGGCTAGGGTTATTTGTAAAAATTCCTCCAGAAGCTTCAGTAGGATAGACTTCTAGTCCCATATCTCCGTAGGCTTTTAGATAGGCTTCTTTTACTGCTTCATAATATTTATCTGCAGATTCTTGTGTTGCATGGAAATCATACATGTCTTTCATTTTGAATTCTCGACCTCTCATGACCCCAGATTTTGCCCTTAATTCATCACGAAACTTGGTTTGAATTTGATACACAGACAGAGGGAAGACACCATTTTCAATATCAGTTTCAGGTAAATCTCTCCAAGAAGACACAAATTGTTTAATAATCGGAGTCATTTGCTCTTCATGTGAACAGGCTAGGGCGTACTCTGCGCCGGTTTGACTATCTAATTTGAACAAAATATCTACGCTATCCCAGCGTCCTGTTTTTACCCACCATTCTTTTGGATGGAGACTATTCATTAGAATTTCCTGCCCACCAATTTCGTTCATTCTAGTTCGAACAATGTTTTCAATTTTATTTATAGTTCTGAGCCCAAGCGGTAATAATGAATAAACACCTGCCATAGTTTTATGAACATAACCTGCCTTGATTAATAACTGAGCATTTTTGCTAACCTCACCACTGGAAACGTCTTTGGAGGTTTTGGTAAATAAATTTGAATATTTCATAGTCCCTACTTTATCCACTAAACAAACCATGAAACAGATTTTGTGTCAAATATTGACTTTTTTATAATTTAATGTCTCAATAATATAGAAATTATGGCTTGGTATAACAAATATAGACCTGAAAAATTTGATGACGTGCTTGGGCAAGATCTGGTAAAATCTGTCATGCAAAATGCAATTAAAAAGAATCTGATTAAAAATGCATATTTACTTAGCGGACCAAAAGGAGTAGGGAAAACCACCCTAGCCAGAATTTTTGCTAAAAGTTTGAATAATGTTGCTGAAAACGGTGAATCGATTATTGATATTATCGAGATGGACGCTGCAAGTAACACTGGGATTGATGATGTTAGGCAATTAATAAATGCCGCCAACAACCCACCTATTTCTGGCAAATACAAAGTCTATATAATTGATGAGGTGCACATGCTTTCTAAACAAGCCATGAATGCATTGCTAAAAATTATTGAAGAACCACCTGAGTATTTGGTATTTTTATTTGCTACAACCAACCCAGAAAAAATTATTCCAACTGTCTTGTCGCGCGTTACCAAACTAAACCTTAGTAGCCATACCCTAACAGATGTTGTTAAAAAACTCGAAACTATTTCAAAAACAGAAGGCCTGGAAATTGACAAAAAATCCCTGGAAATTATAGCTAAAAGAGCTCAAGGGTCTCAACGTGACGCAATAAATTTGTTAGAGACTATATCTTCTTATGGTTTAGATAAATACGATTCCAAGACTACCTCAAATTTACTGGGACTACTTTCTGATGATTTACTGGAAATGAGTTATGAGTATTTTAAAACTGGTGGAGATTTGAATTCGATTATTAATGCAGTCGAAACTTCTGGCGTCGACCCTGATGCTTTTCTGGCTCAGCTTTTTGATTATTGCTTGGACCAAAGTCTTAATGGCAAATCTGGCATGGGTAATTTTATAGAAACTCTAGCTAAAATAATCTCTTACAGACTGCCGATTAGTTCAATTAAAAGCTGTTTTGCGTTAATATATAGTCAGTTATATACTACTCCTACAACTACCTCACAAATCCCTGCAGAAAATTCCAAATCTATTGAAGAAACACATCCAAAGACTCAACCTAAACAAGCTCCTACCCCAAAACCA
>CALIJC010000020.1 GCA_938017575.1 uncultured Patescibacteria group bacterium
CCAAAGAAATGATGCTTGGTAATCCACTTAAAGTCCCACTCAAAGTTGATATAGCCTCAGGTAAAAACTGGGCTGAGTGTAAGTAGTACCCCAGAGTTTCCCCTAGGGTTTTCTAGTCTGTAGTGTCTATTAGTGTCACCCTTTATTAATTGGCCACCCTTTCATACCGGTGATTTTATCTGCTTTTGCAGTGCATTTATCGTTTGTGGCGCCCCCTCCAATTAGTAACAAATTAGTTAGGTCTTTACCACATTTTGTACACCTCTTTGTTGTAAAATCAATTTCATGTTGAAACTGTCCAGCAAATAAACTCATATAACCACCTTGTAATAATAGTAAATTACCCATTACTATTTAAAATATTTTATTTTAACAAGTCAATAATCTCCATATCCTAAATTACTATTAGCCCCGAAAAACTATTGGCTTTAACAGTTCACTCCATATCATGATGATATCAAGATTATCCTATCATCGAAACCACCTTTGTTTATCTTTTTTTCCAGTCTAATTTTTTCAATTCTAGCATCGTGCCAGTCTTTATATTTCTTAATAGAATCAATTACCTCGAGCACATCAGCTAGTTCCTCAATATTATTATCCTTAATCAGCTCGTTTACTTCCTCAACCAGCTTTTCTTTCAGTTTATCCCAATATTCTTCATCGGTTGCAATACGTGTTTTACAAGTCTCACCTTTTGACTTGATTAAATCAGGTATTTTGTCGCGAATTAGTTTATTGTAGTGGGTCATATTAAAAATAAGTAGGAAAATTGTTATCTTATCAAGAGTATAAAATTATTACTCTAAATTTAGCTGATAGGTTAACCAAAAACAATCGCCGCCTTGACAATCAAGCAAATTTCTGGAAATTGTCTATCTCAGTGTTTGAGGAAAATCAGGTGAAGGTAAATAACAATACAGTAGAATTACTTGAGTCAAAAAGAATTATCATTGCAAATAATTTATTTAATCATACATCGTCCGACATCCCTTCTTTCAATGTTGATCCAAGCGATCTAAGCCTTTTTATTGACCGCAGTGACTCAATAACGGGAGACGAAAGAAATGTTAATCTAACTCCGATAACAAATGCACCACCAACTAGTGAATTAGGTGGTGTTATATATTTTGGTAAACAAATAACCAAGCAGCAGTTTAATACCCTGCTAAGTATTTTCAATATACCATTCTGTACAATTCCTGGCAATGCAACTGAGTGTGAGTATTCTCTGTTTCACGAAGAATCAAAAAATATTAGTGGTGATCTATATATCAACCAATTGAGACTAGTTAGTGATTTTGGAATGGAGTATTTGTTTAAAGAAAAATACACAACCACTCAAAAACTCACAATTAGTGAAATACTTTGGATATTTATTCAATCTCAGATAGAAATTTACGCCAATAAAAATTTTCAACTCCAGGATCCTGCACTGAGTGGTGTTCTGGGAGGTGATGGTGACAATGCAATTGAAAACCTAAGTTTTGGGTTTACAGTTGAGAGTGATTACTATAATGTTTATAGAATTTGGTCGAGACCATATTTAATTACAAAATAAACATTGCTAAATCGGGGGTGAAAAATCACCCTCAATATTTTTATAAAAATTAACCTCATAATAATAAAATCTGAGGCTTTTTAGGAGTTGACGATAGTTTGCTCATCTGGTAGATTAAAATGTCCAGGAGGTATCGCATAGAGGCCTATTGCACACGCTTGGAAAGCGTGCGGGTTCACGCCCACGAGAGTTCGAATCTCTCTACCTCCGCCACGTCGGAATAAATTACAACCACGACATTTTGCTCAGCTGAGCAAAATTTTGTTGTCTACATTTATTCCTCCTTCTCCCCATAGAATTTTCAATTCTGCGTGGACCCCTATCATAAAAATGAATATTTTTTTCTACAGATTATTCCTCCTTTTCCCAACAACAATAAAGTTGTTGCAGGGACCCCGATAAAAAATAAGTACTTTCTCTATTAAAATTCTAACAAATTTCCAGAGTACAATTGAACTTCTCTACTACACAGATTGGGTATCAAAACAATTTTTAACTCTCACTCTAATCGGTTTTCAAATGAATCTAGCACATTTCTATTTCAATAACAAACTCCAATTTACTAATTTATCAAAGATAGTATTTTTATATATTTTCTAAAAAAATAACCCCTTGAGGGGTTTGTAGTTTACTCTGATGGCATTTCAGCAAGGAATTGTTCATGAACAACTTTACCATCTTTCCATTTAGTTACGCTAGCTTGGTCATAGTCCATTTCTCCCCATTCTTTGTGGCTGAATTTATGGTGCCAGATAGCAACCACAGTTCCATCATTCTCATCGCCAGATACAACATATCCAACAACAGATGATGGATGCATTTCAATGATATTTTCACCCCAAGCTGCCATCCCATCTATATGAGCTTGCTTACCTTCAGTAACCGTACCATCTAAATCGACAGAAACAATATCATCAGCATAATATTTTTCATAAACCTCAGCTGCCTGATTATTATTAGTCATTTCATTGATTTTTTCGACGTATTCTCGTAATTTTGACATATTAAATTATTGTGTTTTATAGCTTTTTGATGTAAATACCAGAATACTAAACTGTCAACCATGGGCAAAATAATCTAAACAAAACCCCCTTGTATAATATACAAAAGGGTAAAAAATTTGGTTCCTTATGGGGTATTTTCAATTAAAGTAAGTAAATATGAAGCCATATAAGTAAAGTAAACCAGAAAAAGGCCATAAAATTGCCGAAGCAAAATACTCAAGAACTTTTCCAGATTCGATATCTTGAGTTTCGTAATCATGCCTATGAGGCTCAATATGGAATGCAAAAACACAGATTGCGACAGTTAAATAAAAAAATACAGTGTATTCAATACCAACAACCACACCTGAATGATGTGCCAAATAATCCAGTATAAACAGTAAACCCTTGTGCAAAGTAGGTCTAATATAAATGAAGGTGATTAATGTGAGATATATAAATGCACCAAAGCTTGCTATGTCAATAAACTTAGTAAAACTCTTTTTGATTTGATTGAGCATTCTAACAACACCAATTATTCCTATAATTCTTTAATAGCCATATAACTAAAGACAAGTCCAAATGGCCATAACAACGAGCCAATAGCACAGTTAAAAATATGGAGAAAGTCTCTACATGGGTAAGCTCGAATAGAATCTATAAAGAATACCAGGCTAATTGATAAATAAATGCCAATAACACTATTTACTATCATTGCTATTCCTGCAAAATAAATTTATCCCCTTCCCAAAACAAGCTAATTTTCGCATAGTTGTCAATATGAGCAATAATTCTAATCTTCGATCATCAAAATACCCGATAAATCCTATTATTCTAAATCGTACATCCAAACGAGCTATGTCCGGAGAAACCTTATCCAAAGAGGAGCTAATGACGTTATTCGAAGCAGCTCGGTGGGCACCATCATCGAACAATAATCAACTAACTAGATTCGTATATGCCAGCAAAGATACAGAGCATTGGTCCACTTTTTTAGAACTACTAGCAGATGGAAACAAAATCTGGTGTAAAAATGCCTCAAACTTGATAATAATACTATCTAGAAAAAACTCATACTATAAAAGCTCTGACCAAAGATCACACTCTTTTGAGGCCGGTTCAGCTTTTGAAAACATGGCCATACAAGGTACCAGTCAGAACCTAGTAATCCATCCAATGGGAGGGTTTGATTATGCAAAGGCTAGGGAGTTGTTGAGTTTAGAAAATATTTGGGATATTGAATGTATGGTGGCGGTTGGAAAACCTGGTGATGTCTCAAGCCTACCCAAAGAATTGCAGGATTCCGACAATCAACCATCAACTAGAAACCCCCTAGACCAAATAGTTTTCGAAGGTATTTTTACAGAAAAGTAGATTTAACCCCTACTCATTTATCTAAATTTTAACCTTAGTTGGTCCACCCTTTTTTAACTGAATCAATCTCAGGTTCTCTACAAAAACACTGATATCATTTAGCCTGGCCTGTAAGAACACAAAATCTTTTAGATCGATTATACCCTGTGTTTGTAAAACTTTTTTATTACCATCTGCTGTTAAAAACACGAGTTTAGAGCGGGTGTCGTTTTTATCTACCTTTCTTTTAATTAATTTTTTTAATTCTAATCTCTTTAATACTTGCGAAATAAGATTCTTATCTGCATTCATTATCTCCACTAAATCCTTTTGGTTTACATATCTATTTTCAGAGGAAATAAAGTCCAAATTTACTAGCAATAAAAACTGTACATAAGTCAGATCAAAACTGGCTAACAATGAATCCAATTGACGATGCCAATCATTGCTGGCCTGCCAAATTAAAAATCCTGGATAATCACTAGGGTTGTTTATTTTCCTTCGCATATTAGTCTATAAGTGATAAAATTGTATACACATATACTGTATATACATATACTATCCATATAGAAGATATAATTCAATTTCTGTCAAGAAAAGATATTGTAAAATTATCAAATATACTCAATAATATCAATCAAACTATTGTTTCAATAATATATATACACCAAATATATAGTATATACAGAGATAGTATACACATATACTATCTCTGTATAGTAATATAATAGACAAACTAAACTATAAACATGTGTTTAAAAAATATAAAAAACACATCGCAGCGAAGCTGCGAATTTTAATATTTGTGGTTTTTAATTTGTAATTCAATATCTTTTGACCTACCTTAATGTTGTATAGTTTTAATAATATTTTTGAAATATTTATAACAAAATATGTAATCTTTACGTTTAAAAATATATTCTAGGTAGGTGAGTAAAAAAATAAAAAGTAGATGAATAACTTGTATATATTAATCATCAACATCGATGACATAATTACACCTATAATTTAAAATATAACAACTTTTTATCATATTAATGATTAAGTTAATGCTTAATAAATAAAACCCTCTAAAAAAGGATTTATGAAAGAATTTCTATAATTTATCACATTTAAGGTTACAAAGAAAATTTAATTGTTCCAAAAAAATGAGCAACAAAAAAACTCCAATTATGGAGTTAAATATTTTTCAACAATTTTTCTATTTTTCTTCGTCGGAATTTTCTTCTTGGTTTTCTCTATAATCTTCAATATCAATAAATTTCGCATTATCCATAGAAGAGATTCCAGAAGAGTCTTCTGTTGGTCTAATCATTAGTTTGCGTTCAGATCCTTCACCAATACTGTTTGTATCGAGCCCATTTACTTCATTAACTAAATTGTGAACCAATTTTCTTTCATAGCCATTTAGGCCAACCAAAACAATCGTATTTCCTTGTTCAATCACCTCCGATCGGGTTATCTCTGGGATTGCTGAGTTAATTAAGCTCTCACGAGTTTTTTTGAACTCGCCAACATCAATCATAAAATGAGTTCGGTCTTGAGGGAATTTGATATGCACAATTACTCTAGTGATGTGCTGAATAGCTTTGATATTTTCTCCGCGGTGACCCACAAGTAGCTCATTTCTATCAGTATTAACATTCACACGAAATTGCTCCCCTTCACGATTCACAGTTATTTCTAACTCATTCACCAGAGGTTTTACCAACATAGTTAGTGTTTCAACTAATGTCTTTTCGTATTCTTGTTCCATAAGCCTAGATTTAATTTAAAAAAACTCAAAATAATTTTGTTTGTCAATATATAAAACAATAGGAGTATACTTGGGTTAATTAACGTTGTCCAACTAGAAACCTGTTTTTACCATAAATATCAATCCTAATAGATGTTTCATATCCTGCATTGGTCAAAATATCAGCAGCCTGATCAACATTCCCAGGGTCTAATTCTAAGTATATATAATCCGGCAATTTTAGTTGAGATAGCTGATAAATCATTTTTTTAAACAAATCCAAACCATCAATCCCTGAATATAGTGCTATATCTGGTTCCCAGCTCACATTATTGTCATATTTATATTTTTTTTCACTTTCGGGCAGGTAGGGTAAATTAGCCACCAAAGTCCAGTTATCGGTGTTGTTTATTAGATTCTTTAACTCTTTGTTTTCAAATAAATCTGATTGAATTGCCTGAGTATTTTTAGCGTCGTTTTCCATAATGTTTTTATCGCAAATATTGATAGCGCCTTTAGAAACATCAACCAAACAAACCTGTTTAAAAAGTCCATTCAAACTGATCCCGATTACCCCACTACCCGCACCTATATCTACTAATAAATCTCCCTTCTCGATTGTTTCTTGGAGGTTCTTGACCCAATATTCAGTTTCTTCTCTAGGTATTAGAACAGTTTCATCCAGGTAAAATTTTTTATCCAAAAACCTAATATCTCCCAATAAGTAATCTAGAGGATAGTCTTGGGCTAGTTTTTTTTGTGATTTAATAAACTGTTTATACTGCTTAGAATTGAGCAAAACCTCCCCTAGACCAATTTCACTCTCGGTCATATTTAAAATTTTTTGTATTAATTTTCTTTCTTGAAATGTAAGCTCTACTATATTGATTTGCACAAATCTATTCTATCGTAAATTCTTGTTTTTGTCTAAAAAAACCGCCTGCAACATCTAATCACAGGCATTATCTACTTTTTTGGGTGCATCTAAGCTCTCAGCAGTCTTCCATTACAATATATTTTATTATCAAAGAAACTATCAACCAAGCCAAAACCTGCGCTGGTGCAGACATGACAGATTGAATTTGTATCATATTTCTGAGAAATTTCAGTATGAATCAATTCCCCTGCCCGAAATTTAATTGTCAACTTTAGTTTTTTTAAATACACCTTTTGAGCCTTTGTAGATTTTAAATAACTCTCAGCCCTGGCCAGTTCAGAATTGTAAACTGGTGTATGCCTGAAATTATCTAAAATAAAATTACCCTGGAATCTTTTGTTTATCCTGGTTAATAAATTTAAGTTAAATCTTGCAGTAACACCCTGTGAATCATTATATGCAGGTAAAATTATCTCTGGAGATTTAACCAAATCAAAAGTAATAAAAAATAAATCACCTTTGGATAAAGTTGCCCTAACCTCCTTTAAAAATTTAATAGATTCAGTAATTGTCATGTTCCCTATACTACTACCCAAAAACATTACTAATCTAGGTTTTTTACAATCTACAAACCCTTTTAATCCTTGCAAAAAAGATAAATTAACCTTCTTTACCGGTATTCCTGGTAAGCTTATTTCAAATTTATTTCTTAGCTGTTGATTAGACCAAGATGAAATATCAACTGGGTAGTAACAAATTTCGCATCCAGGGCTGTGTATATTTAGATTTTGGATAAGGTTAATTGCCTTATTCCCGTTCCCTGCCCCAAGCTCAATAATGTTATATTCATCTGGTAGCTCGGACGCAATATATTCAGCAGAATTAGTAATTATCTCATGCTCTGCTTGAGGTATATAGTACTCAGGAAGATCCAGGATTTCTTCAAAAATCTTACAGCCATTTGCATCATAAAACCACATTGATGGAATAAATTTGCTTTTACAGCCAAGACCCTGTCTTATTGCAGTAGTAAACGGATCTTTTTTCATTACTGATTCCTAGTAACCACTCAAAAAGGAAAAACCATAAACACATGTTTTGTCAAATACTATCAACTGTAAACTTTTCTCCTAAAGGTCTTAAAAACAGACAAAATCGATAGTTTATTATAAACTTGATAGAATTTCAAAATCTATTTAGAATATATCAGATATGATCAAATTGCCAAAAGTTACTCCAGATTTGGATGACAAGTTAAAAATTACATTAGGAATTGTTGTATGTTTTGCAGCAGCAGCAATTACTTTTTTATCACTAGTAGGTTTAGCAGGAACATTTGGTAATTTCGTCAGTTCATTCCTATGGTATGCGCTAGGTTACGGGTGCGTACTAGTTGTTTTTGCATTTGGTTGGTGCGCTTTCAAGCTATTAAATCTTCAAAGAAATACAGAGAATAATAATGAAGGTGTTGATTTTACTCATCTATGGGGGATTATAGTTTTAATTCTATGTTTATGTGGATATCTTAGTTTATTTTTCGGAGTTAGAACTTTGACAGATATCTCTTCAGGTGGAGGGTTTATTGGGTATCTAATGTATCCAAGATTGTTTGGTTCTTTTGGTAGAGTAGGTGGATTTATTATGATGTTTTTTGTAGCTTTATATGGGTTCTTTTTAATTTCAAAAATGACTTTTGATGAGTTAGGAAAAGAAATATCTCTAGTGATAAAAGAACCAGCAAGGGTTTGGAATTATGCTCCCAATTTCTTTAAAGCTTTTGAAGATAAAACTGATGGTTTCTCAGGTTCTGAGATTAGCTCTACTATAGAAAGAAAGCCAAAAAGACCTAATCCAGCTAACACTGGTTTTTCAAACGATTTTGACGTAGAAGAAGACACCAGTAATAACTCATTCGATCTCGATGATGAGCCTGTAATCCCTCTAAAACAGTCCAAAAAAGAAGTTTCAAACGATCCAGTAAATATTGATTTAAAACCGGTAATTTCTGCTGATTCTAAATGGAATCTACCAAGTCTAGACAATCTAAAAACCTCCAAATCTAAATCCGAGCCAGGTGATATTGCAGGTAATAAAGTCATTGTAAAAAATACACTAGAACAGTTCGGAATCAAAGTAGAAATGGGCAACGAATATATCGGACCAACAGTTACGCAGTATACTTTCAAACCCGCAAATGGTGTGAGGTTATCAACAATTGATGGTTTACAAAGAGATTTAGCCTTGGCACTGGCTTCTACCAGTATTCGTATAGAAGCTCCAATCGCTGGAAAATCATTAGTTGGTATAGAAATTCCAAATGCAGTAAAATCCCAAGTCAGGCTAGGGGATATTGCTCGACACCCTAAATTCCAAAATTCCAAAGATGAATTGCCTTTGATTGTTGGTAAAGATGTTCGTGGTGATGAGCTAATTTTTCCACTTACAAAGATGCCTCACTTGTTAGTTGCAGGTGCAACTGGTTCAGGAAAATCTGTTTGGATTAATGGTTTATTGCTCAGTTTGATGACCAAATACAGCCCTTATGAATTGCAATTGGTGTTAGTAGATATGAAAAGGGTAGAGTTGAAATTATATGAAGGCGCCCCTCACTTGCTCAGTAACGTAATTATTGAAGCAGACAAAGCTATTAATTCACTAAAATGGACAGTTCTAGAAATGGACAAACGGTATACAATTCTGGAAAAATACGGAAAAAGAAACATCAAAGACTATAATCAGTTTGTTGACTCAATACCAGATTGGATAGACACAGAAGAAGAAAAACCTGAAAAAATGCCATACATCGTTTTTGTAATTGATGAGCTGGGAGATTTGATGATGCTAGCAAAATCTGAGGTTGAGCCAATAATCGTTAGGTTGACGCAAATGTCTAGGGCAGTGGGAATCCATATTGTTTTGGGTACTCAAAGACCTGATACAAACGTAGTAACAGGGTTGATCAAAGCCAATGTGCCAACTAGAATCGCTTTCACAGTTGCTTCACAGGTTGATAGTAGAGTTATTTTGGATTCAACAGGTGCTGAAAAACTACTAGGGCAGGGAGATGGTCTAATCACATCACCAAGTTACATGAAACCAATTAGATTCCAAGGTCCTAATGTAGAAGAAGAAGAGGTCAAGAGGGTTGTTAAGTTCCTTAAAAAACAAGCAGAAGAAACAGAAGGGTTTAGTAATTTAGATTTGTCAGTAACCCAAACCCCAAGAACCAAGATAAACGTTCCTGGAATGAGCAATAAAGCAGATGGTGACGAACAAGATGAAGCATTGCTAGAAGCTAAAAGACTCGTAATCCAATACCAAAAAGCATCAGCCAGTTTCTTGCAACAAATGATGGGAATAGGGTATCCAAAAGCTGCTAAAATCATTAATAAATTAGAAGCTCTGGGAATAGTCGGTCCACAAAACGGCTCCAAACCAAGAGATGTGTATATATTACCTGATGAAGAAGAGGCCTAAAGCCTCTTCTCCTGTTTTAAATCTTAAAGCTTCCTCTCTTGTTTTAAAGCCTCTTCTCCTAGCTTGTCTAATATGTTTAACCCTATAAGTTTTTCACAACAATTTTTTTTACAAAAAGCATGCCGGCAGTACAACAAAAATATTCAAAATTACTAGACAAATCGAGTAGGTTTTATTCTTGACATTTTTTATAATCCCTTATATTGTTGACCCATGTCAGAAAAATTGAATCACCCGAAAATCCAAGGAATTAGAAACCAAAGAACCTATGTAATGATGAAACCAGACGGTGTTATGCGTAACCTTACTGGCGAAGTTCTACGAAGAATTGAAAAAGCTGG
>CALIJC010000021.1 GCA_938017575.1 uncultured Patescibacteria group bacterium
TTTAGTTGTTTCACTGGAGATAGGACTTACTATACTGATGTGATTCAATTACAAAACACAACTGCTACAGAAAGTTGGGATGTAACTTTGACTATCGAAGATGGTGTTCAGGGTGCAACTACAACTCCAGCAACAACAACAACTTTTGCAGATACTGCAGCTGATGGTTCTGATGCTGATATCTGGTTGTTTACTTCTGTAGCTGACAGTACAACACCCGTTACTAGTAATCCTAACCCAGGTAACTATGGCTCTCTTGCAGATTGGCAAGATGCCGCAGCTCCAGATGGTGCGATTCAATTAGAGGTTACTGATACAACTCCAGCAGCAGCAGGTGGCGTATCTCTTACTGCAGTATCAACTACAACAGGTCCATTCACAGTTCCTGCAGGTGAGCAAAGACAGCTAGCATTAGTTGTTGATTGTGGTGCCAACATGAACGACGAAGCCGGAACAGCTAACACTGGAACATTCAATTTGACTGTTGCAGCTACACCTACTTAGTTAGTATAAATAATAATTATCTATCTATTAGAAGTTAGATAAAATAGCCCAGCATTCTAAATTAAATAGTGTGCTGGGCTTGAAAAAATATAAATGATGTTAAATGTAGTTCAAGCATTTATTTGAACTCATACCAACAGTGTATGATATTTTCGATGGTACTCAAAGCAATATTTCAGTTAATTATAATTCCTATTTACACGCTTTTCTCTAAAGCTATAAAACTTTTTTTTGCTTTATTATATTTAGCTATTGTGAAGATTTACTTCTTGGTTGTTCCAGAAAATGTTAGAGAACAAAGCTTGATAAAAATTGCTTCATATATTGTTGTGTGTTCTATAGTTCTAACTACTGGTATTGCCTATTTAATCAACCCCAGTGCGTTAGCAACCCTAATTCCACAAAATTTTATAAATAATAACCAAATTGCCGTAGAGGGCCTAGAAATTTACAAATACGAAACTGAGTCATTGCAGGAATATGACACTGTAGCAGAATTTAACTCTACTAGCTATTCAGCAGGGCAGTTCGAAATCGGACAAGACGATTTAGAAGCTTATGTAAACACCCCTTTAACTGATGAGCTATTATCATTAAACCACTACGGAGCTAATAGACCAAACATTATTGATAATGGAAACTGGTGGAATGATGACGGTGACACTGCAACTAAACACAATTGGCGTTACAGGCAGTGTTTTGATATTGATTACACTGCTGGAGTAACTAATCTCACTGAATATCAATTATATTTAGATTTTGATACAGTTACTGAAATCTCAGCAGGTAGAATGCAATCGGGTGGAGAAGATATTAGGATTGTTGACGCTTCAGGTAACGTTATTGATCACTACATTGCTGATGAAATCAACACTAACAACACTAGAATCTGGATTCAACCTGATACGATTAATGCAGGGGTTTCTACAAATTATTGTTTATATTACGGCAACCCAACCGCTACTTCAACATCCAACAAAGATAGTGTTTTCACTTATTCTAACCCTGAAGATATTTACTATGCACTTGCAAGAGGATACGATGGAGAAATTCTTGAGGTTGGTAGTTATACAGATAGTAATGCATTGAGTTTTAATGCTTCTAGTGAAACTCTTGATGAGTATGATATATTTGGGGTAAGTAGTGGTGTAACCCCTGATCCGCTAGTCGAAACACAAGGGGTTGCTACTCTAGGTCCAGTTCAGCCAACATTTTCTACAACTAATACAGAGTCGTTTATACCAGCATCTAATGCAGGAACACAATTTGTCTACAGAATGGATAGAAATAACCAAGAGTTTAATTTTTTATCTCCTTACTGTGATGCTGATATTGAAATCAGAAATTCAGCTAACGCGATTGTGACTGGTGGGTCAATTACTGTAACACAAGGTACTAGTAGTTTGTACACAGAGGTGGGGCCAACACGTTTTGGTGCTGACGATACAGCAATAATTGAAAGCACAAATGGTTGTCCTTTTTTGGTGTCTGGAGTTGGCGATACTGGAAATGACTCTCTTATTATGTTTCCTGCTCAAGAAGAGTGGTATGGTGTTGGTTCAGGGAATTTACAAATTGCTGCTCTAGAAGACGATACAGACGTGTTCATTTATGGAAGTGATAATTACTTTGCATCTTACACTGTTGGCGGTTCTGATGAACTCGATAGGGGTGATAATATTTACTATTCTCCAGCAGGCTCGGATGGTTCTGATCCAGCTTTTCGTATTGTTGCAAATAAGCCTGTTGCAGCTAGCTCTTTAGCTGATAGTGATGGTGGTGAAACAATTAGTTTCTTACCTAGAGAACAGATGGGAGATAGGTTTATTATTCCTCAGGATGCTCAATATATAGCAATTGCTGGAATCGCTGGAGTAACAACAACTGTAGAATTGTGGGAAGATGCAACTCAGTGTGGAGTTGGTGCCCCAGATGAAACTATTACCATGGTGCCAAATGTAGGTAATGTCAATAATCCTTCTAAAGGTTACTTTGGTGATACCGCTGAAGGTTTGGAGTATAATGCTGGAGCTTGTATTCAAGCCAATCATCCAATTAGTCCGTATTTTGAAAGAGAAACTGGAGATGATGAAACCCAGCTTTATTCATGGAAGCAAAACCGCCAATATATTCATCAAGCCCCAACAGTTAGCGATGTAGCTTTTGAAACTGGATCGTGGACACTAGGGACTGGGTCAACATTTTCTAACAGAATTCCAGTAACAATTACCAATAATTCTGCCTCAGCCATTGATGAATACAACCTCCCAATCAATCTTAGCAATCTTACTTCCACCACAAATTTGGACGCAAATGCTCAAACAAACGGTGGAGATATTAGAGTAGCTGGTCCTCTTGGAAACGGAGCAGATGATATAAATTATTTACTTGAAGAGTTTGATAATGCACAAGATGACGGATATTTGTGGATTCAATCTCCAGCAATTGCTGGTTCTAGCACAAGCACGATTTATATTTATTATAACTCGAATAACACAGAAACAACCACATCCAATCCAGAAGCCACATTTACTAGGTCAACCAAACAAATCAGTCATTATGTAATTGATCATGTTGCAGTATTAGCTGATTCAGCTTACAATATTTATTCATTTACTGAAGATAATGAGATGGATTTTCGTGGAATTAACTATACAGATTTTGATGCTGGTACTAATTATACTTTAGCCGATGATGGTTCAGTTACAGGAACAGGCTTAATAAACCAAGGCGATACAGTCTCAGTCAATGGACCAATTACAGGTTCAGTCTTTACAAACGCCTCAGATAATCTTAATCCGATCAGTTTTGCTGGAACCAAGTTTTTGACAGTCGATACTCGAGATATTGATGAATATTCATTGGTTGCTCCATTCTCTAATAGTACCGTGACATTTGAGAGACATGATGGAACTAGTTGGGTGGCTTTTGGAGCCGCAGTAAATCTAACTCAAAATGTTGTTCAAAACATAGTTAGAGATGTTAATACACAAACCGGAACACTACCTGGTAATAGTGTCAGAATAACCTCAACAACACCAATCTTGATTCACAAACATGCTAATCGAACAGCTACACCTACCTCTGACTCCTTGCTATTATATCCTGTTGAAGAAGCCTTTGAAGAGAGTAGTAGCGAGTATATTTTATATGGAGTAAACAGTAATGGTCTAATGCTAGCTACTGAGAACAACCCAACTACAATTACTATTTATTACGATGACGGAACAGACAGTGGAGCAATTACTGTAAACGCAGCAGGATCACTATTTTATAATGAGGCCGGAGGGGCAACCCAAGGGCAGGGTAGAGGTATGAAAATCGTTGCTGATGGTCCAATTGCTGCTTTTTCTCAAGCTGATAGTGATGGTAATGAGGCATCCACCTTCTTCCCCAAAAAAGAGTTTGGTACTGAGTTTCTCTTCACTACTGGAATCCAGTATGTCTCAATTGTTAGTAATGATCCAGGAACTGTTTGTGAAATTTTTGATGACTCTGACACTTCAGTTACATCTGTTACTTTGTCCACAAACTCCTCAACTTATGTAAACCAAGGTGAGCTTGGATCATTTTCTGGAGGAGACCCGGCTCAATACCAGGCAGGTTATTACATGATATGCGACGACCCAGTTTTTGCTTATTTTGAAAAAAACGGGGATGATTCTGATGGAAATATTACAGATGAAACTTCATTTTTGACATTTGCTCAAGGACGAAAAAAGGCAGAAATCGAGCCAATCGTTACCGACATTGATGACCTGGCGGTTTTAGAAGAAGGGTTATATTATGAATCTGGATTTGATATGGATACTGCAGCTTCAGAACCAGAAGCGTTTACTGAGTTTATTTTTGATAGTACTGATACCAATGTAGCCTGGAACTCAATTGAGATAACTGAGTCGACCTTCGATAATACTGCAGTAACGTTAAATAATGTTGATAAATATAAAGTCGAAGTCTCTGGAACTACTAGTGCAAATTGCGCTACTGCAATATATCCAGCCTACGTTGAAGCAACAGTTCCTGATCCAATAGATATTATTGAGTTACCTGACGAAATCAGTGATAATAATTGTATTAGAGTTAGATTAACACTACGTTCAGGAGATAATGCACACTCCCCAGTAATTGATAAGATTTCGCTTAGTTACTATAATCCAGTTCTACTAGAAGATGTTCTAAACACTCCTACAATTACTATGGATGCTTCTGATTCAGATGCCAGAAGAAGAATTTTAAAATACACTACCAGTAATCTAAATTTGGGTGGTTCAATTTCATATTTGAGATATCTAGATAGTTTGAATAATTCTGTTTTTAGTAACCTTGATTTGAGCCTAGTTGATATCAACACCACCACAGAAGCAACTATGTTTGACTGGCCTCCTTTTCCTGTTGCTGAAGAAGATTCCGCAAATACATTGAGTTTTGATGATACTGGAGACATTGCAGTTTACATGCAGCACGATAGAACATTGCTAACTGGAACCTCATCAGTAGACATGGCCCTGAGAGTTGACATATTAAATAATAGTGGTACAATAGTAGACAGAGAGTTCCAAATAGTTGTTAATCAATAAAAAATAAATCGTTCATGCCGACAATATTAAAAAAGAAAACAGTACTAAAAACTGACAATAATAATGTCGAAGTAGTGGAGCTTGAAAAAGATGAGTTGACCTTTATGGAAGCCTTTTTTAGGCAGATACTAAACATCTCTTTGTTAATTCTGTTTTTTAGGGTGGCAACGGCAATTGTAGCAGGCTTTATATTTAGAGGATATTGGAGAATAATTTTTTATAAAGATATTATCCCGGTGATCGCCTTTACTGAGAAAATCGAAGAATTCAGAGTAATCAATGCGTTCTCTGTGTTTTTCATGAATATCGTCATATTCCTTATCTTCTTTAAAATATTTCTACAAAAAATAGAATATAAAACAGTAAAAATGACTGCTTGGTATTTAGGTGTAATTATGGCGGTGGCAACGCATATTCTAAACGTATACTTTAGTTATTTTTCAGAGAGGTTTGGAATATTGCAGACGATTGATAAGCCAATTATTGTTTATTTAATTGTTACAACGCTACTATTTATAACTTATTTAACATTTAAAAAAAAGAAATCTCAAGAACCTAAAGAAGAAAAAGTGAAAACGAAAAAAGCTAAAAAAATTTATAACAAATAATCAACGTTGGTTTTTACCATTGCTTGACTAATTTATAAATATAGAGTTATATAATCAACGAACCTATTTAGCTATAAGGATTAGTTGGATAGGTTCAATTAATGTATCCGTAGCTCAGTTGGATTAGAGCGTCTGGTTTCGGCCCAGAAGGTCGGGGGTTCGAGCCCCTCCGGGTA